>NZ_PSWM01000023.1:0-60082 GCF_002932795.1 Rathayibacter sp. AY1B5
CCGCCTCGACCACTTCGGACACCAGTTCGGCGATGGCTCGGCGGGAAGGCGCCGCGGGTAGGGCGTTCAGCACGTCCTTCGACCCGACCACGCGTTCCGGCCAGGCGGTATACGTCGTGACCTCGTCCGACGCGCTCGTCCTTGACTGCTCCGGTGCTGCGGGTACGGAGACTGGCTCGGAGCGTGACCGGAAGGTGCCGGCGACGACGTGGAAGCTCCGTGCGAGTTCCGGTGCGTCTTCCGCGACATCGACGACCTCCGATTCTGACGGGGTCGGAGCCGAGGGCTCGGCCTCCGGCAGCTCGACCTCCGGTGTCGCCGCCTGCTCGCCCCGCACGAGATCGTCCGCTCGCCGGACAGCCTCCCGCAGGCGCTCGATCACGGCGTCGCGATCGGCCAGCCATTCCGGCAGCCACACTCGCTCGACGGCGGGCCAGCCCATCGCGTTCTTGAGGACCGCGCCGGGGAGCCCGTCGCGATCACTGACTGTGCGCCGCCGGCGCCAGGAGGCTCCGTCCAGCAGCACGGCGACGAGAGGCCGACCGGGGTCCTCCGCCGTCGCCAGCGCGATGTCGACGCGGAACTCCGACAGTCCGACGTCGATGCGGGCGGCGAGGCCCGCGTCGATGAGCGCTGCCGCGAGCTCGTCCCGGTGTGCGTCGGGATGCGGGAGTCGGTCGAGGGCGTCGTGGACGCTGTCCGAGCCCGCCTGCGCGAGCTGCAGATAGGCCTTCAGGTGCTTCACGCCGATGGACTGAGTGTCGTCCGCCCGCAGCTCGGCCGGGTCGAAGCTGCAGAAGAGGACGACCTGACGGCGGGCTCGCGTGATGGCGACGTTCCAGCGCCGTTCGCCCCCGGCACGGGTGAGCGGACCGAACTGCAGAGGGACCACGCCCTTGTCGTTCGCGCTGAAGGCGATCGAGAACAGGATGGTGTCTCGTTCGTCGCCCTGCACGTTCTCGAGGTTCTTCACGAACAGCCCGTCCGTGACGTCGAGCGACCGGGCGATGCGCGGGTCGGACGAGCTCCGGAGCAGGCCGTCGATCAGGTCGCGCTGCTGCGCGTTGAACGTGATGATGCCGAGGGACGGGACGACGTCCGGCGACGCGTCGAAGCGGCGGTGGACCTCGGCGACGATCGCTTCGGCCTCCGCCGCATTCGTGCGCAGAGCCTTTCCTCGACCGGTGCGGATGAAGGTGCCCGCGACGCGGACGAAGGAGATGCCGTAGCCCTCCTGCCCGTCGCCGGCGTCATCGGCGTGCGGGGTCGGGAAGGACGAGAGCCGGCTGTCGTAGTAGCGGCTGTTGCTGAAGGCGATGAGCCGCTCGTCCTGGCTGCGGTAGTGCCAGGAGAGCCAGCGCGACGGGACCCGCGCCTGCGACGCCTCGGAGAGGATCGACTCCTCGTCCACGACGGTGTCCGCCGGAAGGGTCTCGTCCTCGACCGCGCCCGTCTCGGCGAAGCTCGTCGGCGGCATCTGCTTGCTGTCTCCGACGATCACTGCGCTGCGCGCCCTCCCTAGCGCACCCACGGCGTCGGCGACGCGGACCTGCGACGCCTCGTCGAAGACGACGATGTCGTAGAGGTCGGCGTCGACCGGCAGGAACCGGGCGACCGACTCGGGGCTCATCAGCGTGCAGGGCGCGAGCCGGGTGATGAGCGGACCGAAGTCGTTCATCAGGCGGCGCACCTTGAAGCCGCGCGCTTTGTACTCGAGCTGGCGCTTGAGCCCGCCCATCATCGATGCGGGAAGCGAGCTCAGGTCCCGACGGGCGAGCACCTGCGACGGGATGATGCGCGGAAGCTCGTTCCGCACGGCGCTCGCGCTGGTCGTGTAACGGCCGAGGAGCCGCTCGTGCGCGGCGGCCTGGAAGCCGGCGAGCTCCGTGCTGGCGAGTCGCTCGTTCACCGAGGACGCGGCGAGGCCCTTCTCGAAGGCCAGGAGCGCGTCGTCGACGTCGCCTCCGCCCTCGAGGTACTGCCGGCGAGCCGTCGACATCCCCGCGTCGCGGAGCGGTTCGAGCCGAGCGAGGAAGGCCAGCCAGGTCTCCAGTGACCGGACGGCGCCGCGCCCTGTCCCGCGCTCGGCGGTGGACTGTCGCCACGCCTCCACAACGGGTCGACCACCGGCCCAGTCGTCCAGCTCCGCCGACGGTGCACCCGCGACGTCCAGCAGGGCGCGGTGGGCCTCGATGAAGCGCTGCAGCGCCACACCCAGGACCGCACGGTCGGGACGGACGTAGACCGATCGGATCAGATCGCGGTCGACCGACTCGTTCGCCTCCTCACCGATCACGACGAGCCGACGCAGGGTCCGCAGCACGCCGATCTCTCCCGAGATCCGCCGGAGGGTCTCGCCGTCGAAGGCGTTCCAGCGCTCGGGGGCGACCGGGGCGGGGATCTGACGGACGAGCTCACGAAGGTAGAAGGCGTGCTGTCGCGCGAGGAGGACGCGGTCGACCAGAGCGACGAGGCCGTCGAGGGGAACGCTCTCGGGGCCGGAGCGGAGGTAGGGAGCGAGGCGATCGCGGACGGAGCGGCGCATCCGCTTGCGCGAGAGCAGGCCAGCTCCATCCGCTTCCACCGCCGCAGCGCGGACGTCGTCGAGATCCGCGTCGATCACCCGCTCGTGGATGACGTCGAGCACGTCGAAGCGCAGCGGAGCGAGCCGTTGCAGTTCGTCCTGAGCATGAGCGAGGTGCGCGTCCCAGCCCGCATCGATGAACTGATCGAGGGTGACGAGCGGCCGTTCGTCCGCCTCCGTCCCTCTGATCGCGGGCGCGAGCAGGGCAGGGTCGGAGGCGGCTGCCAGCGCCGCCGCCGGGAAGTCCAAGCGGTCGAGCTCGAGCAGCGCCGCGTCGAGCTCGTCGGCCGCTTCGGCGACCCTGACCGGGAGATCGGGCGCGAGCCTCGAGGGTGAGATGAAGGACCACGGATGTCCGCGCCGAGGGCGCGCCGCGTGGAAGTCGTCCGGAAGCAGCCTGAGGGCATGTCGGACAGCGTCGAACTGCTCGAGGGTGCCGTTCTCGACGAACGCGCGCGTGACCTCGAGCTCTCGGATGTGCTCCTCCGCGAGCACCTCGCGCTGATGCGCCTCGTAGAGGGAGTACCCCGCGCCGTTCTCCTCGTGGACGTGGTCGGCGTACCGGCGGAGTCCACGCGCGGTCGACTCCACGGTGAGCCGCTGGGCGGCGAAGCCGTGCGAGTCGGGCTGGACGGAGAAGTCCAGCGCGGCGCGGATCTGCGCTCGGGCTTCGGCCGGACGCGCGCCCTTGTCGTGGAGGTCGAGGCAGAAGGGGCCGAGCCCGACCTCCTCCAGGCGCCGTTTCACGACGTCGAGTGCCGCCCGCTTCTCGGCGACGAAGAGGACTCGCTTGCCCTCGGCGAGCGACCTCGCGAGCAGATTGGTGATGGTCTGCGACTTGCCCGTCCCGGGAGGGCCTTCGAGGACGAAGGTCTTCCCGGCCACGGCGGCCGCGACGGCTTCGAGCTGAGAGGCGTCGGCAGGAACCGGCACCTGCGCGGAGAGCTCGTCGAGATCGAGGTCGAGCTCCTCGCCCGCCGGGTCCTCGAACGCCTCCAGCGGCGTGTTGATCAGATGGGAGACGAGGGGATTGCGGGCCAGGACCTCCCACTGCTCGTCGAGGTCACGCCACAGCCGGAACTTGGCGAACTGCAGCACCGCGAGGTCGACCGTCTCCTCGACGCGGAAGGGAAGGCCGCGCTCGGTCAGGGTCGCTCGCACGGAGTCGAAGACGGCGCGCAGGTCGATGCCCGACTCGTCCTCGGCCGGCGCGGCGAGGCCGGGCAGGTCGAGTCCGACGCTGACCTTGAGCTTCTCCACCAGGCAGAAGTTGGGAGTCGACGAGCCGGACTCGTCGAGCGTGATCGTGAAGACGGAGCCGCGGGCCGTCTCCTTGATCGTGACCGGCACGAGGACCATCGGCGACCTGAGCTCCCGGTCGTCGAGCGTCCAGTGCAGAGTCCCGAACGCGAGGTAGAGGTTGTTCGCGCCGGTCTCCTCGACGATCGTCTTCGCCGACGCGGCGAACTTGCGGAGCTTGTCGGTGTAGGCGGCGGCGGTGACATTGACGAAGACCTGCTTCTTGTCGAACAGCATCTCCGTCCGGATCTCGGCCGGCAGATCTCGCCCGCTGTGCATTCCGCGCTCGCGGGCGATCTCGGAGACGGTGTCGGACGACACCAGCTGTATCGGAGTCGCTCTATTGATCACGTCTTCGAAGCGGGCGAGATCCGTTCCCGGCACGGCCAGAGAGAAGCCCGCGCGGTCCGTGTAGTTGATCAGTCGGTTACGGAGGCTCAGGTCGAGAAGCGCGTTCTTCCAGGTCGCCACGCGGGCCGGGCCGGTGACCACGTCACGTCTGCGACCGCGCCCTGCACCGGCGAAGTCGAACACGATCTCCGAATCGCCGGGCTTGTACTCGTGCACGGTCACAACGCCGTCGGACGTCACCGCACGACTCGGAAGAGGATAGACGCCGCCGTTGCGAGCCTCTCTGATGTCAGCGACACCCTTCAGATCATCGCTCTTCGAAGCGAGCTCTTCGCGGGCCTCACGGTGGGCTTGCGCGATCGTCGCCGACTCTCCGGTGAGCATGGTCGTCTCGACGACGCGGATCAGATCGCTGTCGGCGAGGTTGATCGCCGTGCTGACATCGGTCGAAGCTGCGGCACCGAGAGTGCGATCGACTCGCCAGTAGCCCAGAAAGATGTGCCCCTTGGTGAGCCAGAGAGTGCTGTTGATGCCCGCCTGTTCGAGAACAGCGGCCAGTGTCAGGGTGGTGTCGAGACAGGTGCCGAGCCGCCCGTCCAGCACCTCAGAGGGAGTCCGGGTCTTCTGACCACCTTCCCTGCGTCCGTCCTCAGTCACTCTGCCCCAGCTTGCGGGCGGCGCCGTGTAAGCGATCTCCCTGGCTCTGATCGCGTCCCAAACGGCCTCGACGATCGCATCGACCCGTGTCGGGTCGTGAGTCTGATAGCTGTTGAGTGCCGAATTGCCCGTCGCCTCGCCGAGGAGGTCCGCTGCCTCGCGCAGCACCTTCTCGACGACGACCGCATTCGGCTGCACGAAGGACGGAAGAAGCTCCAGCCCGAGCTGAGTCGGAACGAGCCGCCACTCACTGGCAGCGAGAACCAGTACATCGACGCTCGTGCTGGCGATCTTGTCGCCGTCGGCGGTCCGGAGCGTTGCGCGAATGCTCCCCGACCGCCGTTGCTCGACCCCGAGCATGCGTTCGGGGTCGAGAGTGAGGGCGACGTTCTCCAGGTCCTTGTCCTGCTCGGCACCCAGGTCGAGACGAATGGTGCGGGGGCCGCCCAGCGAACCGTGCGCGTCGACGACCTCGAGATCGAGGGAGGCACCGCGGAGTTCGTCCCCGCCGTTCCGGATCGAAACGCGCTTGACCGGTTGGATCCGAGCGCTGGCCATCGCGTAGGAGAGCTCGTCGTGGGTCTCGAGGTGGACGGTGACGCGAGGAGCCTGCGGAACATCATCGACCACCACTGTCAGCCCCTCGTAGCGGGCCGCTCCGCGCGGCCGCCGCAAAGGAGGCTCGGCCGTGGGAGCGCTCGGCGCGTTGGTGTCGTCGACGGGCGTGTCCTCTGTGCCTGTGACCATCGATGCCGGTTCGGTCGCCGCCTCGCTCTCGGACGCCGCCTCGGTCGGTGCGACCTCGGAGAGGTCGGTGTTCTCGGTTCCGTCGGCCTCCGCCAGGATCCGGCCCCGCACCTCGCCCAGCTCCTCGGCGAGGTGGTCCATCGCGACCTCCTGCAGCAGGGTCTGAGCGGCCTGAATGGCACGATTGGTCATCGGGCGGTCGAACTGCTCACCGTGGGCCCAGAGATTGCGCACCTTCCGGAGGTATTTGAGAGATCCCTCCGCCAGAGGCGATATCGCGCGGGTGAACGGCCGACCCAGGGGATCGAGATCCGAGGTGAGCAGTCTCACCAGCTGATTGAAGTCGCGCTCGCCGTATCGCTGGTTCCTGTTCTGCGGGTTCGGGTTGGCCTCGTCATGACGTCGGAGGACGACGGTCCAGTCCTCATCCGGCCCGATATGGGACGCCAGCACGCTGTTCACCGTCGGGAGCAGTCCGTCGACGACCGCATTCAGTGCTCGGTCGACGAGTCGGCGGTACTCGAGATCATTCATTCGACGGGATCCCCCTCAGGTCCGCGGCGCGGCGCGACACGGCGTCGGTCGATCCTATTGATGCGCACGCATACTCGCGATCCGGCACGGAAGAACTGCTCATCCCTCTCCGGCACCGGGCCGGCCATCACGTACGGGTGTTCGTGAGATGACGTCCGATGTATCCGATGTAGATCCTCCCGGAGCGATCCGTGTCGTCGAAGTAGTGCATCCTCGGCGCGAAGGAGTCGTTCGTCGACACCTTGAAGTGCGCAGGCATCAGGACGGATCCCG
The DNA here is from genome assembly GCF_002932795.1 of Rathayibacter sp. AY1B5. Lineage (NCBI taxonomy): Bacteria > Bacillati > Actinomycetota > Actinomycetes > Micrococcales > Microbacteriaceae > Rathayibacter > Rathayibacter sp. AY1B5. Next base: position 6,446 of record NZ_PSWM01000023.1, read on the forward strand.
ACGGGTGCACGTCGTCCGGAACCGGCAGCACTCGTTCGCGCGCCCAGGCGGCGTTCGCGAGGACCGACTCGCTCTCAGTCGCCGCGTGACGCGAGGCCGGGCACTTGAAGCCCGCCGGGGCGCTGTCGGAGGTCAGGTACGTGTGGACCGTGCCGCGTTCCCAGCCGCTCGCCTTCGCCTCCGCATAGTCGTGCAGGACGTGCACGAACTCCCAGACCTTCGAGGAGTACTGTCCGAGTCCGTCCCGCTTGTCGACCTCCTCGGCGTCGGAAGCGCGTCCGCAGAACACGACCCGCTTCGCGATGGAGGCTCTCTCGGGGTCCGAGGTCTCATCGGGCAGCAGAGTGGCGATGACCTCCGACATCGAGCCCGGCGGCTCCCACACCGCATCGAGCGGCACGTCGAGCTTCTCGAAGGCCTGCAGTGCGGCGAGCTGCTCGCGGAAATAACGAGCCTCGCGCTCGGCTCGGCGCAGTGCTTCGCTCTCGACCGCGAGATCGAGGAACACCGAGTCGATCCGCTGGTTGAGCTCGGTGTTCTCCTTCGTCAGGGCGGCCTGCTCGCGACCCTGGCGCTCGAGCTCCTCCTCGGCGACGAGCACCTCGGACGCTCGGGTCTCGATGAACTGGTCGAGAAGATCGATCGTCCTCTCGTCGGCGTCGTCCCGGTGGAGCCAGCGGTTGACCAGCCCGCGGACCCGGGTCAGGAGGGGGACGCCGACAGGACGGGCGTCGGACTCCGGGAGATCGTCGGCGAAGGACAGAAGGCCCTCCAACGACGTACCCGCATCGACCGACGATCGAGCAGAGACCGGCGCCGGAGCCGGCGCGGGTGCGGGCGGGACTGCCGGAACCGGAGCGGCGACGCGGGCGTCGACGAGAGCCCGTCGGTGCACTTTGTTCTCCGCCTGCGCCAGCTCCTCCATGGCGAGTCGAACATCGTCGGGTAGACCGAGGGCGAGGAACCGCCTTTTCATCGCGGCCGCATGCGTCACCTGGAGGCGTTCCGACACGTGTCCGTTCGAGATCGACCGTGCGAAGGTGGCGGGCCCGAGGACGCGGTGCCGGAGGGCGTCCTGACGGGAAGTGAGATCGACGTCCGGCAGGAAGGTCCGCACTCGTCCACGAGGCACCTGGTGGCTGTCGGGGAGGCGCTGCTCGAACAGCTCAGCAGCTGACGCGCTGACGACGAAGGTCGTCGCCACCCCGTGGCTCTTCTTCGTGAGGCTCGCGACGATGCGGGTGAACTGCTGGTCGGTCTCCGAGTCGACCGACGTCGCGACGATCACCGAGCAGGTCCGGGTCGGATCGGCGATCGCGGCGAGGACGGCGTCCACTCCCTCGGCGTTCTCGACGAGGACGGGCGCCGCCGTGAGCCGCGTCCGTCCCTCGACCACGACGGAGTCGCGGAGCAACGTGCCGACGATGTTCGGAGGTGCGACGACTTCGACCGGATCGGCGCCACCCTGACCCGTGACGCCGGCCTCGACGACCAGGGACTGCGTGAATCCGGAGGACCCGGGCGCGGAGATCGCCAGGACGGAGACGTCGAACGCCTTACCCGAGTTGGTCTCCGAGAACCGGTAGCGGCGGAGCCATCTGCTGTTCGTCGGATCGTCGCGATGGGTGGCGATGAGTCGACCGCTCCCACCCAGATCGAATTCGCCCTCCCCGACCCACTCGGCCTTCTCGAGTCTGCCGCGCTTCGACCCCGACCGGAGTTTGGATCGCAGCCACTCCTGGAGAGCCTTCTCCGCCACGTCGATCGCGTCGGCCGAATCGTCCAGCCTGAGTACAGCTCTGTATCCGATGACCATGCCTGACCCCCTGTTTCTCGTCACGGTAGCGGACTGCTCCGACATCGATCCGCCGGTCGTCCTCGACGAACCGGCCGTATCCGGTCCACGGCGGTCGAACCTCCGACCCGACTGCACATGCGCCACCCGCCGGTCCGACTAGTGGGGATCGGGGGTATTTTCGATGTCGAGGGAAACACTCGTCCGCTATCCGCGTTCGAGCCGGGGTAGCGGCCATGGCCTGCCTGGAGCTTCTCCGGTTCATGCTGTGGTGCTCCGGTAGCGTGCGCAGATGTCTCCTTTCAAGGAACTCCATTTCACCGAGCACGACGTCAGGGACGGGGGATCGCTCGCACTCTTCGTCGAGGATCGCTCCCGATGCGGAATCTACTGGCTGGACTTCGAAGACGGCGCCTCCTATGTCGGTCAGTCCGTGAACGCGCGTACTCGTCTCGCGTCTCATCGGCGTCGGTGGAGCGACGTGACCACCGCACGATTCGCGGAATGCCGACCTGAACGCCTGGACGAACTCGAACTCGCTGTGATCCAGCACGTCCAGAAGACACGACCTCTACGGAACGTTCTCCTCACATCCCGTCCCGGTGGGCTCGACGACCTGATCGTCACCGTCAGGGAGGGCGCATCCCTCGCGTTGCCCTGGGAGCGCGAGCGCCGCGGTCGACTTCTCGAGGAGACGGTCGCTCCGCTCAGTGGGAGACAGACGAATGCGAGCTGGGAACGACTGCGTCTCCATGAGGACTATTCCGGCCTCGTCTCCTCCTTGAGGACGTTGCTCCTCGAGTCGTTCCCCAGTCCGGCACAGACGCAGGAGCTCCTGTGGACGCTGACGGCTCTGCCCTCCACGAACCGGAGCGCCGGGTGGCGACGTCTGTGCACACTCAGTGCCGGACGTCTGGAGATCCTGCGAGTCTTCGAGGAGACCCTGAACGGCCGGAAGGCTCTGCGCTGGTTCCTCAATCTGCATCCTGAGGCGTCGGGGAGGAGAGTGCGATCGGCTTTGGCGCACGTGGACGCTCCGGACTCGACGGTTCGACGAGTCCCCTATAGGGCGGTATCGGAGCGGGTGTGGACGATCGACGCCGTGGGGCTCGATTCGTTGGACGCGGTTCTGAAGGACGAACACGTTCTGAACGAGGTCTACCGTCTCGTCGTCATGCTGATGAGGCAGGGCATGAACCCGCTCCGACGTCACCACAATCACCAATTCGCCACTGATGTCCTCAGGACATCGGGGACGATCCCGATCGAGTCATGAGGGCTGCGCCGACGGCGGCATCGCTGAGAGCCGATCGGCGTACCCCGACACCGCTCCCTCGAGAGACACTGGCGCCGGGGACGACCACCCGGGATCCGACGGATCAGTCGCGATTCCGCTTGAACAGCCCTGCGACCTTCCCGCCGACGGCGTCGGCGGCGCCCGCCACTGCAGACGCGGCGCCCTTGACCGCGGTGAGCGCCTGAGCCTCGTCCGGGATGCCGTCGCCGTCGAGGTCGACGCTGCGGAACGGCCTCGACAGCGCGCCGGCCGCACTGGCAGCTCCCTCACCCACAGCGCCGGCGGTACCAGCGACCCAGGTCCCGGTCGACCTGGCCGCGTCCTCGAGCGCCGCGAGGGCGCGGTTCGGCTCCGCGTCCTCGTCCTCCCCGTCGACGACCTCCACGTGGGCGAGATGCACGGGGAACTCCTCGGGCGCCTCCGGGAAGGCGGCGCGGGACGCGGCGATGACCTCGCGACCGAAGACGAAGCGGACGATCCCTCCCGACAGCGCACCGACTCCGTAGTCGACCGCCGCTTGCTGCTTGCCGCTCAACGTGTCGCGGACGCCGGCGAGCTGGCCGGTCTGGATGGTCTGGACGAGTTCCTGGGCGCCACCGGCAGGGAGGGACCTCGCGAGAGTGCTCGCCCAGGGGGAGCGCTCGACGGTCTTCGACGGGCCGGTGACCGTGTCGCCGGTGGAGACGGCGGCGACGTCGGATGCCATGGCCGCGATCTGCGCGCCTCCCACCCGATCGTTCGTCAGACCGTAGACCAGCGCCTGCGCTTGATCCTTGTCGAGGTCCATCCCGTGTATGTCGGCGATCGCCAGCGCGAAGATCGCTGTGATCTCGAACTGCAGCTGCTCGTCTCCGGCGGGGAGGAGGCTCGCGGCCCGCTGCGCACCCGACTTCGCGGCGCCGAGGGCGACGTTCTTCGCGGCCGTTTTCACAGCGGCCTTCGTCGCCTCCTTCGTCGCCTTCTTCGCGGCCTGCGTGCCGGCGCTCTTCACTCCGGCGGCAGCGGCTCCCACTCCGGGGATCATCGCGATGCCCACGTCGGCCGCGATGGCGCCCGCCGAGATCAGGGCGCCCGCAGCGGTGATGGAGGTGCCGTAGTGGCGCTCGAGCATCCGCACCAGTTCGGCGGGCGTCGCATCGGGGCGCCTGCGCCGCAGCCTCAGGACGTACTTGCGCGCGATCGTGTGGCGGGCGCTGACCGCCTTCGCGATGTCGTGGACGGCCTCCTCCGCTGGGAGCTCGGTCTGAAGCGTGATCGGTTCGACGGCGATCGCCTCGTCGACGGTCTCGATGGTCTGGTCCTCGGTCATGGTCGTTCCCCTCTGATGGTTCGTGTTCAGCCGGCGGGCTGTCCGCTCGAAGCGGTGTGGTGGTGACGTCGCGCGATGATCGATGAATCAGGCCGACGTCGGTTCTGGCGATGTCGGGGTCAGCGTCTCAGACCTCGAGGTGTCGTCCGCTGTCACGAACACACGGTTCACAGCACCGCCTCCCGCTCCGTCGCGTACCGCGGGGCCATCGACTCCATCTGCGCCATCACGAGCTTGATGGCGCCGGCCTGCTGGTCCGGCGGGTACCGGTAGCGCACGAGGAGCCGCTTGATCGAGGAGCGGAGCTTCGCGCGGACGTCGTCGCGGACCGTCCAGTCGGTGCGCACGTCGCGGCGCATCGTCTGCACCAGCTCGCGCGCGATCTGCGCGAGCGTGTCCTCGCCCTGCAGCGTCACTGCCGACTCGTTCTGCGCGACCGCGTCGTAGAAGGCGACCTCGTCGCTGCTCAGCGGAGGATCGAACCGCTTGCCGCGGTCGGCCTCGTCCGAGATCTCGCGGGCCAGCTCGACCATCGCCGCGATCACCTCGGCCGACGTCAGCTGCTGATTCGTGTACTTCGTCATCAGCTCCGCGATCCGCGCCGAGAACGCCTGGCTGCGCACCACGTTGTTGCGGGTCGCCGCGCTCGACTCGTCGACGAGGAGCTTGCGCAGCGCCTCGATCGCCAGGTGCGGGTTGCGCGCCTTCTGCGTCTTCTCGACGAACTCGGGGGTGAGCTGGTCCAGGGACGGCTTGGGCATGCCGGCGGCGTCGTAGATGTCGAGCACCTCACCCGTGGCCGTCGCCTGGGCGAGCAGCCGCCCGAGCAGGCGCTCGATCTCGGCGGGGATCGGCTCGCCTCTCGCGTGGCGGTCCTCGGCGTCGAACTTCGCCATCCAGATGCGGACGTCCTCGTAGAACGAGATCTCGGGACGGAGCTCGGCGAGGTTCTGCGCGCCCGAGGCGAGGGCCCAGGCCCGCGAGAGCTTGCTCGCGAGCGCGCGGAACCGTGCCGCCGGATCCTCCTGGCCCTCGGCGGTCGACTTCGACCGCGAGCGGAGGAAGTTCACCGCACCGGAGGCGGCGTTGAGGTAGGCCTTCGGGTGCGTCGACGAGGCCTCGGTCTTCCAGTCGTGGTCGGCGAGCAGCTCGCGCAGCTCGGCGACCATCTCGAGCGCGATCCCGACCGCCTCGTCGACGTTGCGGCCGACGGGCTTCTCGGCCTGATCCGCTGCGGTGTACTCGGCGAGGGCCGCGGTCAGGTTGTCGACCAGCGGGGCGTAGGCGACGAGCAGGCCGTCCTGCTTGCCGCGGAAGGTGCGGTTGACGCGTGCCAGCGTCTGCATCAGCAGCGCGCCCTTGAGTGGACGATCGAGGTAGAGCGTGTGCAGCGGCGGCGAGTCGAAGCCGGTGAGCATCATGTCCTTCACGATGACCAGCTCGAGCTCGTCGTCGACTTCTTTCATCCGCTTCTTGATCGTCGCGTTCTGCGAGTCGCGGCGCACGTGCTCGACGACAGGCGAGACGTCGGAGGGAGTGCCCGAGTAGACGACCTTGATGCGGCCGCCGGCGATCTCATCGGAATGCCACTCCGGCTTCAGCGCCACGATCGCCGAGTAGAGGCGGGCGCAGATCTCGCGCGTCGCCCCCACGATCATCGCCTTGCCGGGAGAGGCGATGGCCGCCTTCATCCGCTCGCTGCGCTCGCTCCAGTGCCGCACGATGTCGGCGGCGAGGGCGTCGATCCGCTCGGGGGCGCCGTAGAGGGCGTTGATGACGGCGACGCTCTGCTCGATGCGGGTCCGCTCGGTCTCGTCGAGACCGACGGTCGCCTCGTCCGCGGCCGCGTCGATCTGCTCCTGGCTCACCCCCTCGGCCAGCTCGACCTTGATCAGGCGCGGCTCGAACGAGACGGGCACCGTGGCGCCGTCCTCGACCGCGCGGCTGAGGTCGTAGATGTCGATGTAGTCGCCGAAGACCTCGCGGGTGTCGCGGTCGTCGAAGCTGACCGGGGTGCCGGTGAAGGCGATGAGGGTCGCGTTCGGCAGGGCGTTGCGGAGGTGCCAGGCGTAGCCGTCGAGGTCGTCGTAGTGGCTGCGGTGCGCCTCGTCGACGATCACGATCACGTTGCGCCGGTCGGACAGCAGCGGGTGCGCGGCCTTCGCGTCGCGCTCCTCCTTGCTGAGCCCGAACTTCTGCAGCGTCGAGAAGTAGATGCCGCCGGTGAGCCGGTTGCCGATCTGCTCCCGCAGCTCCGCTCGGCTGCTGACCTGCTTCGGCTTCTCGGGCAGGAGGAGGCTGCGCTCGAATCCGGAGAAGAGCTGCCCGTCGAGCTCCGTGCGGTCCGTGATGACGACGACCGTGGGGTTCTTGAGGTGCGGGTGCCGGGCGACGAGGTTCGTGTAGAGCTCCATCTCCATCGACTTGCCCGAGCCCTGCGTGTGCCAGACGACGCCGGCCTTGCCGTTGCTGTCGACCGCGGTGATCGTGCGGCCGACGGCCTTGGCCACCGCGAAGTACTGGTGCGGCTTGGCGATGCGCTTCTCGAGGCCCTCGGCGCCCTGGTCGAAGGCGGTGTAGTTCCGCAGGATCTGCAGGAACCGCGCCTGGTTGTAGAGCCCGTCGAGGGCGCGCTCGAGCGGAGTGACGACGTTGCCGTCGTCCTCCCGCTCGTCACGTCCGACAGGCTTGCCCTCCTCGTCGACGTTCCACGGCGCGAAGTGGTTGAGCGGCGTGAAGGGGGTCCCGTACTGCGCCTCGAGCCCGTCGGAGGCGACGGTGAAGACGCAGAACCGGAACGCGAGCGGGAACTCGCGCAGATAGGTCTGCAGCTGCGCGTGCGCGGCGGCGACCTTCGTCGCGTCGCTGCCGGCCCGTTTGAGCTCGAGGATGCTGACCGGCATGCCGTTGAGGTAGAGGACGAGATCGAACCGGCGCTTGTGGTCGCCCTGCTGGATCGTGACCTGGTTGACCGCCAGCCAGTCGTTGTCGTCGGCCTCTGCCGCGAGGAGCCGCACCGTCACGTTGCGCTCGACGCCGTCGGCCTCGAGATAGGACAGGCGGTACCCCTCGACGAAGAACCGGTGGATCCGGTGGTTCTCGGTGATCGCGTCCTGCGAGGAGGGCGTCGCGATCTCGGCCGCCGCCTGCGCCAGGTAGGTCGGCGGGATCGTCGGGTTCAGCTTCTGCAGCGCCGTCATCAGGCGAGGGCGGATGAGCAGCTCGGCCCAGGAGTCGCGCTCACCCGTCCCCGGGGCGATCTGCTCTCCCCGGAGCGGCTGCCACATCAGGTGCTCCTCGCCGAGCCGGTCGAGAGCGAGCTCCTCCCACTGCGCCTCCGAGAACCCGGCCATCAGAGCACGTCCTCGACCGCGCGCTCGGCGTCCTTGACGCGGAGCTTCCCGGACATGAGGGCGGGGAGGAGGGTGTCCCGGAGGTTCTGCAGAAGCTTGATCTGGGTAGCATTCGCCCTCTGCATTGCGGTCAAGCCCTGCACTTCATCTTCGATTCTGAGGAGGTCGTCGCCGCTCGGGATGTTGACCGGTACCTTCTTCAGATTGGTCATGCTGAGCTTCGGTTGCACTGCACCCGTCACAAAGCTACGGACGTCGGCGGCTCCGAGAACGTGGAAGAGAAGCTCGGTGGAGATCGTCGACCCCTCGAGCACGTGAGCATGGTTGTTGACCCATGCAGGGCCCGAGATGTACTGAAGCACCGGAGCTCCGGTTCGCTCGTCTACCACCGATCCATCCTCGCCGACGAGCACCAGGCGATCATCGAAAATCGCTTCATCTACGGTGTCGATCGCGCTTGCGGCTCCGTAATAGGGGACAGTGCCCATACGTTCGTTGCGCTCGGCGGATGAGAGGGGTCGCCGTTCATGATTGCGGAATCGGACTACTTCTCCAACTGTTTGCGGCTGAATCGATCCGACGGTGTGTAGCGACCCGAGTTCTCGCGCGATCAACTTTTCGGACGCACTATTGACTCGCTGCAAGGCGGCGATCTTGTCGTCGAGTGCGCCCAGCACCTCCGCGATCCCACGCTGGATCGGTAGAGCTGGTGTCGGGATGGAGACGGACAGTAGCGCAGGCTGGCGAATACCGACAACTGTCGATCCGGTGCCATGGTTGAGAATTCGTTGTTGTACCGTCTCAGAAAGAAGTGCGTAGTACAGAAACGCCTGATCGAGTCGCGTCGGATCGCTCCTCAACGCGAAAAGTCGTTGACCGAGTACGACGGGTCCGTCACGATCCACCCGGGCGACTCGTCCAAGCGGTGCTTCGCTGGTGAGCAAAACATCGCCCTTCTTGATCTCTTTTGGCATCCACCGCTCGAAGACGGCCTGTGTGACGAACCGGGCCTTCTCCCACTCGATCTTGCCATCAGTAACAAGGATCGCTGAGAGCACGGGGACTCCAGCCTCCACGAACTCTGCACCAAGCTTCGCGGGAGTCTTTCCGCGGTGGTCGATGAGCGTGCTGAGGCCGTCTTTGAGGAGGATCTCGCTCACAGCACACGCTCCAGCTGCTCGCGCACGACCGTCGCGAGGCGGTCGGACTCGTCCATCGCCGCGAGCAGCTCGCCGCGCAGGCGCGCGATCTTCTCCTCGAGCGGCTCCCCGTCGTCGGCCAGCTCGGCCGCTCCGACGTAGCGACCCGGGGTGAGCGCGTAGTCGTTCGCCGCGATCTCGGCGTTCTTCGCCGAGTAGCAGAACCCCGCCTTGTCCTCGTAGGCGACCCCTCCCGCCGAGCGGGTGCCGCGCCAGGCGTGCACCGTCCCCGCGATCGTCGCGATGTCCTCGTCGCTCAGCGCCCGCTCGGCGCGGTCGACCATGTAGCCCATGTTCCGTGCGTCGATGAAGAGCACCTCGCCCCGACGGTCGGTCACGCCTCCACGGCCCGGAGTCTTGTCCTTCGCCAGGAACCAGACGCAGACCGGGATGCCGGTGCTGCGGAACAGCTGGGTGGGCAGCGCGATCATGCACTGCACCAGGTCGGCCTCGACGAGCTGAGCGCGGATGGCGCCCTCGCCGCCGGAGTTCGACGACATCGAGCCGTTCGCCATCACGACGCCGGCGCTCCCGCCGGGCGCGAGCTTCGACACGATGTGCTGGATCCAGGCGTAGTTGGCGTTGTTCGCCGGCGGCACACCGTAGGCCCAGCGCGGGTCCTCCTCGTTGCGCGCCCAGTCCTTCACGTTGAACGGCGGGTTCGCGAGCACGAAGTCGGCCTGCAGCTGCGGGTGCTGGTCGCGGCGGAAGGTGTCCTCCCAGCGCGGGCCGAGGTTGCCGTTCAGCCCGTGGATGGCGAGGTTCATCTTCGCCAGCCGCCAGGTCCGCTCGTTGAGCTCCTGTCCGTAGACGGAGAGGTCGCTGCCCTCGCGGTCGTGCGCCTCGAGGAACTTCTCGGTCTGCACGAACATGCCGCCCGACCCGCAGCACGGGTCGTAGATCCGGCCCTCGTGCGGCTCGAGCACCTCGACGAGCACCCGGACGACGCTCGACGGCGTGTAGAACTCGCCACCGCGCTTCCCCTCGGCGCGGGCGAACTTCTCGAGGAAGTACTCGTAGACCTCGCCGAGCAGGTCGCGGGCGCGCGTCGAACCCTCGCCGGTGAAGCGCGCGGAGTTGAAGATGTCGACGAGCTCGCCGAGACGACGCTGGTCGACGCTGTCGCGGTTGAAGATCTGCGGCAGCGTCGCGGCGAGACCGCTGTTGTGCTCCATCAGGAGGCCCATCGCCGCATCGACGAGCTCGCCGATCGACCGCGCGGGCTCCGCCGCCGTGGCCTCGGTCCCCTTCGCGTTCTCGGCGAGGTGGCCCCAGCGCGCGGGCGCCGGCACCCAGAAGACGCCGCGGCCCACGTACTCGTCGACGTCGTCGATCAGCTCGCCGATCTGGTCGTCATCGAGGCCGTCGGCGGTCAGCTCGGCGCGGATCTGGGCGCGGCGCTCCTCGAAGGCGTCGGAGACGTACTTGAGGAAGACGAGCCCGAGGATCACGTCCTTGTACTGCGAGGCGTCCATCGAGCCGCGGAGCTTGTCGGCGGCCTTCCACAGCGTGTCCTTCAGCTCCTTCATCGTCGACGGAGCGAGGGGGACGGCGGTCTTGGCGAGGCGGGGTGCCATCAGCTGCCTTTCTGTGCGGTGCCGTCGACGTCGTCGGCGGCGGTCTCGGTGCGGGTGGGAAGAAGGGGGTGGCGGATGCTGCCGTGCACGGCGCCATCGGAGATCAGGGTCTCGAGCTCGCAGAGGGCCTGGAGTCGATGCTCGGTCTCGGCCCGCAGCTCGATGATGCGCGACAGCGCCGACATCAGGGGCGGGACGCGCTCGGGCAGGACCCGGCGGACCGTCCAGTCGCGCCAGCGGCGGGAGCCCGGGGGCCGACCGGCGATGTCGGCGGCGAGCAGGTCGGGAACGAGGCCCGAGTCCGGATCCACGATCGAGAGGATGCGGGCGGGGGAGGCGACGACGGAGCCGCCCTCGTGATCGACCATCGCGGTGGGCGGCGAGGTGCAGAAGACGACGTCGCCGGGCTGCGTGCGCGCCGAGCGTCCGTGCGCCCGTTCGAACTCGAGGATCCCGATGCGGCGCGAGCCCCGCTCGGTCTCGCCGAGGAGCTCGGGCTCGCCGAGCACGACGTGGCCGGTGGTTCCGATCTCGGTCTCGATGAGACGGGTGCCCGCGCGGTAGCGCAGCGCCTTCGAGGCGCACAGGGCGCCGATCGCCTGCGGAGCGAGCGACGCGACCTCGGCGTCGGCAGCCACCGGTTCGGCGGCCAGGTCCGCGACCGTCTCGCCGACGTCCCCGAGGAGCTGCTCGATCCGGACGGCTCGCGCGGCGGCGGCGTCGAACGGGACACGCCCCACTCGCGGCCCGCGGCTGCGCTGCGTCAGGAGGGAGCCGGACTGGGCGAGGACCGCGGTGGCGGCCTCCACTCGGCCGAACGCGAAGGCGTGCGCCCTCAGATCGGCCGCCCGGCCCATCGTGGCGAAGACGTCGCCGACGATCAGCGACCGCACCGCCGCGTCGAGCGTCCGCTCACCGACGTCGGCGAGCAGGGTCCACCGCCGACCCTCGTCGACCCTGCCGTCGGCGGGGCCGACGACCCACAGGGCGAGGGACTGACGGGGATGAGCGGGCAGAAGGCCTTCGGGGAGTCGGACGATCGCCCGGATGCGGCCGTCGCGCAGCGCGTCTCGCCGAAGGTTCGCTGCGGCGGCCGGCAGGCGATCGCAGAGTGCCGCGGCCGGGCCGATGATCACCCCGCGCTGGGTGGAGGGCATGCCGAGGAGGAGCTCGTCGATCGCCTCCAGCACGGGGCCGGCCGCGGTCGTCGTCGCCCCCTCGTGCGGGAACTGCGCGACGAGCGTCTCCACGGCGCTCCCGCTCGTCTCCTCGTCGAGGCCGAGGTCGCGCCAGCGGACACCGTGAGCGGCGAGCCGTCGGCGCGCGCGGCGTCCGGCGCTCGCGTCGGACGGAGCTCCGAGGACGGCGTCGATCTCGCCGCCGTCGCCCGCGCGGATGCCGACGGAGAGGATCAGCGCTGCGCAGACGCCGGTCGGGTCGACCACAGTCCCGGTGGCGTCGCCTCCTGCGAGGACGAGGGCGATGTCGGCGACGAGAGCTTCCGCCTCCGGGTCGAGTGCGGTGCGCTCGGGAGCGGCCGGTCGTGCCCGGTCGAAGGCCGCGCCGGGCGTCCAGGCCGCCTCGACAGCGGCATCGGCCTCGAGGGCGGCTGTCACGAGGCGGGGTCCCAGCGCCTCGATCTCGGAGACGAGCCAGGCGTCGCCAGGATCGATTCCGCGAGCCGTCGCGACGAGATCGTCGACGGCGGCCAGCTCCTCGCCGAGCTGCGCGCGCAGAGCGACGAGGGCGTCGAAGGCGTCGGGCTCTCGATCCGCGGCTCGACCGAAGGAGAGGACGTCGGCAGTCGCCTCCGGGTTGTTGCCCTTCGCGGTGGCAGCGAGCCACGCGGAGACGTCGCCGGCGGAGAAGCGCTCCGAGCCGACCGCTCCTGCCACGGGCGCGGGGAACGGCGCGGTGCTGCCGCGAGCCCGTGAGCGCCAAGCCGAGACCGTCGGGCGCCGGACGCCGGCGAGAGCGGCGATGTCGGACATGGACAGCAGGGTGTCGGTCATCGCGCCTCCTCCATCTACGTGATCCGGGCCGGTGAGTCGAAACTACTGCGTCCCTGCTAATCCGGACGTGTTAATGCGATAAGGGGGCTTATCGCTGTTCTGTTCACGGCATCTTCTACTCCGCCTTCAGTCTTCACATCACCGCAGTGGCACTCGCCGCCGCACCGTCGCCGAGGAGGCATCGTGCCCTACATCCGCCGCATCTCCGTCACCGCACCCGGGACCCGCAACGAGCACATCGTCGCGGTCCAGCACTCCGTTCGTCCGACCGGCCCCCTGCACTCCGAGCCGGTGAGCTCGATCGTCGGACGCATCGACGGAGGCTCGGTCTTCCGCTCCCACAACGACCGCACCGGCGCGGAGGCCCCGGTCATCGCCCGGCGCTCGACCGCCGGCCGCCGCTACATCGCGACGGTCTCCAACGGCGTCGAGTCCGACAACCTGCTCTCGCTGCCGAGGTACTGATCATGGTCGACGACCAGACCGGCCCCGTGCCGGCGTACCCCGCTCCTCGCCCGGATCAGCTCGCTCCCGAGCGGGGACGGCGCGCTCTCCCGACGGGAGACACGGATCACCCGGTGGAGAGCACGGTCCCCGCTCCGGAGGCCCACGCTCCGGCGCCCGAGGTCCCCGCCGCGGAGGGCGGCACCACTTCCGCGCTCGCCGGTCCGCAGCGACGGCGGGCGGCACCGTCGCTTCCGCGGCTCCTGCCGGTGCTCACGGCGGCCGGCGGCCTCGTGATCGGCGTCCTCCTCGGACTCTGGGTCCTGCCGGCGATCGGCTCCGCCGTCGGCTCGGTCGGGCCGACCGCCATCGAGAGCGCCCTCGAGACGTGCGACGTCTCTCCCGGCGGGTACTTCGCGCTCGGCGACGACGGCACGAGCCTCTCGATGCAGACGGAGGGCGCGGAGAGCCCCGGAGCGGATCTCGCGGACGTCGCCTGCGTCCTCTCCGAGGTCGACGTGCCCGACAGCGTCCTGACCCGGATCGACAGCACGCGCGCCCTCGACGGCCGACAGGAGGCGTCCTGGGACGACCTCGACGCCTCCTGGGGCTATCACCCCGACAACGGACTCGACCTCGTCCTCGAGCGACACCGCGACTGACCCGTACCCCCCTGAACGGAGACTCTCATGTCCACCACTTCCCAGAAGTCCTTCCTCACCGCCTGGCTGCTCGCCCTGCTGCTCGGCGGCGTCGGCGCCGACCGCTTCTACCTCGGCAAGCCCGGCACCGCGATCCTCAAGCTGCTCACCTTCGGCGGTCTCGGGATCTGGGTGCTCATCGACCTGATCCTCCTGCTGACCGGCGCCACCCGGGACGGACGGGGCAGGCCGCTCGAGGGCTACTCCCGCGCGAAGGTCCCGGCCGTCGCCGTGACCGCGGGCCTCCTCGCGCTGTCGGTCGTCGTCGGCGCGGTCTCCGGTTCGCGGGATCCGGCGCCGGAGCGCCCGGTCGCGGCCGCCTCCGCTCCTGCTGAAACGGAGCCTGCCGAGCCGACGCCCGTCGAAGAAGCGGCCGAGGCATCGGCCGAGCCCGCACCCGCCGAGACCCCTCAGCCCGCTTCCGTGGTCGACGAGAGCGCGGAGACCGCCGCGTGGGCGACCGACGAGTTCGGCACCTTCACCTCCGTCACCGAATCGGGAACCGGTGACAGCGTCGTGACGCTGCCCGCCGGCGCGACCGCGGGAGTCGTGACCGCCGAGTACTCGGGCGACGGCAACTTCGCCGTCCAGATCATCGACGCACAGAACGCCTCGACCGGGGAGCTGCTGGTCAACACCATCGGCACCTACTCGGGAACCACCGTCTACGGCTTCAACTCCTTCGGCACGGGCGCCTCCGCGCAGATCACCGCGAGCGGCCCGTGGACGCTCCGCTTCGACCCCGTCTCGGCGGCTCCGGTGCTCGCCGAGAGCGGTACGGGGGACGCCGTGTTCCTCTACTCCGGCGACGCCTCGCGCCTCACCGCCTCGCACCAGGGCTCGGCGAACTTCGTCGTGCAGGAGGAGACCGGCGGTTTCGGCTTCGGGCTGCTCGTGAACGAGATCGGGACCTACTCGGGCACCGTCCCGCTCAGCGCCGGCCCCTCCGTGGTCTCCGTGACGGCCGACGGCTCGTGGACGCTGACCCTCGGATGAACGGTGACGAGCACGGCGCCGTGCCCTGGGACGCGGACGACGTCTCCGGTCCGTGGCAGTCTGACGAACACCTGTCGACCACTCCCGGGGGAGCCCTCATGCCGAAGAATCCGACCGCCGACGCGACGTCCGAGGAGGACGAGGCCGCTCGAGCCGACGTCGAGGAGGAGACGGGGAGGCTGCGCGCCTTCGTGTCGAGCCTGACCGCGGACGACGTGAAGTCCGGCAACTGGTTCGAGAAGCTCCTCGCCCAGTCGCTGAAGACCTATACGGACAAGGTCGACGCGGAGTACTTCCAGAAGAAGTACCGGGGAGTCCCGGCCGACGGAATCGTCGACCGGCGCATCAAGACGGCGGCGAACTACGCCGCCATCGAGGGAGGCCTGTCGGCGAGCGCCTACACCGCGACCGTCGCCGCGACGATCGGAAGCCTCGGAGGAGCGAGCCCGCTCACCGTTCCCGCCGCCGTGACCAGCGTCCTCGTCGACGTCGCCTTCCTCACCCAGCTGCAGATCCGTCTCGCCTGGGACGTCTCCGTCCTCTACGGGATCCGCCTCGACCCGACGGACCCGGAGGACCTGTGGAAGCTCATCCGGGTGGCGTTCACCATCAAGGGTGGCGAGGTCGTCAGAGAGGGAGTGCTGAAGGCCGCGCCCGCCCTGATCCGCCCGTTCGTCAAGAGGTTCTACCCGGTCCCGCCCTCGCCGCGGCGAAGGGACTGCCGGTCGTCGGCAAGCACCTCCTGCAGCGCAATGTCATCAAGATCGCGATTCCTGCGGTCGGCGTCCCGCTCGCCGTCGGCCTCAACCTCTGGACGACCGTCCTCGCCGGGCGTCACGCCCAGGCAGTCTTCCGCCATGAGGCGCGGGTGATCGAAATCGCGACAGGGCTGAGCCGGCGGACCCGTCATCCGCAGCTCATGCTCTGGACGGCCTGGCTCGTCATCAAGGCCGATAAGAAGGTGTCTGACGACGAGATCCTCCTGATGCGGCACCTGGTCGCTCTGGTACGGGAGACGCACGAGGTGGTCGACGAGCGGCTCGCCCGCGTCGTCGACATGGATCCGGAGGACGTCTGGGAGCGGATGGCGTCGGAGGAGGGCGACCTCTCGGACGTGCTCGACGCGGCTCAGCGAGTGGCGGCCGTGGACGGCGAGGCGAGCGCGGCGGAGAACGCCGTCCTCGCCGAGATCGCCCGCCGCGCGGACCGCTCCTGACGATCCCGCACCTCCTCGGGTCGCGCCTCCCCGGACTCCCTCCTCCTCTATCGAAAGGCTTCACCATGACCACTGCGACCGGCGACTTCCATCCCCGCGCCTCGGTGCAGCTGGGGTTGGACCACCTCGCGCACCGGCTCGACGACATCCTCACGCGCAGGTTGGCTCACGTCCTCGGGACGCTCGAGTGGCCCACCGTCCTGCGCGAGCTCGACCGGGCGAAGGGCTATCCGGAGCGCACCTACGACTCCGCGGATCTGCAGGCTCAGCTCCGCATGCTGACCGAGCGCCTCGGCGGTCTCAAGTACCCGTTCGACGACCCGTCCACGCGCGTCGTGTCGACGCTCGGGAGCGAGCTGAGGATCGTCCGCAACCGCTGGGCTCACAACGACGACTTCACCGGCCTCGACGCCTGGCGGACCCAGGACTTCGTCGTCCGCCTCCTCGAGCAGTTCGACGACGGCGAGGGTCTGCCGGCCGCCCGCGAGCTGCGCGAGGCCGCCATGCTCGCCGTGGTCCAGGAGTACGGCATCGTGCCGACGGCCGCTCCGTCCGAGGTGGCGGAGGGGGAGAAGCCGGCCGGGAAGGAGGAGGACGTCGTCCCCGATCAGGCCGTCCTCGTGCGTGAGGACGCGGCCGCCACTCCGACCATCGGTGCGTCGCGGACCGAGTTCGAACCGTGGACCGTGGTGTCCGTCGGTGATGTCCACGTTCTCGACGATTTGCCGAAGAAGGCTGCCAAGGAGAAGGTGCGCGCGGTCGTCGCCGAGATCACCGCGTTCGAGGGGCCGATCGAGCTCGAGCGGCTCGCGACGCTCGTCGGCCGTTCGTTCGGTCTGCAGCGGGTCCACTCGGCGCGGATCGAGAAGATCCGGCGGCAGATCAAGGCGTCGGAGGTGGTGATCGACCGCGAGCGCTTCGTGTGGCCGCCGGAGCTGGATCCGGAGACGTGGTCGGAGTTCCGGCCGAACACGAGCGGCGCGGATCGTCCGCTCCTCCAGATCAGTCCTCGCGAGATCGCCAACGCGGCCGAGTTCCTCCTCCGGACGGACCCGCAGCTGGACCGCGCGACCCTCGAGAGCCGGCTCCTGCAGACCTTCGGCCGCCGCCGGCGGACGGCCGCCTTCACCGCCCACCTCGCGAAGGGCATCGCCCGGTTGCCGAAGGGCTAGCCGCGGCGGATCGCTGTCGCATGTGTCCGCCATACTCGGCGAAGTCCATGCCTTCGAAGGAGATCCCGCTTGGAAACGTACGTCCGGACACCGCTCGATGTGTTCAATGTCCCGCAACGCCTCGTCGTTCCGCTCTTCCAGCGGCCCTACGTCTGGAGTGAGACGGAGCAGTGGGAGCCGCTGTGGAGCGACGTCCGGCGCATCACCGAAGTGCACCTGTCGGCGGGCGGCTCGCGGGCGGCGCACTTCCTCGGGGCGATCGTCCTGCAGCGGATGGAGACGGCCTACGGTGCACTTCAGGTGTGGCAGATCATCGACGGCCAGCAGCGACTCACCACCCTGCAGCTCCTCCTCGACTCAGCGGCGTCGATCTTCGCCTCGCGAGGGGCCTCGCACCTGGCAGCACGGCTCGAGACGCTGACGCACAACGCCGCCGCCTACGTCTCCGAGGGCTCGCCCCTCAAGCTGCAGCACACCAACAAAGACGCGGCGGCCTTCAGCGAGGTGATGCTCGCTGAGGTCCCCGTCGACTACGACGCGCTGGAGCTGCCCGCCTCGCTGCCGGCCCGGTGCCACGCCTACTTCGCCGGGCGGATCACTGCCTGGCTCGAGGAGTCCGCCGCGGAGCAGGTGCCGCTCCGGATGGAGACACTCGCGAATGCTCTGACCCAGGCCCTGCAACTCGTCGTCATCCAGCTCCGCGCAGAGGAGGACTCACAGGAGATCTTCGAGACCCTCAACGCTCGAGGCACCCCGCTCACCGCGGCCGATCTCGTCAAGAACCTGGTCTTCCAGAGGCTCGACGCCGAAGGCGTGGACACCGAGCGGGCCTATCGGGAGGTCTGGCCCTTCGAGTCCTCCTTCTGGGAGAAGGAGGTGAGCGTCGGGCGTTTCTCCATGACGCGGAGCTCCGCCTTTCTCAATCAGTGGCTCATCTCTCGCTTGGGTGAGGAGATCGGCCCGCGGCACACCTTCACGAGGTTCAAGCACTTCGTGGAGCACGAGGCCGGACTCCCGATGAGCGCGCTCCTCGAGCAGATCGCCGGTCAGGCCAAGCAGTATCAGGCGTGGGTCGAGCGCGCGGCCGACCCCGACAGGCTGCTCACCTCGATCGAGCTCGACATCTACCGCACGGATGCGCTCGACACGACCATCCTGCGCCCGGTCCTGCTGTGGCTGACAGGTCCCGGATCCTCCTTCAGCGGCCGCACCATCGACGGTGTCGTCGCCACTCTCGAGAGCTGGCTGATTCGACGGATGATCCTCCGACGCCCCAGCGGTGATCACGGCCGCGTCGTCGCGGAACTCATCCGGTCGAACCGCGACGCTCCGGACGAGGATCTCGTCGAGCGCGTCGCAGGACATCTGCGGCGTCTGGATGCAGAGAGCACGTACTGGCCCGGTGACGAGGAGATCCGTGCTGTTCTGACCGATGAGGCGGCGTACCGCCGCTACACGCGGTCGCGCCTCAGGATCCTCCTCGAGGCCGTCGAAGACGCGCATCGGGGCTTCGCGAGCGGCAGGCCCTCGCGGACGGGCTCGAGGGTGTCGCGGCGCAACCTCCCGGTCGAGCACCTCCTCCCTCGCACGTGGAAGACGCACTGGCCCGTCGCGACGATCGAGGAGGAAGTGGCTCGCGATGCGCACGTGCACCGCCTCGGCAACCTCACTCTCATCACGACGAGCCTCAACAGCTCGGTGTCGAACGGGCCTTGGCTCGGCGAGACCGGCAAGCGGGCGAAGCTCGCCGACCACGACGTGCACCTCATGAACCGTCGCGTGCGGGACGTTTCGCGCGACGGCTGGGACGAGCAGCGGATCAGCGCTCGGACGGCCGAGATGATCGACGCGATCCTTGCTACATGGCCGGTGCCGGACGAGCACAGGGGCGAGATCCTGGACAGGGCGACTCGCGCCCGATCGGAGGCGACCCTTCGCGATCTGACCGTCGCCGGCCTGCTGCCGAGCGGTTCGGTCCTCCGAGCGCGGAGCACCGAGACCGTCGTCGAGGCGGTGGTGCAGGAGAACGGCGACCTGCTGCTCGATGGTCGGACCTTCGACACGCCGTCGGGTGCGGGGAAGCATCTCCTCGGTCGCTCGGTGAACGGCTGGTCGTTCTGGCGGTTCCCCGATGGACGCGGCCTCTCGGACGTACGAGCTGAGTACGAGAGCCGTCGAGCAGGGGCTGCGCGGCCCGGAGGTGAATCCTGACCCCCGCTGTCCGGCGCTGATTCCGGGTCATTCCTCCGCAGGTCGCACCGCACGCACCGCCTCCACCAGGAACCGCGCCGGCCGCGCCCGCGTCAGCACCGCGCTGACCTCCTGGAGTGCCCGATCGGCCTCGATCCCGAGGTGCCGCGCGCTGTACGCGGCTCCGACGGAGGGCGTCCGGCTCCGCCCCTCGAAGCAGTGCACGAGCACGGTCAGGCCCTCGGCGCGGTAGGCGGCGATGGAGTCGGCGGCGTCGGCGAGGACGCCGACGGGGTCGGCGTTGCTGCCGTCCTGGTCGACCAGCCAGACCGCGGTCCGCTCGCCGATGAAGGCCGGCACCTGCTCGCGGCCCACCCGGCAGAGCGAGACGAGGGCGTCGACGCGCGGGCCGGGGCCGTCCTCGGCGAGGGTGTCGAGGGCGGCGAGGTCGCCGAGGAGTACTCCGTCGTCGTGCGGATGGACGACGAGCGTGGCGGGCAGGCCGCTCGCCGGCCAGCGCGCGGCGACCGGCCAGCCGTTCTCGCCGGCGACTCCTCCGCGGGTGGCGAGCACGGCGCTGCGGACGAGGTCGTCCGCGGTCAGCCCGGGCCAGCCGTGCAGGTGCCGGAGCCACGCGGCAGGGACGGCGGACCGCCCCCAGCGGGCGCCGGCGAGCGACCCGGTGATCGCCGCGACCGTGTCCGTGTCGTTCCCGCTGCGGACGGCCAACTCGATCGCCCCCTGGAGGGTCGTGCTGTGCGTGATCGCGCACCAGGCGGCCTGGATCGCGGCGACCACCCAGCCGTTGCTCCCGGGGATGTCCTTCGGGTGCGCGGTCCGCTCGGCGACGTCGAAGCGCTCCTCCCAGAGCGCGCGCCGCTCCTCGGGCAGGGCGCTAATGCCGCTGCGGACATCGAAGGCGCCCTCGAGGATCGCATGGCGGATCGCGAGCGACCACAGCACGCACGCGTCTCCGGCGTCGTCCTCGAAGTGCGTCAGGTCGCTCAGCCGACGGGCGGCGGCCGCGAGGGTCGCGTCGTCCGCGTGCAGCAGGCCGAGCGCGACCGGGCCGGTGCGCATGAGCGAGCCGTTCCCGGCCGAGCGTCCAGTGGACCGGTGCACCTGCTCCGCCGTGGCGCGGAGCTCGGCCTCGCTCGCCCCGGGGGCCGTGGACAGCACGCGGCGGATCTGGATGCCGACGTCCTTCGCGGAACTGGCCCAGGTTCGCCACTGCATACCGATGCGCCCCAGCGTCGCGGGATCGTCGAGGGAGGCGCCGGCCGCGAGCTCCTGGAGGATCGGGATCGCCATGCTGGTGTCGTCGGTCCACTCGCCGAGCTCCCACATGCCGCCCGCGTGGAGGCGGACGGGGACGCCGTCGGCGAGCGGCGGGTGGAACTCGTACGGCGCGCCGAGCGCGTCGGCGGCCGCGGAGGCGACGATCACGCCGACCGCCCGATCCGTCTGCATCGACGTCAGCTTCGTTCCGTAAGTGGTCATGACGGCCCCCGTTCCGGTTAGCGCGAATCTGCGCTAACTCCTCTGAGGCTAAGTTAGCGCACTTCTGCTTCAATTACGAGATGGGATCCGCAGAGCTGACCGATCATCCGCGTCCGTCCGTCGCCGTGGACGCTGCGGTGCTCACCGTGCCTCCCGGCGGCCCGCTCTCGATCGTCCTCATCGAGGACAGGTACGGCCGTCGCCTTCCCGGTACCTTCGTCCACGAGCGGGAGCGCCTCGACGACGCCGTGCGGCGCGGACTGCGGACGAAGACGGGCATCGAGGGCGTCGAGCTGCGCCAGCTGCACGTCTTCGACGCTCCGGAGCGGGACGACCGCGGCTGGGTGATGTCGGTGGCGTACCTCGCGGTCGCGCCCTGGGAGGCGACACAGGCGTCGGGCCTCGCCGTGCCCGTCGCCACGAAGGGGCCTCTCGCCTTCGACCACGACGAGATCGTCGTGCGCGCGCTGCTCACCATCAGGGAGGAGTACCGGAACCGCCCGGATCCGTACCGCCTCATCGCCGAGTCGTTCACGATGCGCGAGCTGCACGACCTGCACGAGCAAGTCGCCGGCGAGTCGCTGATGCGGGACAGCTTCCGCCGGGCGATGCTGCCGTTCCTCCACGAGACGGGCGAGCTGGCGTCGGGTGCGGTGGGGAAGCCGGCGAGGCGGTTCGTGCGGGCTCGGTAGTCGTCCGAGCGGGCGTCGACGAGCTGCAGCATGTCGGTGGTCGCCGAAAGGATGCGGGCATGCAGACGATCCCGAAGCCCTCCGAGCTCCTGTTGACGCGGCGGCCGTTGATAGCCGAGGAGGCGCGCTTCGCCGAGATGGTGCGTGGGTGGGCAACGGCCAGCAGGCTGCCCTCCGGGCCGGTGACGACCATCGCGACCGACGGCGCCTTCAGCAGACGGGCCGGGGGCGGGAGCTTCGCCTGGGTCTCGGAGGGCGGCTCGTTCGGGGCGGAGCGCGCCGTGAGCGGATCGAGCTTCCATGCCGAGCTGATCGCCATCGACGAGGCGATCCGCGAGCAGCCGCAATTCAGCCGACTCCGGCTCCTGGTCGACTGCAGGCAGGCTCTCGAGGCCGTAACTCTCGTCCTGGCGCAGCCGCCCGCGCGCCGGGAGCGGACGGATGCGGTCGAACGCAGGCTCGTCTCCATCGCCAACGCGGGTGCGAAACGCGAGGTCGAACTGGAGTGGGTGCGCGGCCACAGCGGTCACCCGCTGAACGACGCCGCCGACCGGATCGCCGTCCTTCTCCGGCGCAGCGAAACCTGGGGGACCGAGAGCGACGTCGCCACGGATCTCGCCGCATCGATCGCGCGAGGGGCTGCCGCGCGATTCTCGCCGCAGGTAACCGCGGCAGGGCTCGTCAACGACCGACGAGAGCGATGAACCGACTGAGCGTCGCCACTCCCGCCGGCGTCGACGGCAGTCCCTCCAAGAGCTCGGGCGAGTAGAGCAGGAAAGAGGCCCACTGAGCGCGCGAGATCGCGACGTTGAGCCGATTCTTCTGGATCAGGAACTCCATGCCACGTGGCACATCGGTCGCCGATGAGGCTGCGAGGGTGACGATCGAGACGACCGCCTCCTGGCCCTGGAACTTGTCCACGGTGCCGACCCGCACCTCGGGAAGCCCCGCCGCATCGAGTGACGCTCGCACGGTGTCGACTTGTGCGTTGTAGGGCGTGACGACGATGAAGTCGGTCTGACTGAGGACGGAGTCGCTGCGGCCCGCCGCCTCGTCGTGCCAGGAAGCACCGAGATGCTGCAGCACGAGCTGCACGACGAGTTCGGCCTCCTCGGAGGAAGACGTCGAATTGCCGGTGTGAGTTACGGGCCGTGCGTGCAGCCCCGGTTCTATCCCGGTCAGTGACCGTTCCGCCGTGGAGGGATGGGAGCGCAGCTTCCCGTCGTAGGAGAGAGCGGACACGGGAGCCGCGACAGCAGGATGCATCCGCCGGCTCTCGGAGAGGAAGTAGCCGAGCTCGGGCGGAAGGACATCGTGCCGAGCGCTGATCCAGCCGAGCGCCGACTGATCGACCGGCTCCGGGTGGATGCCCTGGCTCACCTGCGGCAGCTGCTGAGGGTCGCCGAGCAGCAGCAGATTGCGGGCACCGACCGCGGCGGCGACCGTGAAGGCCAGGGAGAACTGTCCCGCCTCGTCGACGACGAGGAGATCAAGACTGCGGCGTGGGATTCTCCGGGTGTTGGCGAAGTCCCAGGCGGTCCCGCCGATGACATAACCGTCAGGGTTCTCTGACGCGAATGGGAGGAAGCCGCTCTTGTCCAGGCTCCGATAGACCTCGCTGTCACCTCCTGAGGCCTTCTTGCCCACTTGACGCCCGGGTACTCCAGCACTGACGACGGCGGTGAGGAGGTTGTCCACCACCTTGTGTGATTGAGCGGCGACACCGACCTTCCAGCCGTGCTCGAGAACCAGAGCCGCGATCACCCGCGATCCGAGGTAGGTCTTCCCGGTTCCGGGAGGGCCTTGAACAGCCAGGTAGGAGTCGTCGAGATCGAGGACAGTCGCTGTTACGGCAGCGATCATGTCGCCACGCTCGAGGGCGAGGACGGAGGAACGAGTGCGAGGAGGAACGCGCCGGAGGAGGTCCGTGACGGGGTCCCGTGGCCACTTCGGGTGAAGATCCGCGAGGCTCTGCGCCCATTCCGCGATCGCCGGCTGCTGGTCGAGCGCGGGCGGAGGTTTTGCCGGAGTTAGAGCGAGAGGGAGATCGTCGAACTTGTCGACGAACCGAGGCTGCGTTTCCTCGATCTCGACGAACGCACCGTCGTACGCGGTCACGACTTCGACGGGATGAGCGTGACGTTGGTCTTCACGATCTTTCGGCCCCGAGATTGCCGCGCCGAAGTCGTAGACAGCAAAGGGCTTCACGGTGTCGTGCACGTCGAGGGTGCCCCCGGCCGCAAGCTCTCCATGCAGTTGGAGAAGACGGCGATCTATCCTCTGCCGGTCGCCCCGATGCCAATCACGGATGATGTCCACCCGCTCGGCGCGAAGCACGCCTTTCTGGTCGTCCCATTCGTCGATCGGTTGGCCGAGGCGCCAGAAGTGCTCCCACCAGAAACTCTTCGCCTCTCGGGCGTGGAAGTCGAGTGTCGCCGCAGCGAACGCGATCGCCGTCTGATCGTCGGTGCGATGGGGATCCAATGGGTCCCCTGCCAGAGCGAGCAGTTCTGCGTGCAGCCCCACGTCTGTCTCCTCTCCCTTCGGATCCTCCTCCACGGCGCTCGCACGCGGACCCACACCCGCTTCCTTCGCCAGATCGAGCAGCCACCGGTGCAGTCGCAGCGTCGATACGCAGTCGTATCGGTTGTAGTCGGCGATCGCTCCCTGCTTGGCCTCGCCCTGGGCGATGCGAGTGGCGGTCGCTCCGGGATCGTCGGGATCGGCGCTCTGAATGAGATCCCGTGCAGCCGCGTATTCGGCGATGGATGCGGCCGCGTCCGTGACGTCTCCGTCCCGCAGCTCATCGCCCATGTAGAGGGGTTCGAGCTTCTTGATGGAGTAGGACGGCGAGCCGATTCGGATGCCGCGGCGGACGATCGGGTACAGGTCGACGAGGATACCGTCGCGCAGCATCTGGTCGACCTGCTCGACCCCGACCCCGTGACGAGCGGCCAGTGACGCCAGGTGCGTCCGCTCGTAGGACGCGTAGTGGTAGATGTGCATAGCGGGATCACGCCGCTGCCGCTCGGCGACGTCAGCGAGAAAGGCGCGAAGTGCTCCACGCTCCTCGGCGAAGGAGTGCGCCCAGTGCGCAGTGAAGGTCTCGTCTCGGTCGACGTAGCCGAACAGGTAGTCCAGTCCCCATCGGGCCCCTCCGCCCTCGGAGTACAGGGGGTCGCCCTCGAAGTCGAAGTAGATGTCACCGGGGGAGGGCTCGGGCAGGGCGCCGAAGGCGTCGGGGGTGTGCACCTCCACAGGAGGGACGCCACCAGCAGCCGTGGTCTGGAGCAATGCCTGGCTGCGCAGCTTCGCCAGAGTGTCTGTTCCGATCCCGTTCACATCATGGGTCGAGGACGCCAGCTCCTCGATCGTGGTGATGCCGGCACTCCGCAACCGCTCCCGCTGGAGAACCCGGAGCCCCGCGACCAGAAGGACATCGCGGCTCGCCTCTATCTCGTTCGTGCAGTGGGCGCACTGCCCGCAGATCGTGTAGCGCGGGTCGCTCCACTGGACCGGCGTCGACTCGACCAAGTGCTCGCTCACGATCGTCTCGAGCCGCGCTCGACGCCTCCGGTAGACGGGCAGGACGTCCGCGAGCTGGTGAGTGCTCGTCGTTCCGTCGCCCAGCAGAAGGTCGACCGCGTCGTCGACCGGGACTCCGAGCCGCTCGAGCTGGTCCGCGTAAGCGGCCAGCTGGAGGAGCGCCGTCACTTTCGCGGAGCGGGCCAGCTTCGTGTCCTGAACCCGGTAACGGCCGTCGGGGCGCCGGATGATGAAATCGGCGAAGCCGATGAAGGCCTCATCGGCGAACGTTCCTTGAAAGACCACGTCCGCCTGGTTCGCGAAGGCTCCGCGTGTCACCTCGACCGCTGCGCGGACAGCTGCCGGATCCCGCACATCGGGCTTCGGCACCTCCACGACTCCGCCCCCGAAATCGACTCGGTACTTCCTCAAGGTCCGGTCCTCGTGCTGGTCCCCGAGCGCGGAGGTCCGCTCGTTCATCTCATCCCGCTCAACAGGTAAAGGTTTGAGGTGCCCGATCTTCTCGTCGAGCCGGCGGAGGAACGCGAACTCGCAGGTCGAGGCGCTGCTGAGGTCGCTGGGGCTGAGCACGGCCACGCCGTCGCGAAGGAACACGAATCGTCACTTTCCTCGACACCATCGCCGACACGAGGACCGGATTGCCGACGGAACCAGAATAAGCTCCCCCTGAGTGCCGTCTGACGCCACCTGGCTGCGACTCCTGGTCCAGAGAATTTGCGTTCGGCCGAGATTTGATCGGCGGCTTGCACGCGTCGAGTCGGAGTGTCGATGTGCCTAAGGGCTGATTTTAATGTTGCATTCAAAGGAGCTGGGTGGGACGTGGTGGAGGAAAAAATGCGGATTTCGAAGGTGCGTTTCGGTGGAAAATTGAGCATGAGATTCATTCCAAGCGCCACGGTGAAGCCATTGACCCATGTCTCCGAAACCGACCCCCTGGAGCGGGCAACGACGCTCATGAATCTAAACGATTTCTCTCAACTGCCTGTCGTTCGCGGGAAGAACGGCAATCGCCCTGTCGGCGTGATCAGCTGGCATACAGTCGGTCAAACTCTGTTTTCCGATCCGGACGCGTCCTTGAAAGATTGTATGGAAGAAGCTCAGCAAGTGTCACTCGACAGTGATCTGCTCGATGCGATTCCACTGATCAACGACAACGGTTACGTCCTGGTGACCGACTCGAGGGGATTTCTATCCGGCATCGTTACGAGCGCGGATCTCGGGCAGGCGCTTTCCGATATCGCGAAGCCGTTCCTGCTCGTCGAGCGATGCGAGATGTCATTGAGGGAGATTATTGACGAATTACTCGGATCCGAGCTCATTTCTGAGGAGGAGTTGCTTGGTTCGCTTCCGTCGTCCGCGTCAAAGCGGTTCACGGGGTCGGCTGATCTAACTTTCGGTGAACTCAGTAGAATTGTGACCAGTCCAGTTGCTTGGAAGCATTTCAACGCTCGTGTCGACCGCATAGAGGTTAGTAAATCTCTTGATCGAATAGCGAGGCTCAGGAATATATTGATGCATTTCAGAGAGCGGGACGACGAATTCGGCAGGGCGCAAGTCGAGTTGCCCAGGATGGCGCAAGTACTCTCTTCTCTGTCTTCCTCTATCGCGCGGTGAAGGCAAGGCGCCGAGGAGACTCGGTCGATGGCCCCTCGAGCGGCGCCTTGTCCCGCAGGTTCACGGTGGCGAACCGGACCTCGACCGGTATGGCACGATCAACCCATGCCCGGCTCACTGCACGCCTATGTCGTCGAAGGAACCCGTCTCCGAGTGGATGTGGTCTCGGATCAGGGGGCGACTCTCTCCCTTGCGGGGGAATTCACCGATCTCGAGCCGGTGACGGAGAGCGGTGGCGTTCTCGAGAGCAATCCTGCACTGCGCAGCAACATGTGGGCGTACGCCAAGACCTGGTATCGCGCCCGCATGACGTCCAATGCCGAGGCTCTCGCGTATTCGGATCCGGCCGAGCAGAAGGCCGCTCTCCAGCAGGTGGAGCAGGAGCGGCGGACCGCACAGAAAGTGGCCGAGACGTACGCGAAGACGGCGCAGTGGATCGCGGACGTCGCAGACGACGTCTCGCTGCTGGACGTCCAGCACGGATGGTGCTCGTCGTGCTTCTTCAACACCGAGCACCGGAAGTCCAACCGTCCCGTGGGGCAGCTTCCGGTGTACGTCTGCCAGGGCTGCGGATCCGCGACGCTCCCGTGCGTGGCTGTCGGCTGCGGCAACATGGCGGTGCGCGAGCGCGGCGCTCTGCGCGTCCCCCAGTTCTGCGCCGAGCACAAGCACGAGATCCCGGGCTTCGAGAAGGCCCAGGGGAGCTTCGGCGAGCTGCACGACTACGAGGCCTTCCTCGAGTACGAGAAGCCCGACCTCGACGCGACCTCGAAGATCATCGTGGGCGGCATCGCTGTCCTCGCGATGGCGGCGCCGGTCGCTCTCCTCGCCGCTCCCGCCATCGGCGGCGCGATCGGCTCGCTCGGCGTCTTCGGCGGATTCACCGGCGCAGCGGCGAGCTCACACGGACTTGCGCTGCTCGGCGGCGGCACCCTCGCAGCGGGCGGGCTCGGCATGGCCGGCGGCACGGCGGTCGTGACGGCCGTCGGAGCGGCGGTGGGAGGTGTCCTCGGGGCATCGGTCGCGAACGCTTACCTGAGCGAGGACAAGTCGTTCCAGATCGAGCTGCTCCGTCCGGGAACGGGCGGCGTCCCCGTGGTCGTCGCTAACGGGTTCCTCACCGACGGTGAGGGAGACCGATGGGGCAAGTGGAAGTCGATCGTCGACTCCCGCTACCCGGACTCGCCCGTCTACCGCGTCCGATGGGGGTCGAAGGAGTTGCGGGATCTGACGGATCTCGCCCTGGGCGCAGCAGGCAAGGGCGTCGCCATGGGGCTGCTCAGAGGAGCGGCGGCGCTCGGGCACAAGGCGGGGGCGAAGCTTCTCGGAGGCGTCGCCGGGCCGGCGATGATCGCCTCGGACCTCGCGAGGAACCCCTGGCACGTCGCGAAGAACCGCGCCGACAAGACCGGCGTGATCATCGGTGATCTCCTTGCACGCACGAACGCGAAGTCGTACGTGCTCATCGGTCACAGTCTGGGAGCGAGGGCGATGGTCGTCGCCGCGCAGTCCATGGGCACGAAGCCCGGAGGGCCGCGGATCCAGGCCGCACATCTCCTCGGCACCGCGATCGGTGCGAAGAGCAACTGGGACTCGTTGACCGCCTCGGTCGACGAAGCGGTCTACGGCTACCACTCCCGCAACGACGCGATCCTCAAGTTCGTCTACCGGACGGCTCAGGCCGGTGAGACGGCAGCTGGTCTGGTGGGCTTCATCCCAGCGTCCAGCAAGCTGCAGAACATCGACGTCTCGGATCGTGTCCAGAC
This sequence comes from Rathayibacter sp. AY1B5, assembly GCF_002932795.1. Lineage (NCBI taxonomy): Bacteria > Bacillati > Actinomycetota > Actinomycetes > Micrococcales > Microbacteriaceae > Rathayibacter > Rathayibacter sp. AY1B5. The sequence goes on from NZ_PSWM01000023.1 coordinate 34,825, forward strand.
GCACTTCGAGTATCAGGACAACGTCGAGCTCCACGACGCCGTCTGAGCGGTGCCGGGCGGGAGGTCGGTGACCTCTCGCCCGAGATCAGTCGATCCGCTGGTCCTTCGTCCATTCGCGCAGGACTCGCCGACGACCGCCGGCTCGGCCGTTCGGCCCTCGAGCGACGAGCGCTGTCCGAGCTAGCGCCCTTCCCCACCCAGCCGCTCACTCATCCCCGCGACCTCCTGCCACGCCCCGGTCGCACGCTCCTCCGCCGTCGCCTCCCGCAGCAGCGCGGTGAGCCGCGCCCGCAGCCTCAGCTCCGCAGCGGTCATCGCACTCTCGTGCCCGCGCGCGAGCAGATACGAGTGCGCGTCCGTCGCGAAGGCGGCCAGGGCGTCGAGGAAGATCTCGAGGAGGCGGGCTGCCTCGCCGACGCGGGACGGATCGCGGGGCGTCGGCAGCATCGGCACGAGCCTCAGCCTGCCCTGCCAGAGGCGCTCGTCGAGCGGGTCGGCGAAGAGTGTGAGTGCCGTCGCGAGCGTTCCCGAGGCGGAGGACGGGAACGCGCGGCGGACGTCGTGGACGATCTCGTGGAAGTGGTCGTCGGTGAGGCCGAAGCCGACGAAGAGCAGGTGCCGGGTCGCGAGCGTGGCCTTCACGATCGAGGAGAGGGCACGGCGGGAGGAGTCGAAGCCGAGGTAGTCGTCGCGGGTGAGGACGATCGAGGACGCGTCGTCGACGGTGCCGTGCAGCTTCAGCAGCCAGCGCTCGTGGTCCCCCTCGTGATCGCCGGGGATGACGGCGCGGGGGACGCCCGCGTCTTCGGATGCCGTCTCGAAGAGACGGTCGTAATTCAGCGTGATGGCCTGCTCGGAGTCGATGGCAGTGAGGAGGGCTGGCGCGAGACCGTACCGCTCGAGGGAGCCGATCTCGCGGGCGACGGCGTCGGCGAATCGGCCGGGCTGCTCCTCGTCGAAGAGCGTCGCGAGATAGGACGCCTGGTCGAGCACGTTCTTCCCGCTGAGGACCTCGGACGTCTCGGGGTCGAGTCCGATCTCCTGGCCGAGCTTCTCGAGCAAGCCGGTCCAGGAGGGGCCGCCCGCGCTGACGCTGGTGCCGGCGCCGAGGAAGGGCACGAGACGTCGGCGGCGGGCGCGCTCGGCGAGGCTCTGCGCCTCCTCGAGGGCCGTAGCCTCCAGCTCGGGCCAGGAGCTCACGGGGTCGAGCCGTCGTCTGGACTGGGCGAAGGCGTGGACGTCGGCGTGGAGGGTGACGATCGTGATGTCGACCTGGAAAGTCTCGGCGGATTCCCGCAGCACGCGGAGCTGCTGAGCGAGCACGGCGTCGCGGAGAGGCCCGGATCCGCCTCCCGACGTCGCGAACAGCGGCACGGCCAGCAGCGGCAGCGGCCGCCTGGTGCGTCGATCCGTCGTGGCCGTCCGCGCGGCGACCTCGACGAAGGCCTGGAGGCGGCGGGCGATGTCGGCGAGGCCGTCCTCGTCGTCGGCGTCGCTCAGCGCTCGATCGGGTACGGCGGTGAGGACGGGTGTCGGCTCTCCGTCGCGCGGCGCGAGTGCCAGCGCCACCTGCCGGCCGTCCGAGAACTCCGGAGTGAGCGCGGCGCGGGCGCGGTCGTCCAGCTGCGGGACCCCGCGCCAGAAGTCCGTGAACGAGAGGAAGCGGTCCGTCGGCAGAAGCCACGCGTCGCTGGCGAAATTCAGAAGGTTCCCGCGGGTGACGAGGAGATGAGGTCGAGGCACGACTTCTTCCTATCAGGCCTCCCGGTCGCCACAGCATTCCTCAGTCGCCCGGGAAGGCTCGTTCTCCGACTCGAGAACGAGCCTTCTCGGGCGACTCGACGCAGCAGCCCGCCGACGCGCCCGCTCCCCTCCGCGAGATGCCACCTGTGAGGTCGACACGCCGATGACGAGCATCACAAGTGGCATCTCGCGGAGGGGGAGCAGGGGGCGTCAGCGCCCGAGCACCCCCGCGTACACAGCGAGGTACTCGTCGACCATCCGTTCCACCGCGAAGCGGCGGCGAGCAGTCGCCCGCACGGCCGCGCGATCGAGGAGCCCGACCCGCTCGACCGCGGCGACCGCCTCCGACGCGGAGCCCACCGCGTACCCGGTGACCCCCTCGTCGATGATCTCCGCCATCGATCCGCGGCGGTACGCGATCACCGGCGTCCCGCACGCCATCGCCTCGACCACCGAGAGGCCGAACGGCTCGTCGAAGCCGATCGGATGCAGGAGCGCGAGCGCCCCGCCGAGCACGAGGGCGCGCTCCTCCGGCCCGACCGAGCCGCGGTAGACGACGCGCGTCCCGTCGACGAGCGGCTCGACCTCCTCGCGCCAGTAGCGCTCGTCCTGGACGATGCCGCAGATCAGGAGCCGGCGCCCGGCCGCGGCGGCGATCCGGACCGCCTCCGCCGTGCCCTTGTCGGGGTGGATCCGGCCCAGGATCACGAGGTCCTCTCCTCCGGATCCGGCGGGGAAGCCCTCCACGTCGATCCCGTGGTGCACCGTCGCCGCGTAGTCGAGCTCGGGGGAGCGGTCGCTGTCCGAGATCGACACCAGGTTCGCGGTGCGCGGGTGCCGCAGCGCCTCGCGGTAGGCGGGCAGGATCTCGGGCCCCGAGAAACCGTGCACCGTCGTCACGAGCGGGACGGGCCACTGCGCCGCGAGGGCGAGCGGCAGCCAGTCGAGGTGGTTGTGCACCAGGTCGAACTCGCCGGCACGGTCGAGGACCGCCGCGATGTGCAGCGCCTCACACACCCGGCCGTCGCGGCCCGACTCGGCGTAGCCCGTCGGAGCGACCGATTCGAGCGCGGCTGTCGTGACGGAGTCGCCGGTCGCGAAGAGCGTCACGTCGACTCCGCGGCGGACCAGCCCCTCGGTCAGGAGGCTCGCGACCTGCTCCCACGGCCCGTAGTGGCGCGGCGGCGTGCGCCACGCGACCGGCGCGAGCATCGCGATCCGCAGCCCGGCCGCCGGGTCCCCGGGTCCTGCGGTCATCGGGCGGCGACGACCGCGGGGGTCGCCGGGACGCTCGGCCGCGTCGGCTGCAGGCCGGCCCGCCGCACCACGAGCGAGGTGTGCAGAGCGGCGATCGTCGACTCCGCGCCCCGGTTCTCGTTGCGGCCCTGCGGCTCCAGTCCGTCGTACCCGGCGCCGGAGCGCGGATCGACCATCACGGTCGCGGAGTCGTTGACCCCGTGGAACCAGGCCCAGCAGGAGGCGAGGCCCTCGCGCCAGAGCGGATCCTCGTCGAGCGTCAGGGCGCGGGCGCACGCGGCGGCGATGGCGGCGACCTCGATCGGCTGCTGGTCGAAGAGCACTCCGAGCTCGTCCGGCCCGCGGCCGGCCACGCCCGTCACCGAGAGGCGGCCGTCGCGCGATTCGAGGCCCAGCAGGAAGGCGAGGGCGGCGAACCCGCGCGCGAGCAGCGGCGGATCCTGCAGCGCCTCGCCCGCCGCCAGGAGGGCCTCGGGGACGCAGCCGTTGGCGTAGCGCAGGCGCGCCTCCGGCCAGGGCCAGGCCTGATCCGTGCAGGAGAGGAGCATCGGCGCGGCGTCGTGCAGCAGCTGGACCGCGACCAGCGAGTGCGGGCGGACGGCGACGACCTCGACCGCGCCGAGCACCGCGAACGTCATCGCACGCAGGTCCGGCGAGCGCTCCTCCGCGAGGTGGAGGAAGAGCCGCATCGCGCGGCGGCGGGTCAGCGGCAGCTCGGCGTGCGCGGCGACGACCCCGGCGGCCCAGACGCTGCGGCCCCACCAGTCGCCGAGCGAGGAGACGTCCGCCCACTCGCCGCCGGGCGACAGCCGGTTGTGCACGGTGCCGTCCGGCTCCGCGGCCGCCTCGAGGAAGCGGAGGTACTGCTCGGTGAGGCGACGGGTCCGGAACGTCTGCTCCGGCTCCTGCGCCACCACGATCAGGGCGCGCGAGACGTCGTCGACGCAGTACCCGTGCTCGGGGCGGGGCGCGTCGAGCAGCGCGTGCTCGTGGAGTCCGCGCTCGTCGGTGAGGGCGTCGAGGTGCTCGTAGGGGAGTGCCGTCGCGAGTGCGGGCCCCGCGGTCACGCCGCGTGCTCGATGCGGAGGCGCTCGACGAGACCGAGGTAGAGGCCGGCGGCCGCCGGCCAGGGGAGGGCGGCCGGAGCGGCTGCGGGGGCGGAGTCGGCGAGCGCCTCGCGCAGTGCTGCGGCCATCGCGGCGGGGTCCTCGTGCGCGACCGTGCGGCCGCGGCCGTTCCCGAGCAGCTCGAGAGCGTGGGGGAACTCCGTCGTGACGACCCGTCGTCCGGCGGCCAGCGCCTCCACGAGCACCCCCGAGGTGACCTGGTTGCGGGAGTCGTAGGGCAGCAGGACCGCGTCGGCATCGGCGACCGCCGCGGCGAGCTGGGAGGGATCGAGGTAGCGGCCGTCGAGCACGACCCGGTCCTCGAGCCGCAGCTCGGCGATCAGCTCCGCCAGCGACTCCCGGTAGGCCTCGCCGGCGTGCGCGACGACCTTGGGGTGCGTCTGCCCGTAGACGGTGTAGTGGGCGGAGACGCCGGCGTCGCGCAGGTCGGCCATCGCGCGGATCCCCCACTCGATGCCCTTGCCCGGGCCGATCAGGCCCCAGGTGATGATCTGCGGATCCGCGGCGGCGGCGGACCGGGCTGCCGCGTTCCAGACGGGGACGCCGTGCGCGATGACGACGACGCGCGAGGCGTCCACGTCGTAGCGGCGCTCGAGGATCTCGGCCGCGACGGCTGTCATCACCACGACCGCGTCGGCGAGAGCGGCGACCCGCTCCAGCACGAGGCGCTGCGAGGGGGTCGGCGTCTCCAGCACCGTGTGCAGGACCACGATCGCGGGCACGGCGAGCCGCTCCATCAGGGCGATCACCTCGTCGCCGTCGGGTCCGCCGTAGATGCCGTACTCGTGCTGGATGATCGCGACGTCGCAGGAGTCGAGCTCGGCCGCAGCGCGCGCGGTGCTCACCGGGTCGCCCGCGACGAGCTCGGCGACGACGCTCGTGCCGGGCGTCGATCCGGGCACGGCGAGCTCGTCCATCACGCGGACGGTGCGGATGCCGGCGCCGTGGTCGTCGGCCAGTGCACCGCCGAGGGCCTCGGTGAAGGTCGCGAGCCCGCAGCGCGTGGGCGGGAAGGTCGACAGCAGTCCGACGGTGGTGCCGGATCTCCGGTGCGCGAGGGGGAAGGGGGACTCCATGCTGACTCCAGCCGCGGGGAGGCGGAGCCTTCCCGGGGAGGGCGGTCCGCGAACGGGCGAGACGACTGCCGGGCGGCACCCCTCGCGGGATCCCTGTCGGATCCGGTCCACGGCCGGAGGACCCGGCATGAGTAGCGTCACCCTAGTGGGGGTGGATGACGATCCGGGGTCGCCCGCCGCGAGGCTTCGCCCACGGGCCATGCGGGCCGGGGTGTCGGTGGTCGGCGTCGGCGGTCTCCGTGACGGCCGCAGGGAGGGTCTCGGCGGGGTCGGTGGTCGGCGTCGGCGGTCTCGGTGACGGCCGACCGGAGCGCTCCCAGGGTGGCGTCGACGTCGACGCGGTAGCGGATCAGGAGGCCCGGGTCGCGAGTGGTGTCCTCGCGGCCGTGCGCGGCGGGGAGGAACTACTCGAGGAGGAAGGCGCGCCCGTTGATCAGCAGGGTGTCGCCGTCGGTCGCGGCGAGCACGCCGAACTCGTCGACGGAGCGGGCGGAGTCGCCGGCGGTGTCGGAGGTCGCGGCGACAGCGGGAGTCGCTGCGGCGGCGGAGAGGAGGAGCCCGCAGGCGAGTGCGGTGATCACGGTCGTGCGGTTCATCGGCGTCGTCCTTGGCGTCGTGGTGGGCCGCTTCTCGTGGAGGCGGCGGGAACTGGTTCCGAGCCTAGGGCGCCCAGCCCGTCAACGCCCTGGGTCGTTCCTAGGGTTCCCCTATGAAGTACCGTGCAGCCATGCCCTGGGGACGCCTCTACTTCGCCGCGCAGGCCCTCGGCGGAGCGGCGTGGTGGATCGCGGTGGCGCTCGTCCCGGCCGTGCGGATCGCTACGCTCGGCAGCCTCGATCCCCTCCCTGTCGCGGCACTCGACCTCCCGCTGTTCGTGGGAGCCTCCGCTCTCGCCGCCGCCGGGGTGCGCTGGGTGGCCGTCACCGCGACGGCCTGGACGCTCCTCGTCGCGGTCGCGCTGACCGCCTGGGCCACCCTGACGGGGGAGGCGGGCTGGGGCGTCGTCGCGATGCTCGCCGCGGCGGGCGGCTCCCTGGTCGCGGCGTGCCTGCTCCTGCTCGGCCGGGTGCCCACGCGCTGGATCGCCTCCGGCCCCTTCTCCTTCCGCGTCGCGACCGCCGGCCGCCGCCCCGGCTCGCACCTCGCGGCGACCCTCGCTCAGATCGCGGTGTTCTGGGGAGGCGCGCTGGTCGTGATCCCGCTGGTCATCGCCGCGCTGGAGGAGCGCTGGGGCGTGGGCCTCGGAGCGGCACCGCCGGTGGTCGTCGGCCTCGGCGTCCTGCTGCTGGTCGCGGCGAGCGCGCTCGGGATCTGGTCGGCGCTGACGATGTCGCTCCTCGGCGACGGCACGCCGCTGCCTATCGCGATGACCAACCGCCTGGTGATCGCCGGCCCCTACCGCTGGGTCCGCAACCCGATGGCGGTCGCCGGCATCGCGCAGGGAGCGGCGGTCGGGCTGCTGCTCTCGTCGTGGCTGGTCGTCCTGTACGCGCTCCTCGGCGCCGTCGTCTGGAACCAGGCCGTGCGCCCCCTGGAGGAGGCGGACCTCGCCGCCCGCTTCGGCGCCGACTTCGAGCGCTACCGCTCGCGCGTCCGCTGCTGGGTGCCCCGCCGGCCGGAGCCGCTGCCGCGGTAGCCGCTGCCGCGAGGCCGTCGGCGCGATGCGGTCGCCGAGGCGTCCCGCTACCGCCGAGACACCGCCCCCAGCCCGGTGTCTCGCCGACGAGGGCGGTGTCTCGAGGCGCCGGCGCCTCCCGCGACCGCGACGCGCCTCGCCCGCCGACCCCGTCACTCCGCGGTGCGCCCGCGCCCCACCACCGCGGCGACCAGCCCCGCCGACACCGCGGCCAGCGCGACGAGCACCCCGCCCACTCCGACCTCTCCAGCGACCAGCGGAGTCGCGAGCGCCAGCACCACGCCGGGGAGCGCCAGTCGCGCAGGCATCGGCTGGTGCTCGCCGAGCGGCGCGTGCACCGCCCACAGGGTCAGCACGAAGACCGCGACCGGCACCGCGACGGCCGCGCCGATCACCGTGTCGGACGCCTCGAGGTGGCCCGCGGTCGCGGCGACCGCCGCCTCCAGCCCGGATCCCAGCGCCGCGAGGGCCGCGAACGCCGCGAAGTGCGCGTAGCCCCAGCGGTAGGAGAGTCCGCGCCGCCGCTCCAGCAGCTCGCCGGAGGGATGCGAGAACGACAGCCACCACAGCGCGAACACGATCACCAGCCCGCACGCCGCGACCAGCACGAGCGAGGTGCTGACGCCCGCCTCCGTCACCGCCCGCTGCACGCCCATCACCGCCGCGAGGACGCCCTCGCCGAGCAGGATGATCGTGAACAGCCCGTACCGCTCGGCGACGTGGTGCGGATGCCAGTTCGCGTCCCCCGCCCGCTGCGCCCAGAGGGGCACGGCCAGCTCGCAGGCGACCAGGAGGAGGAAGCTCACCACCCCCACCTCCTCGGGCAGGAGCAGCCGCAGCAGCCAGCCGGCCTGCACGATCGAGAAGCCGACGGCGTTGCGCACGGCGGAGGTGCGGTGCTGCGGAGTGGACACGGCGACGCGGATCCACTGGCTCACCAGCGCGAACCGCATGATCGCGTAGCCGATGGTGATCGCCCGGTAGTCGCCCTCCTCGAAGCCGGCCGGCACTCCGGCCGCGAGCACGAGGACTCCTCCCATCTGGGCGAGGGTCAGCAGCCGGTAGGGCACGTCGTCGGTGTCGTACCCGGAGGCGAACCAGGTGAAGTTCATCCACGCCCACCAGATCGCGAAGAACACCATGCCGAAGGGGAGGAGCCCCTCGGCGAGGTGCCCCTCCTCGGTGGCGTGGGCGAGCTGCTGGGCGATCTGGGCGATCGCGACGACGAAGGTCAGATCGACGAGCAGCTCGAGCGGACTCGAGACGCGGTGCGCCTCGTCGATCGCGCGCGGCTGCATCCGCACGCGGAGGGGGTGCGCGGGGGAGGCGGGCATGCGCTCATCCTGCACCCGCCGGGCTTCTGCGCGAGTGCGTCGACCGCCTCCCGCGACCTCGGCGCCCTCCCTCGCACCGGACACTCGCGGGGCCCGGGCGCAGTCGACGTCGCGAGTACGCAGAAGTCGCAGTACTCGCGCTCGAGTACGGCGACTTCTGCGAACTCGCGGCCCGGCGCCGACCGGCCGCGTCCCGCGCCGGCCCCCGAGGGCCCCGCCTACGATGGGTCGGGATGTCCCCCGAATCCGCGCTCGCCGCCCCGACCCGCGCGTCCCCGGGCGCCCGGCGGTCGCGGCGCGGGCCGCTCCTCGGGCTCGCCCTGGTCGCCGTCCTCGTGGCGACGCGCCTGCTCGCCCCGGACGCGGCGGGCGACTCGCTCTCGGACGCGGTGCGCGACTTCCTCACCCTCTCGATCAGCGTCGTCATCGAGTCGCTGCCGTTCGTGTTCCTCGGCATCGTCCTCTCGATCGCCGTGCAGCTGTGGGTGCCCGAGGCCGTGCTGCTAAGGATCCTGCCGAAGCGGGCGCTTCCGCGGCGGCTCGTGATCTCGCTGCTCGGCGTGCTCCTCCCGGTCTGCGAGTGCGGCAACGTGCCGCTCGCCCGCGGACTGATCGTCAAGGGCCTCTCGGTGTCGGAGTCGATGACGTTCCTGCTGGCCGCGCCGATCGTGAACCCGATCACCATCGTCACGACGTACCAGGCCTTCGGCTGGGCCGACGGGATCCTCGTCTGGCGCATCGTCGGCGGCTTCGCGATCGCGAACCTCGTCGGCTGGATCTTCAGCCGCCACTCCGAGCCGATGAGCCTGCTCACCGACCGCTTCCGCGCGGCGTGCGAGGCGGGCGAGCGGCCGTCCCGCTCCCTCCGCGACCGCTCCCGGCGCAGCGTGCTGCTGTTCGCCGAGGAGACCGGGGCGATGATGCCGGCGCTGTTCGTCGGCGCCGCCATCGCAGGGCTGATCCAGGTCGGCGTCTCGCGCGACGTGCTGACCACGCTCGGCGGCGACCCGCTCTGGTCGGTGCTGGCGCTGATGGTGCTCGCCTTCGTCATCTCGATCTGCTCGAACGTCGACGCGTTCTTCGTCCTCTCGTTCGGCTCCACGTTCCTGCCGGGAGGCATCATCGCGTTCCTCGTCTTCGGCCCGATGATCGACGTCAAGATGCTCGCGCTGCTGCGCACCACGTTCTCGGCCGCGACGCTGGTGCGCGTCACCGTGCTGGTCGCCCTCGCCGCGGCCGTGCTGGGACTGGCGGTGAACTATGCGCTCTGAGCGCCTCCTCGCCCGCTGGAAGGGCGTCGTCCTCAGCCTGATCGGCGTCGTCTCGACCCTGTGGCTCGCGGCGACCGGCCGGCTCGGCCTCTACATCCACCCCCGCTACTTCGAGTTCTCGGTGGTGCTCGCGGTGATCGCCGGAGTGCTGCTGATCGCGGCGTTCGCGGTGGTGCCGGGCGCCGAGGAGGACGCCCACGAGCACGAGGACGACGTCGAGCACCTCCACGCCCCGGCGCCCGCCCGCCCCTGGCGCCGTGTGGTCGCGGTCGCGGCCGGAGTCGCGGTGATCGCCTCCGCCGCCGTCGCCCTGCTCGTGCTCCCGCCGGCCGCCCTCACCGCCTCGACCGCGACGCAGCGCGAGGTCAACACCAGCGCCGTCGACGCCTCCGTGACCGCCGCGGCGCCCACCGGAGACACCGCCTCCTTCAGCGTGCGCGACTGGGCGACCCTGCTGCGCCAGGGCGCGAGCGAGCAGTTCCTCGCCGGCCGCACGGCCACGGTGAGCGGATTCGTGACCCCCGACGCCTCCGACCCCGAGAACGTCTTCTACATCGCCCGCTTCGTGGTCACCTGCTGCGCGGTGGACGCGCAGCCGGTGGGCGTGCCGGTCCACCTGGCCGGCTGGGCCGACACCTACGCCGAGGGGCAGTGGCTGGAGGCGAGCGGCGGCTTCGGCGCGAACCCGAGCGTCACGAGCGCCGAGGCGGTCGTGCTGGAGCCGGAGGCACTCACTCCGATCGACGAGCCGGCGATGCCGTATGTCTACTGATCCGTTCGCAACCGAGGTCGAGAGTGGAGGAACGGGCCGAAGGGGCGCGCGTCGAGCTCCCGACCTCGGTTCGTCACCGGCCCGCGGCTTCCGCCGCGGCTTCCGGATCGTCGTCGCCGTGCTCGTGCTCGCGGTCGGCGGGCTGACCGCAGCGACCGTGGCGAAAGGACCGAGGGTCGCGTCCCTCGAGGTCGGCACCGGCGCCGTGGTCGAGCGCGACGGCTCCCGCGCCCGGCTGCACCTCGACCAGGCTCTCGAGCCCGACGCGCTGGACCGGGTGAGAGTGGCTCCGGAGGCTCCCCACACCGCCGAGCTCGACGGCGGCGTCCTCACCGTCACCTTCACCGACACCCTCCGCTACGCCACCCGCTACGAGATCGGGATCGACGACGCCCGCAGCGCCGCGACCGGCTCGGCCGCCGACGTCTCCGCCTCCTTCACCACGAAGGACCCCGACCTCTTCACCCTCGACCGCACCGCCGATGATCCTTCGCAGCCCGACGCCGTCCGCGTCCGCCCGCTCTCCGGAGGCGACGCCCGGGTCCTCGTGACGGCCGACCGGATCCAGGACTACGCCGTCGTCGGCCCGGTGCTGGTCGTCGTGACCATCGAGCCGGACGACACGAACCTCCTCCGCACGGTCACGCTGGACACCGGCTCCGAGGGCGTCATCCCGCTCCCCGGCCCCGGGACCGTGCGCGAGCTGCACTCCTCGCCGGAGAAGGGCGTGCTCGGCTGGACCTTCACCGGCCAGGCGCCGTCGGGCCCGCTCGACCGCGCCCTCTACTCCTACGACCTCACCGATCAGAAGGCCGAGGCGGTCCCCGTGCTCGGGATCGACGGCGGGCCGCTGCGGGCGCGCGACTGGATGTTCGTGCCCGGCACCACCTCGGTCGTCACCCACTCGCTCGACGACATGGTGCTCCTGCTCGACCTGCTGACGCCCGGCTCGATCAGCCCGCTCGGGCAGCACGCGGAGCTGCGCGGGTTCGTGCCCGGGGCGAACCGGCTCGTGGTCGCCGACCCCGAGTCGGGCTCGCTGATCGACCTGGCCGACGGCTCGGTCGAGACGCTCGCGCTCCCGCCGGCGGACGTGAGCGCGACCGCGTCGCCCGTGCAGGTCCTGCTCCTCGACTCCGGGAGCTACGTCGAGCTCGAGGCCGAGTACGCGCCGGAGACGGGGGCGACCCAGTACTCCGTCGTCCGCGTCAACGGGTCCGGCACGTCGGAGGTGTTCCGCACCTCGCCGACGGGGCGCATCCGCGGCGTCTGCCTCTCGCCGAACGGGCAGTACCTCGCCGTCGAGACCGTCTCGGTCGAGGGCAGGCCGGACGACTACCCGGGCGAGCCGGGCTTCAGCGCGACCTCGACCGTGCTCGTCGACCTCGGCACCGGCGACACCGCGCGCAGCGTCAACGGGCGCTCACGCGACTGGTGCGCATAGGGGGACGGCTGTCGCGCCTCGCGGCGTCGGGCTCGTGCACGAGCGGCGTCCGGGCCCGTGACGGCGTCGACCCGCCGTCACGGTGTCGGCCCTACTGCCGAGGTTCGGCCCGACGACCGATCCATCGGCCTGACTGCAGAGCTGCACGCTTGAGGACCGGCTCGTCCACCTGACTGCGGAGGTGCCGTCCTGACGACCGGCAGCCGACTCGTCGACCGCGTCCGGCCCTCCACCGCCGACGCGCCCGCCGCTCAGTCGAATCGCGCGCCCTCCGGCCGCGGCGGCAGCACGAACAGGATCAGCAGGAACACGTAGCCGGCGATCGGCACGAGGATCAGGAGGATCCAGAGCCCGCTGCGGTTCACGTCGTGCAGTCGCCGCCAGATCAGCGAGAGGGACGGGAGGAACGTCGCCAGAGCGATCGCGCCCGCGGCGAGCGACACCCAGAAGGTCTGGAACGGCGCGCCGCTCGGGTACGGCGTCAGCGTGAAGTCGAGACGCCACGGACCGCCGTCGGCCAGCTGCAGCAGCCCCGTGAGGACGCTGCCGAGGAGGATGATCCACCAGTACTCGGCCCGGCTCGCCCTCCCGCGGAAGCGGAGGTAGTTGCCGAAGAAGCGGCGGAGCGCCGCCATCGGCGGAGCACCGTAGTAGGGGAGGGTCAGCGGTGGCTCGAGGGTGCTCGGGCTCATCGGGTTCTGTCTCTCATCCCTCGACCGTATCCCCTGCTCCCCGGGGCGCCGCGTCGTCCGTGCGGACGACATCCCCGTGTTCGCACCGGACGATCGCCGCTGTGTCCACGACGCTGGAGGCCGCCGTGTTCACAACGGAGGAAGAACGTTCCAGGTCGAGCGCGAACAGGCGGATCGGCGCGCGCCGGAGCACGTTCTTCCTCCGTTGTGAACACGATCAGCGGTTGGGGACCGCCTCCGCGCGCACCGCCGCCGTCGCCCGCGCGTCGACGACCAGGCTGACCACGAGCCCCACCGCGACGATGACGATCGCGACCCACGGCAGCACGTCGAGCCCGCTCGCGTCGATCGCCAGTCCGCCGACGACTGCGCCGCCGCCGATGCCGATGTTGAACGCCGTCGTCTGGAGCGCCGCGGCGAGGCTCCGCAGCTGGAAGGAGGAGGTGCGCAGCATCCGGGTCTGCAGCATCGCCGGGATCCCGCCGAAGGCGATGTTCCAGACCACCGCAGCGACGACCACGGCCGTGGCGGCGCCGGTGCCCGCGGCGACGGCCAGGCCCGCGAGCGCCAGCACGACCGCGATCGCGGCGACCACGAAGCCGGAGCGGGGGAACCGGTCGGTCGCGAAGCCGGCCAGGACGAGTCCGACCGCGCCCGCGCCGCCGAACGCGAAGAGCACGAGCGGCACCGTGTCGGGGGCGAAGGAGGCGTTCTCGAGCCAGGGCGTGATGTAGGTCGAGAGGGTGTTCTGGCCGATCAGCACGAGGAGGATGACGACGCAGACCCCGATGATGCGGGGGAGGGTGCGGTCCTTCCGCGCCGGCAGGCGGATCTCGCCGGTCCGCAAGGGGATGTGGTGGTCGACCGCGGGCAGGAACTTCACCACGATCAGCGCGAGCACGAGGACCACGCCGCCGAGGATCGCGAAGGTGGGCCGCCAGCCGAACGCGTGCCCGAGCGCCGTGCCCAGGGGGACGCCGAGGACGAAGGCCGCGGATCCGCCGCCCGCCGTGATCGCGGTCGCGCGGCCGAGCTGCTCCGGAGCGACGAGGTGCGCGGAGTAGGCGGCGACGATCGCCCAGAAGAGGCCGTGGGCGAGGCCGCCGAGGATGCGCGCGCCGATGAGCAGCCCGAAGGTGGGGGCGAGCGCGGCGAGGACGTTGGCGACCGCGATGGTGCACAGCGCCACGAGGAGGAGGCTCTTGCGCGAGAAGCGCTGGGTGACGAGGGTCAGCGGGGTCGTCGCGACGACGACGGTCGCGGCGAAGATCGTGACGAGCTGGCCGGTCAGCGAGATGCTCACGCCGAGGTCGCGCGACATGTCGGGGATGAGCCCGGTCGGGAGGAACTCGCTCGTCACCGAGACGAAGACGGCGCCGGCGAGCGTGAGCAGGCCGATCCAGGGGAAGGCGGGGGCTTTCGCGGTGTCCTGAGGGTTCACGGTGTCCTGAGGTCGGGGGGCGGGCGGGCGGGGGACGACCATCAAGCCTCGCACGCCCGCGCGGCGTCGGCGCGCGCGGGCGCCCCCTGTCGTCCGGTGTTCATCCGCGGAGCGGAGCACCGGTACGTCCGGGTCGCCGCGCCGGTCCTCCGCGTAGCCGCCGCGCCGACTACCACAGCGCCGCCTGCCCGTGTACGGGGTGGTCCCGGAGGCGCCGGTCGCCTGGGATGGAGGGGAGCGGCCCGATCCGGGTGCCGCGGACGGAGGAGCCATGCCCGACCAGTACACGTTCACGAACCCCGCCACCCAGTACCCGGACGTCACCCCGCCGGTGCAGCAGCAGCCCGAGCCCGGGCTGCAGTCGCGGATGACCCCGGTGCCGGACCTCGGCGAGGAGAGCTACCGCGGCACCGGCCGGCTCGCGGGCCGCCGCGCGCTCATCACGGGAGCCGACTCCGGGATCGGCGCCGCCGTCGCCATCGCCTTCGCCCGTGAGGGGGCCGACGTCGCCCTCGCGTACCTCCCGAGCGAGGAGGAGGACGCGCAGCACGTGATCGGGCTGATCCGCGCGGAGGGGCGCACCGCCGTGCCGATCCCCGGCGATCTCACGAGTGCCGAGTACTGCACGCGGCTCGTGGCGGAGGCGGTCGAGGGTCTCGGCGGGCTCGACGCGGTGGTCAACGTGGCCGGCAAGCAGATCTGGAAAGAGGACCTGCTCGACATCACCGACGAGCAGTTCGAGGCGACCTTCGCGATCAACGTCTTCGCTCCGTTCCGGATCATCCGCGCGGCCCTCCCGCACCTGCCCGCGGGCGCCACGATCATCAACACGGCGTCGGCGGAGGCGCACAAGCCCGCCCCCGACCGCCTGGACTACGCGATGACGAAGGGTGCGATCAACAACCTCTCGAAGGGCCTCGCGCAGCAGCTCGCCGCGAAGGGCATCCGCGTGAACGTCGTGGCACCCGGCCCGACGTGGACCGCCCTGCAGGTCAGCGGCGGCGTCGACCCCGAGAGCCTGCCCGACTTCGGCTCCAGCGAGTCGCCGATGGGCCGCGCCGCCCAGCCCGCCGAGCAGGCCCCGGCCTACGTGTTCCTGGCGTCCGCCGAGTCGAGCTTCGTCGCCGGCGAGACCCTCAACGTGAACGGGGGCATGGTCTCGCCCTGACGCGCCGCCGACGCGCGCATCGCTGCCGGGACGGACCGCTCCTGCGTGAGACACCGCCGGTACCGCGGCGTCTCGGGCAGCAGAGGGCGGCCTCGGCGGCGCCCAGCACTGGGCGAGGTCCCGCGTCAACCCTCTCCCGGGCGGCGGGGGGCGCGGGGTGGCATGGAGGACATGAGAACCACGACCGTCCTCCCCATCGAGACCTACTCCGACGAGCAGGGCTGGCACAACCGCATCGCCCACGCCCGCGTCCCGCTGAGCAGCCACGACTCCCGCCAGGAGGCGGAGGAGGTCGGCGAGGAGATCGCCCAGCAGCGCGGAGGCAGGCACGTCGTCCTCGGCTGAGTCCTGGAGCGGGGCGCGGCATACCGTGCCCCGCCTCGGAAGGCGCCCGGCTCTCGGAGGGCGCCCGGCTCTCGGAGGGCGCCCGGCTCTCGGAGGGCGCCCGGCTCACGGAAGGCGCCCGGCCCGCAGACGCGCCCGGCCCGCAGACGCGCCCGCTCGCCCCGCCTCTCGCGTGTAGCGTCCCCGACCCTGCCCGGTCAACCTTCTCGACCTCCCGGCCCCCTCCTCCCTAGCGTGGCCCGTCGTGCTCGCCCCTGAGCGCGCGACGAGAGGACGACATGGCCACCACGAGCGACGCCCCCGCGACCGGAGAGGCCGGCGGCACCTCCCTGCGCCGCCGCGTCACCGGCCCGCTGCTCTACTTCTTCATCCTCGGCGACGTCCTCGGCGCGGGCATCTACGCCCTCATGGGCACGCTCTCGGCGGAGGTCGGCGGAGCCGTCTGGATGCCGCTCCTGCTCGCGCTCGGCCTCGCGCTGCTGACGGCCGGCTCCTACGCCGAGCTGGTGACCAAGTACCCGAAGGCGGGAGGCGCGGCGGTGTTCGCGCAGCGGGCCTTCAAGCGTCCGATCGTCTCGTTCCTGGTCGGCTTCGCCATGCTCGCGGCCGGAGTGACCAGCGCGGCCGGTCTGTCGCTCGCGTTCGCCGGTGACTACCTCGGCACCTTCCTCGACGTGCCGACCGTGCCGACCGCGATCGTCTTCCTCGTCCTCGTCGCGTGCCTCAACGCGCGGGGCGTGGCGGAGTCGCTGCTCAGCAACACGGTGATGACCGTGATCGAGGTCGGCGGCCTGCTGATCGTGATCGGATGCGTCGCGCTGCTCGTGGCGGGCGGAGGCGGCGACCTCGCCCGCACGGTCGAGCTCAGCTCCGAGCAGGCGCCGGCGCTGGCGGTGCTCGGCGCGGCGATCATCGCGTACTACTCCTTCGTCGGCTTCGAGACCTCGGCCAACATCGCCGA
Organism: Rathayibacter sp. AY1B5; assembly: GCF_002932795.1. Taxonomy (NCBI): domain Bacteria; kingdom Bacillati; phylum Actinomycetota; class Actinomycetes; order Micrococcales; family Microbacteriaceae; genus Rathayibacter; species Rathayibacter sp. AY1B5. The sequence continues at coordinate 51,092 of NZ_PSWM01000023.1, forward strand.
GGAGATCCGCGATCCCAGCCGCGTCTGCCCGCGCGCGCTGTTCGGCTCGCTGCTGACGGCCGGTGCGGTGTACGTCCTGGTCGGCCTCGCGAGCTCGATCGCGCTGCCCGCCGACGAGCTGTCCGGATCCTCCGCCCCGCTGCTCGACGTCGTGTCGGCGAGCGGAGCCGGAGTGCCGGCGTGGCTGTTCAGCCTGATCGCGCTCGTCGCGGTCGCGAACGGCGCGCTGCTGACGATGATCATGGCGAGCCGCGTCACCTACGGCATGGCGAAGGACGGGCTCCTCCCGGACGTGCTCGGCCGCGTGCTGCCGAAGCGCCGCACGCCGTGGGTGGCCATCGCGGTCACGACGGTGGCGGCGTGCCTCCTGACCCTGGTCGGCGACCTGGCGACGCTCGCCGAGACCGTGGTGCTGCTCCTCCTGCTGGTGTTCATCAGCACGAACGTCTCGGTGCTCGTGCTGCGGCGCGACACGGTCGAGCACGACCACTTCCGAGTGTGGACGGTGATCCCCGTGCTCGGCATCGCCTCGTGCGTGCTGCTCCTCAGCCAGCAGGACCCGATCGTCTGGCTCTACGCCGGCATCCTCCTCGTGGTCGGGGTCCTCGTGCACCTGGCGACCCGCCGCTCCTCCCGCCGCACCGCCTGAGCCGCTGACGGTTCCGGCGGGGCCGCCGCTCCGCCGGACCGTCCCGCCCGAGGGCGGAGTCGCGGTCGCGGCGGCTCCGCCCCTGCCGCCCGCTGCCCAGGGCCTGCCCAGCGCGCGCGGGCAGACTGTCCGGAGCCGATGACGGCGACCGGACGAGGGAGCAGTACCCGGAACGCGACAAGACTGACTCGTAGGAGCTGTCATGTCCTGGATCGTCCTCATCCTCTCCGGTGTCCTCGAGGCCGTGTGGGCCACCGCCCTCGGCAAGTCGGAGGGGTTCACCCGGCTCGGCCCGTCGGTCGTCTTCGGAGTCGGCGTCGTCGCGAGCATGGCCGGCCTCGCCTACGCGATGCGCGAGCTGCCCACCGGCACGGCCTACGCGGTCTGGGTCGGGATCGGCGCCTCGCTGACCGTGCTCTACGGCATGTTCTTCGGCGGCGAGGGATTCTCGTTGGTGCGCACGCTGCTGGTCCTCGGGATCGTCGGCTGCGTGGTCGGCCTGAAGCTCGTGCACTGACCGCCGGTCCGTCCTCCCCTCCGCGAGATGCCACTTCAGGACGCGACACGCCGACGGAGGCGTACCGGACTGGCATCTCGCCGAGGGTCCGAGGCCGGTGGTTGCACGACGCCGCGCGTTCCACCTAGGCTCGGCGCATCAGGGGAGAACGATCGTTCTACGGTTCTCCCCGCCCCCCAAGGAGGACTCATGCCCACTCGTACCGCACGCACCGCCTGGAACGGCTCGCTCGAGACCGGCGAGGGCCAGGTCGAGCTCTCGAGCTCGAAGATCGGCACCTACGACGTCTCGTTCCCCAAGCGCGCCGCCGACGACGCCAACGGCTCGACCAGCCCCGAGGAGCTCCTCGCGGCCGCCCACTCCGCCTGCTACGCGATGCAGTTCTCGGCCGTCCTCGGCCAGGCCGGCGGCACCGTCGAGGCGCTCGACGTCCGCGCCGACGTCTCGCTCGGCCCGGACTCGGCCGGCGGATTCAAGCTCACCGGCATCAAGCTCACAGTGAGCGGCGAGGTCTCCGGCATCGACGAGGCCGCCTTCCTCAAGGCCGCCGACGAGGCCAAGGAGACCTGCCCCGTCAGCAAGGCGCTCACCGGAGTCGACATCACGCTCGACGCCACCTTCGAGGGCTGAGCCCCTCCGCACGTCCCGAGCACCCCGTCGCGCATCGCGGCGGGGTGCTCGTGCGTCCGGCGCGACCGCGGGCGGATCTCGCTACGCGCGCTCCTCGATCAGCAGGAGAGGGACGCCCCGGAACGGGACGCCGCCCTCAGACCCCTGTGCTGGTCGAGCAGCCGCTCAGCGGCGTCTCGAGCCCCCCCACCGGCCCCCCGCCGGCGTCAGACCGCCGCCGGCGCGTAGCGGAAGCCGGCGCCGAGGTGCTCCTCCGGCAGCCGGTCGCCGCGGCCGTGCAGCTTCTGGCGGAGGCTCCCCTCGACGTACTCCTCCGGGTACGCGCCGCGGCGGCGCAGCTCCGGAACGATGAACTCCACCACGTCCTCGAAGGTGCCGGGCGTGATCGCGTAGGCGAGGTTGAAGCCGTCCACGTCGGTCTCCTCGACCCACTCCTGCAGGTGGTCGGCCACCTCCGTGGGCGAGCCGACGACGAAGGGGCCGAGCCCGCCGATCACGCTGAGCCTGGCGATGTCGCGGACCTTCCACTCCGAGCCGTCCTCGTTCGCCTCCTGGAAGTTGGCGACGGCCGACTGGATCGCGTTGCTCTTCACGTTGCCGATCGGCTCGTCGAGGTCGTACTGCGACAGGTCGATGCCCATCCAGCCCGACATGAAGACCAGCGCCCCCTCCTCGCTCCCGTAGGAGAGGTAGTCGCGGTGCTTCTCGTGCGCGGCCTCGCTGGTCTCGGCGGTGATGATCGTCAGCAGGGTGTAGATCTTCGCGGAGTAGCGGTCGCGGCCGGCCGCCTCGAGCGCGTCGCGGATGCGCGAGACGGTCGCCTTCAGGCCCGCCTTCGTCGAGGACGCGACGAAGATCGCCTCCGCGTTGCCCGCCGCGAAGCGGATGCCGCGCGGCGACGCTCCCGCCTGGTAGATGACGGGGGTCCGCTGCACCGACGGCTCCGAGAGGTGGATGCCGGGGACGGTGAAGTTCTTGCCGCGGTGCCCGATCTCGTGCACCTTCGCCGGGTCGGTGAAGACGCCGGACTCGCGGTCGCGGACGACCGCGTCGTCCTCCCACGACCCCTCCCACAGCTTGTAGAGCACCTCGAGGTACTCGTCGGCGACGTCGTAGCGGTCGTCGTGCTCGAGCTGGTCCTCGTGGCCCATGTTGCGGGCGGCGCTGGGGAGGTAGCCGGTGACGACGTTCCAGCCGACGCGGCCCTTCGTCAGGTGGTCGAGCGTCGACATCCGCCGCGCGAACGGATAGGGGTGCTCGTAGGCGGTGCCCGCGGTGATGCCGAAGCCGAGGTGCTCGGTCGCGGCGGCCATCGCCGAGACGAGGAGGATCGGGTCGTTGACGGGGACCTGCGCGCCGTGGCGGATCGCCGCCTCGTTCGAGCCGCCGTAGACGTCGTAGGTGCCGAGCACGTCGGCGATGAAGATCCCGTCGAACGTGCCGCGCTCGAGCAGCTTGGCCAGGTCGGTCCAGTACGAGAGGTCCTTGTACCGCCAGGACTGGTCCTGGGGGTGGCGCCACATCCCCGAGGACTGGTGGGCGACGCAGTTCATGTCGAAGGCGTTGAAGCGGATCTGGCGGGTCATGGAGTCGATAGTGCCCAGCGGAGCCGCGAACGGGTACCGAGCGCGACGCACGGCGTCACAAAGCGACGCCCGTCGAGGCGTCCGGCGGGCCGGAGGCGCCCGGCGGTCTGATCCGGGTCGCGGCCGTGGCCAGGGGACGGCGACGGCGTTGTTTCGGGTACGCCCTCGATCCGGCGACGCCGCCGATCCGGGTCATCGGGAGGTGTCGGACGTCTTCGGAGTGGGAGCCGCCCGGAACGACGTCGACGCAGGCCGGTTCCCGTGGAACGACTCCTCCGCCCCCTCGCACCGCCCCCGTCCGCCGACCGGCCGGCTCCTCCTCCTACGCCAGCTCGCGCCCCAGGAAGCGCACGTGCTCGCCGATCTGGAACGCCTCGCCTCCCTCGTGGCCGTTGAAGGGGTAGACGCGGATCTCGCGGGGTCCGGCGTAGCGGTTGTAGGAGGCGTAGACGGTGGACGGCGGGCAGATGTCGTCGCGGAGCGCCACCGAGAACAGGGCGGGGGACTGCGCGTAGGGGGCGAAGGAGGTGCCGTCGAAGTACGAGAGGGTGTCGAACACGCGCGCCTCGGCGCCGCGGTGGGTGTGCAGGTACTGCACGATCTCGCCGTACGGCATCGTGTCGACCAGCCGCACGGCGTGCGGGATGTGGGAGAGGAACGGCACGTCGACGATCGCGGCGCGCGCAGACTCCGATTCGCCGAGCAGGCCCAGGATCCCGGTGACGGCCAGGGCGATCCCGCCTCCCTGGCTGCCGCCCGAGACGGCCACGCGGGAGGCGTCGACCGCGGGGTGCGCGCGCAGCACGTCGAGCGCGCGGACGGCGTCGGTGAAGACGCGGCGGTAGAAGTGCTCGGCGGGCGACTCGATGCCCTGCGTCATGAAGCCGGAGACGTGCGGCCCGCTGCCGACCGGGTCGGGCGTCGCTCCCGAGCGGTGCCCGGACCCCTGACCGCGGGTGTCCATGACCAGGTGCGCGTAGCCGGCAGCCGACATCGCGGTCCACTCCGCGAGCTGGCCGCGGCCGCCTCCGTAGCCGATGAAGGTCACGAGCCCGGGGAGGGGGCCCTCGACGCCGCGGGGGAGGATCAGCCACGCGCGGATCGGGTGGCCGCCGAAGCCGGAGTAGGTGACGTCGACGGTGTCGAGCAGCCCGAATCCGGCGTCGACCGGCTCGAACAGCGGCTCCGTCGCGGCCGCGCGCGCCTCGGCGATCGTGTCGCGCCAGAACTCGGCGAACCCGGCGGGCTCGGGGATCTCGGGGGCGTACTGCTCGAGGAGGTCGAGCGGGAGGTCGAACTGCGGCATCACGGACTCCTTCTCGGGCAGCGGCGCCCGAGGATCGAGGCTACTGGAGGGACGGGCCGACCTGGGTGCGGCGTGGGAGAACGCCGCAGGACGGAATGCCGGGGCGCCCTCCGCGTTCTCCTCAGCATGACGACGTACGGAATCATCGGAGCAGGCAACATCGGCAGCCAGGTCGCACGGGCGGTCATCGCCCTCGGGGACGAGGTGGTCATCGCGAACTCGCGCGGCCCCGAGACCCTCGCCGACCTCATCGCGGAGCTCGGCCCGAAGGCCCGCGCCGCCACGGCACAGGAAGCGGCCGAGGCCGCGGAGATCGCCGTGGTGACGGTGCCGCTGAAGAACCTCGAGGAGGTGCCGGTCGCCCCGCTCGCCGGCAAGATCGTCCTCGACACGAACAACTACTACTTCGAGCGCGACGGCCGCATCGAGGCGCTCGACAAGGGCGAGACCACGACCAGCGAGATGCTGCAGCAGCACCTCCCGGAGTCGAAGGTCGTCAAGGCGTTCAACCACATCATGGCGGCCGACATCACCACGGACGGCACCCCGGCCGGAACGCCCGACCGCCGCGCCCTCGCGACGTCGAGCGACTACCCGGAGGCGATCCACTTCGTGACCGACCTCTACGACCGGATCGGCTTCGACACCGTCGCGGTCACCCCGCTGAGCGAGTCGTGGCGCGTCGAGCGCGACCGCCCCGCCTACGTGGTGCGGCAGAACCGCGAGGAGCTCGAGGCCAACCTCGCCAAGGCCCCCCGCACGGTCTGATCCAGCCTCTCGAAGGGGAGCGGTGCTCCGGCGCCGCTCCCCTTCGGCATGTCCGGACGGCGTCGGAGGCGCGCCCGGGACGGCTCCCTCGGCGCTCGCAGCCGCCGGGCCTGCGATAGTCGAGAGGACCAGCCACGCACCAGAGAGTCCCCATCGGGCTCCGAGAGGAGAGGTCTGCCATGCCCTCGACACCCCGTTCCGTCCCCTCCCGCTCCGGGCTCTCGCGCCGCAGCGTCGTGATCGGCGGTCTCGCGGTGCTCCCGCTGCTCAGCGCCTGCACGCCCGACTCCTCCGCTCCGGACGACGCCCAGCAGGAGGCGCCCCGCACCCGCACCGCGGCTCCGAGCGGGCCGGTGGCGCTCGCCCCGGACGCGCTCGCCGCGAGTGCGGCCCTGTTCGCCGCGGCTCCGCTGGTCGTCCTGGTCGAGGACGTCGCCGAGTCCCGCCTGCGCGCCGCCCAGGTGAGCATCGCCTGGGGCGTGCCGCTGCTGGTCGGCTCGGCGGGATCCGGAGCGACGGCCGACCCGACCGCGGACGCCGCGGCCGCGGGATCCACGGCCTCCGGGACGCCGTCCGACTCCGCGACGCCGTCCGACTCGGCGGGCCCGTCCGGATCCGCGACCGCGTCCTCCTCCGCTCCGACCACCGATGCCCTCGCCGCCGAGTTCGCCCGCCTCGGCGTGACCCGGGTGCTCGCGATCGGCGACGTCACTGCGCCCGCCGGCGTCGACGTCGTCGCCTCCGCCTCCGACGCTGCCGCCCTCAGCACGGCGTCCGGCGTGACCGTGGCCGACCTGGCGCTCGCCGACCTCGCCGCCGCCGCGCCGTCCACCGCCTCCGACGCCCCCTTCGGCGCCCTCCCGCCCCGGGCCGACGCGCTGACCGGCCTGCACGGTCTGGCCCGCGCGCAGGACGCCGACGTCGCCGCACTGGCGACCGCCCGAGCGGCCGGCGTGCCCGTCACCGTGGTCGACGGCGACGACCTGCTCGCCTCGGGTGCCGCTGTGACCGCGATCGCCGGGGCCGACGCCTCCTGCACGCTGCTGCTCGGCCCCGTGCTCGCCGCTCAGCCCGAGCCCGAGTGGGCCGTGCGCGCGGCCGCGAGCGGCTGGCAGCTGCCGGGCGGCGGCCAGCGGATGTTCGGCGGGCACCTCTTCGTCGCGATCTACGGCACTCCGGGTGCACCCGTCCTCGGCGTGCTGGGAGAGCAGGGACTCGAGCCCACGATCGCGCGGGCGGAGGCGGTGGCCGAGCCGTACCGGACGCTCACCGACAAGCAGGTCGTGCCGAGTCTCGAGATCATCACCACGGTCGCGGCGGGCGACCCCGGCAAGGACGGCGACTACTCCAACGAGCTCGACGCCGCCGACATCCGCCCCTACATCGACGCGGCGCAGGCGGCCGGGATGTACGTGGTGCTCGACCTGCAGTCGGGGCTGACCGACTTCCTCACCCAGGCGAAGCAGTACGCGGACCTGCTGACGCTGCCCAACGTCGGCCTCGCGCTCGACCCGGAGTGGCGCCTGCTGCCGGGCCAGAAGCCGCTGGAGCAGATCGGGCGCGTCTCGGCCGCCGAGGTCGACAGCGTGTCGGAGTGGCTGGCCGACCTGGTGCAGAGCGAAGGGCTGCCGCCGAAGATGTTCGTGCTGCACCAGTTCCGGCTGTCGATGCTGCAGGACCGCGACACCATCCGCCGAGACCGGCCCGAGCTGGAGTTCCTCATCCACGTCGACGGCCAGGGCTCGCAGCCCGACAAGCAGGCGACCTGGGACGCGCTGCACGAGGGCGCCCCCGAGGGCATCGCCTGGGGCTGGAAGAACTTCTACGACGAGGACGCGCCGATGCTCACTCCCGCCGAGACCATGGCCGAGGTCCGCCCCCTCCCCGACCTCGTCACCTACCAGTAGGCGCCGCCGCCTCCCTCCCACCCTCCCGCGAGATGCCACTTGTGAGGGCGACACGCCGCGGACGGGCGCCACAAGTGGCATCTCGCGGAGGGGTGGGCGGGCGTCAGCGGCGCAGGAGCTCGCCGGAGAGGACGCCCGCCTCGACCTCCTCGAGCGCTCGGCCGCGGGTCTCGGGCACGCGCTTCCAGATGAAGACGAGTGCGAGCAGGCCGACGGCGCCGAACAGGAAGAACGTGCCGGTGATGCCGACCCCGGAGACGAGGGTCGGGAAGAACAGGCCGAGCACGGCGTTCGTGATCCAGTGGCAGAAGATCGCGATGCCGACGCCGACGCCGCGGATCCGCAGCGGGAAGATCTCGGACAGCATCACCCAGGTGACGATGTTGAGGAAGGTCTGCATGCTGCCCACGAACGCGACGACCAGCACCAATATGACGTACGGCCGCGCCGGGTTGCCCACGGGGAGCGCGACGGAGGCGATGCCGATCAGGAAGTGCATCGCAGTGGTCAGGGAGTAGCCGAGCAGGAGGGTCGTGCGGCGGTTCATCGTCTGCATGAGCCGCAGTCCGATCAGGCCGCCGATCACGGCGATCGCCCCGGGCGCGATGTTGGCGACGAGTGCGCCGTCGTGATCGAAGCCCGCCTCCTTCAGCACCGACTGGCCGTAGTACATGATCGAGTTGATGCCGGTGAACTGCTGGGCGACTCCGATCCCGATCCCCACCAGGAGGATGCGCACCGCCCAGCGCTCGCGCAGCGCCTGCAGCAGGGGGATCCTCGGGCCGTCCTTCGCGCCGATCGAGCGGGCGATGCTCTCCGCCTCGGCGTGCGCACGATCGGGCGTGCGGATGGTGGTGAGCACGCCGAGCGCCTCGTCGCGGCGCCCGTGCGCGATCAGCCAGCGCGGCGACTCCGGGACCCGGGTCATGCCGACGAGGAGCGCGGCGGCAGGCAGCGCGGCGACAGCGAGCATGATCCGCCAGACGCCGGGCAGCTCGCCCCAGACGGTGCCGATGACGGCGTTGGCCACGAAGGCCGCGAGCTGGCCGATCACGATCATCAGCTCGTTGCGGCCCGCGAGGGAGCCGCGGATCTCGGAGGGGGAGATCTCGGACAGGTAGATCGGCACGACCACCGAGGCGCCGCCGACGGCCAGGCCGAGGACCGCTCGGCCGACCACCATGACTCCGAAGCCGGGCGCCACGACGCAGAGCAGGGCGCCGACGAGGAACAGCACCGCGAGGAGGCGGATCGTGGTCCGCCGGCCGAGGGCGTCGGCGAGGCGGCCGCCGGAGATCGCGCCGATCGCGGCGGCGAAGAGGAGCGAGCTGGTGATGACTCCCTCGGTCAGCGCGGTGAGGCCCAGCTCGGCCGACATCGGCTCGAGGGCGCCGTTGATGACGCCGGTGTCGTAGCCGAAGAGGAGGCCGCCGAGGGTCGCGATGAGCGCGATGAGGCCGAGACGCCGAGTCGGCGCCTCCAGGGAGGTGGTGGTCATCCGCTCACTCTGGCGTATGCCCGCTCGCCGAGGGAACCCTGGACCGTCGAGGGAACCCGGTGTAGCGGGTTCTCTCGACGGGTCGGGGTTCCCTCGGCGGAGGAGAAGGGAGGGGGTAGGGGGGGAGGAG
>NZ_PSWM01000024.1:0-58885 GCF_002932795.1 Rathayibacter sp. AY1B5
GGCTCGGGATGACGGCCATGCGCTGCGCGGAGCTGCTGGACGCCTTCGCCGCGAGCGGGGAGGACGTCGACCGCTCCGGACGCGGACGGCTCGTCGAGGCGTATCCGGCGGCGGCGCTGCGGCTCTGGGGAGTCGACACCACGGGGTACAAGACACGACCGGAGGCCGTGGCGCTCGCCGTGGAGTCGCTGCTCCGCGCAGCGCCGTGGCTCGACGTCCCCGCGCCCGCGCTCGCACTGATGCGCCGCTCGGACGATGCGTTCGACGCCGTCGTCGCGGCTCTCAACGCTCGCGCCCACGCGCTGGGCGCGACTCTGCCGGTGCCCCCCGAACTGCAGGAGGCGGCGGATGCCGAGGGGTGGATCGCGGTCCCGACCGGATCGCTCGCGGAGCTCGCGAGCTGATCGGAGCCGTCTCGACGGGCGCGCTCAGGCGGGGATCTTCGCCCCCAGCAGGCCGGCGGCGACCTCGGCGGCCCGCTCGGCCTCCTCGACGGTCGAGAAGGGCCCGGTGGGGACGAGGGAGGGCGCGGTGGTCAGTCGGGCGTCGATCTCGAGTCGGAACCGGGGCAGCTCCGCCCCGGGAACGACGACGATCCTGACTCCGTTCCGGCTCCATCGCGCGGGTTGGATAGAAGAAATCTGTGTCATGGTGCTCTCCGCTTTCGCGATCATCCGCACGGGTGGCTGACGCCTCGACCGTGCACGCTTCACGCTACGTCCGGTGCCGGTCTCTCCGAACGGGCTTGACCTCTCAGGCTCGTCGGGCGTAGCGGGTCACTGCAGCCGGTCGAGGGTGTCGCTGATCCGCCGCAGGCACTCGATGAGGACCGACACCTGCGCGGCGTCCAGGTCGGCGAGCACCTCGCCCTCGGCGGCGACGAGGTTGCGCATCGCCTCGTCGACCCGCTTCGTGCCCCGCGGGGTGAGCGAGACGATCTTGCTGCGCGAGTCCGCGGCGTTCTGCTCGCGGACCACGAGCCCGCGGGCGCCGAGGCGGTCGACGCGGCTGGCCAGGTTGCCGCTGGACAGCGCGAGGTGCGTGGCGAGGGCCGAGGGCGTCATCCCGGCCTCCCCGCGCTGCCGCAGCAGCGAGAGGAGCTCGAACTCCCACGGGGCGAGATCGCTGACGGCGAAGGACTGCCGCCGCACTTCCTGCACACGTGGACTGAGGCGGCGGAGGCGGGAGACGACGTCCAGAGGCGCGAAATCGAGGTCGGGCAGGGCCCCGGCCCACGCGTCGATCACCAGATCGACATCGTCGTCTTCGCGCATGCCCCGATTATCCCCGGACGGCGCGGGCGCCGACGACGGGTGGCCCGGGGAGGCGGCCGGGCCTAGCCTGTGCGGACGACGGGCGAGGCGGTCAGGCGCGGGCGGTGCGGACGTAGGCGACGATCGCGTTCGCGTGGCCGTGACCCAGGCCGTGTTCGGTCTTGAGCCAGGTGACGACCTGCATGTGCGGCTCGGAGCGCAGACGCTCGTCGGCGAGGTCGAGCCAGTCCTGGACGGGACGGCCGTAGGTCTTCTCGATGCTCGGGAAGTACGAGGCCGGTCCCTTCGGCTTCGCGCCGTCTGCGGGCGGTTCGGGAGCGAGCACGCGGTCGGTCATGCGGTCACGATAGCGAGCCGCGGTCAGGTCGTGTAGGCCGAGGGGTCGAACCGGCCGAGCTCCTCGCGGAAGGCGAAGGCGAAGTCGGGCCAGAGCAGCGTGAGTCGCCGGTTGTCGTCCAGGTACCAGCTCTCGCAGCCGCCGTTGGTCCAGACGGTGTCGGCGCTGAGGGCGTCGAGGCGTGCGACGGAGGCGGCCTCGGCCTCGGCGGTGACCTCGAGCCGGTCGGCGCCGGAGACCGCGAGGTGGTCGAGCGCGGCGAGCACGTAGTCGATCTGCGTCTCGATCATGTGCACCGCCGAGTTGTGGCCGAGGCTCGCGTTGGGGCCGTTGACGACGAAGAGGCTCGGGAACCCGTGGACCGCGGTCGACTCGTACGCCGCCATGCCGTCGGACCAGCGGTCGGCGAGGAGGACGCCGCCGCGGCCGCGGATGCGCCGGGCGAAGGGCGGCCGTGTGGAGTGGAAGCCGGTCGCGAAGACGAGCACGTCGACCCCGTGCGGGACGCCGTCGTCCCCGAGCGCGGCATCCGCCTCGACGCGCCGGAGCGGACCGGGGACGACGCGGACGTGCGGCTGGGCGAGGGCGGGGTAGTAGTCGTCCGAGAGGAGCACGCGCTTGCAGCCGATCTCGTAGTCCGGAGTCAGCACGGCGCGGAGCGCGGGATCGGGGATCTGCTCCTCGAGGTGGCCGAGCGCCTCAGCCCGCAGCCGGTCGATGGCCTCGGGAACGGCGACGCGGCCGGCGAAGCCGAGCTCGGCGCGCCAGAACAGCTCCTCGCGGAGCCTCGTGAGGGCCCCGGGCGCGCGGGAGAGGGCTCGGCGCTCCTCCGGCGGGTACGGGCGGTTCCGGCGGGGGACGACGTACGGGGCCGAGCGCTGGAAGAGCACCACCTCGGCGGCGCGCTCGGCGAGGTGCGGCACGATCTGCACGGCCGAGGCGCCCGAGCCGACGATGCCCACGCGCTTCCCGTCGAGGTCGACGTCGTCCCGCCAGCGGGCGGAGTGGAAGGCGGGACCCGTGAACGCTTCCAGGCCCGGGACGGCCGGGAGGCGGGGCTCGGAGAGGCGCCCCGCGCAGACGAGGAGGACGCCGGCGGAGTAGTCGCCCCGGGAGGTGCGCACCCGCCAGCGGTGCGCCTCCTCGTCGAAGACCGCCTCGAGCACCTCGGTCCCCAGCCGGAGCCGGGGCGCGAGGCCCTCCTTCTCGACGACGCGCTCGAGGTAGGCCTGGATCTCGGCCCCGGGGGCGTAGAACGCCGACCAGTCGGCCTCGGGGGCGAAGGAGTAGGAGTAGAGGTGCGAGGGGATGTCGCAGGAGACGCCCGGGTAGACGTTGTCCCGCCAGGTGCCGCCGATCCGCTCGGCGCGCTCCAGCACGATGAACGAGGTGCCGTCACGCCGCTCCAGGCGGACCGCGGCTCCGAGGCCGGCGAACCCGGCGCCGATCACGACGACGTCGACGTCCATCAGACCGTCGTCCTCGCCAGGACGCTGCCCGCCGGGTCGCGGCGCGGGTCGGCGAGGAAGTGCTCGAGGACGGCGAGGAGCTCGGCGGGGCGCTCGGCGAGCACGGCGTGACCGCAGTCGAGGACGGCGTAGCGGGCGTCGTCGATCGCGCCGAGCAGGGCCTCGGCACCCTCGACGCCGACGACGGCATCGGCGGAGCAGCCGACCACGAGGGCGGGCACGCGGCAGTCCGAGGCGGCCGCGGAGGCGTCTGCCCGAGCGGAGGCGGCGAGCATCCCGGCGGCGTCGGCGCTCCACGGGGCGGAGGCGGTGGCCGAGCGGACGGCGAGGAGCCGAGCGGCCTCCTCCTGCGCGTCGGGCGGCAGCATCGGCCAGAGGCGCGCCGTGCGGAGGAGGCGCTCCGTCGGGCGCAGCCATCCGGCCACGAGGGCGAGGGCGCTCACCCGCCGGTCGCCCGCGGCGAGGGCCACAGCGGCTCCGAGAGAGTGGCCGATCAGGACGGCCTCCTCGGCGCCGAGCGCGTCCAGGGAGGCGCGCACCGCGGCGGGGCCGTCCAGCCACGGGTCACCGAGGTCGGCGAGCTCGAGCGCGGCGACGCGGTGGCGCCGCGCCAGCATCGGCATCAGCAGCCCGGTGTCGCTCCGCGCGCCCCGGCCGACGCCGGTCAGCAGCAGCACGGTGCGCGGGCTCTCGGCACCCGCGGTCAGCAGCCTCACGGCGGCGCCGTCCGACTCGATCCGCTCCTCACGGACCAGCTCCGCCTGACGCCGCAGGTACTCCGAGCGGGTCATGACGCCCGGCGGGTCCCGCGGACCGGGAGGCGCATCCGCTGCGGAGTCGCCTCTGCGACGGGCTCCACCCGCAGCGCCCGCTCCGGTGCGACCACGCCGTAGGTCGTGGTGCGCTGGCGCCAGCCGCGGCCGATCTCGCCGCTCAGCCGGGCGACGGTCGCGATGTCGAGCGAGCGGTAGGCCTCTGCTCCCGCCTCGGGGCGGAGGGCGCCGTCGAGCAGCAGGCCGCCGAGGTCGTCCGCCCCGCCGCGGAGGAGGACCTGCGCCGCGTGCAGTCCCAGCTTGGTCCAGGCGGTCTGCACGTGGGCGATCCGGCCGTGGAGGACGAGGCGTGCGACGGCGTGCACGGCACGGGTCTCGCGGAGGGTCGGACCGCCCCGGCTCGCGCGCACCACGGCGGGAGGCGCCTCCGCCGGGACGAAGGGCATCGCGATGAACTCGGTGAAGCCGCCCGTCTCGTCCTGGATCGCCGCGAGCGTGCGCAGGTGCGCGAGCTGCTGCTCGGGGGTCTCGACGTGTCCGTAGACCATGGTCGAGGTGGAGCGGAGGCCGCTGCGGTGCGCGGCCGTGATCGCCTCCCGCCACTCGGCCACCGTCGGGTCCGTCCCCTCGCTCAGGACGGCGCGGACGTCGTCGTCGAGGATGCGGGCGGCGGTCCCCGGAACGGAGTCCACGCCGGCCTCGCGGAGGGCGTCGAGCATCGCGGGCAGGGTGCGGCCGGTGCGGCGGGCGACCTCGAGGATCTCGCCGGGCCGGTAGGCGTGCAGGTGCAGCGCGGGCTGCCGCTGCTTCAGCGTGCGGACGATCAGCAGCAGATCGTCGCCCGGGTGCTCCGGTCGGATCGCGCCCTGGAGGCAGAGCTCGGTGGCGCCGAGCGCGACCGCCTCGTCGGCGAGCTCCTCCAGCCGCTCGACGGTGAGCCCGCCCGCTCCCCAGAGGGACGTGTCGATGTTGCGGTTGACGACGACCGAGACCTCGTCGCCGGCGGCGTCGTGCCGCAGGTCGTCCGCCAGAGCGGAGAGGGCGTCGAGGTCGTCGCCGTCGGCTGCGAGCAGGGCGAGGTAGTCGGCGTCCTCGAGACCGGCGGGGTCCGCCTCAGCCCGGGCGAGCACGGCGCCGAGGGCGGGCGCGACCGGTCGGGGCAGGGCGTCGAGCGAGTCGCGGTAGGGCCGGGGGAGGACCGGTGCCGCCTCGTCGGCGAGCCAGGTCCCGCGGTCGGCGAGCGCCTCGACGTAGGGAGCGACGCGCGGATCGATCCAGGTGGCCGAGTCGCGGAGGTACTGCGGGTGCGCGGTCAGCCGCTCATGCAGCCGGTAGCCGGCGGCCTCGGTGAGCCGCGCGAGGTCGTCGATGTTCGGCCAGGGGCGCTCCGGATTCACGTGATCGGCCGTGAGCGGGCTGACGCCGCCCCAGTCGTCGACCCCGGCGCGCAGCAGCAGCCCGAGCTCCTGCTCGTCGGTGAGGTTCGGCGGTGCCTGGATCGTCGCGTCGGCGCCGAGCACGAGGCGCGCGACCGCGACGTTGGCCACGTACTCCTGAAGCTCGAGATCGACCTCGTTCTGCATGGCCGTCCGCGGCTTCGCGCGGAAGTTCTGGACGATGCACTCCTGCACGTGGCCCCAGCGCTCGTGGGACTCGCGGATCGCGAAGAGGGCGTCCGCCCGCTCGGCGGCGTTCTCGCCGATGCCCAGCAGCACACCCGTGGTGAAGGGGATGCGGCTGCGGCCCGCGTCCTCGAGCACGCGCAGGCGCAGCGCCGGGTCCTTGTCCGGCGAGCCGTAGTGCACGCCGCCCTTCTCGGACCAGAGGCGCTCGGCGGTCGTCTCGAGCATCATGCCCATCGAGGGCGCGACCGGGCGGAGCCGCTGCAGCTCGGCCCACGACATCACGCCGGGGTTCAGGTGCGTGACCATGCCCGTCTCGCTCATCACCAGGACGGCCATCGCGCGCACGTACTCCAGCGTCGAGGCGTAGCCGTGCTCGGCGAGCCAGGCGCGGGCGACCGGCCACCGGTCCTCCGGGCGGTCGCCGAGCGTGAAGAGGGCCTCCTTGCAGCCGAGCGCGGCACCGGCCCGAGCGACCTCGAGGATCTCCTCCGGCTCCATGAAGGTCGATTCGCGCTTGGCCGCGAGTCCGCCGGGCGTCTCCACGAAGACGCAGTAGTGGCACCGGTCGCGGCAGAGCTTGGTCAGCGGGACGAAGACCTTCCGCGAGTAGGTGACGACGCCGGGCCGTCCGCGGCGGGCGAGTCCGTCGTCGCGCAGGCGCCCGGCGGCCTCCAGCAGCAGGTCGAGGTCGTCGTCGCGGGCGCCGAGGAGCGCTTCGGCGCTCTCGCGCGTCAGCGCCTCGCCGCGGTCGAGCCGGGCGAGCAGGGTGGCCGTGGTCATGCGGGAGCGGCCCTTCCGAAGGGGGTCGTGGCGGAGGCGGGAGGTCAGAGCGCGCGCAGCCGCGGCGCGAGGTCGCGCTCGAAGGCGTCGAAGAAGCGCTGCTGGTCGTCGCCCGGGGCGTGGAAGACCAGGTGGGTGAAGCCCGCGTCGACGTAGGGCTTGATCTGCGCGACCGTCTCCTCGGGGTCGGAGCCGACGATCCAGCGCTTCGCGACCTGCTCGATCGGCAGCTCGTCGGCTGCGCGCTCCATGTCGACCGGATCGGTCAGCGAGTGCTTCTGCTCCGGCGACAGCGAGAGCGGCGCCCAGAAGCGCGTGTTCTCGAGGGCGAGCGCCGGATCGGGGTCGTAGGAGAGCTTGATCTCGATCATGCGGTCGATGGTCGAGGAGTCGCGATCGGCCGCGGCGGCGCCCTCCTCGACGGCGGGGAGCAGCTTCTCGGTGTAGAGCTCCATGCCCTTGCCCGACGTGCAGATGAAGCCGTCGCCGGCCCGGCCGGCGTACTTGGCGACGACGGGGCCGCCCGCCGCGATGTAGACCGGCACGCCGCTCTCGGGCTTGTCGTAGATCGACGCCTCGTGCGTGGAGTAGTACTCGCCGTCGAACGTGACGCGGTCGCCGGCCCAGAGCGCGCGCATCAGCCGCACGGCCTCGCGGAGCCGGGCGAAGCGCTCCTTGAAGTCGGGCCAGGTCTGCTCGCCCGCGCCCTGGTAGCCGGTGGCGACCTCGTTCAGCGCCTCGCCGGTGCCGACGCCGAGCATGATCCGCTCGGGGTAGAGCACGCCGAGCGTGCCGAAGGCCTGGGCGATGACGGCCGGGTTGTAGCGGTAGTGCGGGGTCATCACGGAGGTGCCGAGGGTGATGGTGGAGGTGCGCTCACCGGCCGCGGCGAGCCAGGCGAGGGAGAACGGCGCGTGCCCGCCCGTGTGCCGCCACGGCTGGAAGTGGTCCGAGACGACCGCGGTCTCGAAGCCGTGCCGCTCGGCGCCGACCGCGAGCTCGACGAGCTCCCGGGCGCCGAACTGCTCCGCCGAAGCCTTGTACCCGAGCGTGATCGTCATCTGCAGCCTTCGTGAGAGAGGGGACGGCCCCCGGAGCGGGAGCGGCCTCTCCATTGTGCGCCTGCCGCGGCGGCCGGCGGGACGGGTGGACGCACCCGGGGGAGGCGTGCCCCGATCCCGGGCTGGGGAGGAGCGTCAGGCCGGCGGAGCGGCGATGTTCACCATCCAGCCGACGCCGTAGCGGTCGACCAGCATCCCGAAGCGGTCGCCCCAGGGCGAGGCGACCAGCGGCTCGAGGACCGTGCCGCCCTCGGCCAGGCCGTCCCAGTAGCCGCTCAGCTCGGCGTCGTCGTCGCCGAAGAGCGCGATCGTGATGCGGGCGCCGCTCTCGGCCGGGCCCGCGGAGGGGGAGTCGGAGCCCATCAGGATCATGCCGCTCGGCGTGACGAGCTGGGCGTGCATGATCCGGTCCTGGTCGGCCGGATCCGCGCTCATCCCGAAGTCGCCGAAACGGCTGGAGCTGAGCTCGCCGCCGAGCACGTCCCGGTAGAACTCCATCGCCTCCTGAGCGGAGCCGTCGAAGCCGATGTAGGGGCTCAGTGAAGTGGGCACGGCACGCCTTTCCGTCGAGGTGCGCCCAGTATCTCCGCGTCCCGACGCGAGCACCAGGGGCGTCCTGCAGAAAGTCCGCCCCCGGTCCTCAGAGCTCGTCGCGGGTGGGCGGGTTCGCGCCGGAGCGGGAGGTCGTGATGCCGGCGACGTGTGCGGCGTGGCGGCCGATCGCGTGCAGGGCGGGGCCGTCGAGCAGCATCCCGTTCGCCGCGCCGAGGCCCTGGCGGAGCGCCTCGTCGAGGATCGCGCCCATCGCGGAGTCGCCGGCGCCGATCGTGTCGGCCACCACGATCCGCGCGGCGGGCACGGTCACCCGCGTGACGGCGGAGGCCAGCAGCAGTCCCTCCGCGCCGCGCGTGACGACCGCGAGCTGCGACCCGAGGGAGAGCAGTCGGCTGAGGACCTCGTCGAGCTGCATGGTCGGGTAGAGCCACTCCGCGTCCTCGTCGCTGAGCTTCACGACCTCGCACGCGGCGGCGATCCGCTCGAAGCGCCCGAGCGCCTCGGCATGAGCGCCGACCAGCGCCGGGCGGATGTTCGCGTCGACGCTCGCCGTCACTCCGGCGGGCAGCGCCTCGAGGAGCTCGAGCACGGCGGATCCGCCCGGCTCGAGGAAGATCGCGATCGAGCCGGTGTGGACGTGGGAGGCGCCCTCCGGGTCCGCGGCGGGCGGGTTCCAGGAGAGGTCGAAGACGTAGCGGGCGGATCCGTCTGCGGCGAGGACCGCCCGAGCGGTGCTGGTGCGCTCCGCGCCGCCGTGCTGGACCTCCACTCCGGAAGCCTCGAGGTGGGCGCGGATGCGGCGGCCGCGCTCGTCGTCGGCGATGTCGGTGACGAGGGTCGCGGGCCGCCCGAGGCGGGCGAGCGTGAGGGCGACGTTGGCCGGGGAGCCGCCGACGTGCTCCGTGGCGCTGCCGTCGCGCTCGACGATGTCGATCAGCGCCTCGCCGATGACCAGGGTTCGGGAAGCCGGGCTGACGCGCTCGTCGGTGAAGGACATGCCGACATCATGCCGGGTGACGGGGTCGCCCCGCGACGCGCGGGGACGACCGGCGGAGGAGGCTCGCGTCCCGCCCGCGGTCTCAGACTCGGTCGCGGAGGTCCGCCAGCACCGCGTCCACGGTCGTGATCTCGATCAGCGGCGCGTACAGGGCCATCGCGTCGAGCGCGCGGTGGTGGTCGGCCTCGGAGGCACCGGCGCAGGCGTCCGCGGCGACCCTGACCCGGACTCCGGCGTCCGCTGCCGCCAGCGCGGTCGAGAGCACGCAGCAGTCGGTCGAGACGCCGGTGAGCACGAGCTCGCGGGAGTCGTCCAGTTCCGCCTCGAGCTCGGGCCCCCACTTGCCGAAGGTCGTCGCGGTGATCGTGCGGTGGCCCTCGAACCCGTCCACGAGCGCGTAGAGCCGGTCGCTCGCGGGGACGAGCGCGAACGGCCACTCGCGGTAGTAGGGGATCCACGCGCCCGCGGGCCGCTCCGGGGCGACGAAGCGGGTGGTCACGACCCGCGCGCCGAACGCCGGGAGGAGCCGGCGGGTCCCCTCGGCCGCGCGCTCGAACCCGCCGGACCCCCACGGCGACTCCGCATCGGCGAAGACGTGCTGCAGGTCGATCGCGACGAGCAGGCTCACGCCGAGGCCTCCTGACGGCGGACGGTCCCGCGCGAGAGCGCGAGTGTTCCCGCGAAGCCGATCACGAGCGCCACGAGGACGCCGAGGTTCGCGCCGGCCCAGTCGCCGTCGCGTCCGCCGAGCGGGCCGAGGAGGTAGCCCTCCCACTCGAACCCGGGGGAGTAGTTGACCACCAGACCCCAGCCGACGACCGCGCCGATCAGCACGAGCGCCACGGGGACCGCCGAGACGCTGCCGTAGCGGCCGCGGGAGTCGTAGAGAGCCTCCTGGTCGTAGTCGCGGCGACGGAGGAGGAGGTCGGCGAGGAACACGCCGAGCCAGGCCGCGATCGGCACGCCGAGGGTGATCAGGAAGCCCTGGAACGGGCCGAGGAAGTCGCCCGCGACGAACACGACGTAGACCGCTCCGAGGACCATCAGCACGCCGTCGATCCCGGCGGCCACCGGCCGGGAGACCCTGAGCCCCGTGCTGAGCAGCGCCAGTCCCGAGGAGTAGATGTCCATCACGGCCCCGCCGATCAGGCCGAGCAGCGCGACGACGATGAAGGGGAGCAGGAACCAGGTCGGCAGGATCCCGGCGAGCGCTCCGATCGGGTCCGCGGCGATCGCGTCCGACAGCTCCTGCGAGGAGCCGGCCAGCAACAGGCCGACGACGACCAGCACGACGGGGGCGACCGCGCCGCCGATCGTCGTCCAGGCGATCACTCCGCTCGTGCGGGCGCCGCGGGGGAGGTAGCGGGAGTAGTCGGCCGCGGCGTTCACCCAGCCGAGCCCGAAGCCGGTCATCATGAACACGAGCCCGCCGATGACCGCGGCGGCCGAGCCCGCGGGCAGGGCGCCGACGGCCGCGAGGTCGATCCGGTCGAGGACGAGCACCACGTAGACCACGGTCAGCACGGCGGTGGCGACGGTGATCGCGAGCTGGAGCCGCATGATCAGGCGGAAGCCGGCGATGCCGGCGATGACGATGAGCGCGGCGACCACGATCAGCGCGACCACCTTGGTGAGCACGCCCCCGTCCCAGCCGAACTCCTCGAACACCGTCGCGGTCGCGAGCACCGCGAGGGAGGCCAGCACCGTCTCCCAGCCCACCGTGAGAAGCCAGGAGATCACCGAGATCAGGCGGTTGCCGTCGACTCCGAAGGCCGCCCGGCTGAGCACCATGGTGGGGGCGGAGCCGCGCTTGCCGGCGACGGCGACCAGGCCGCAGAAGAGGAACGAGACGACGATCCCGATCACGCTGACGAGCGTCGCCTGCCCGAAGGAGAGGCCGAAGCCGAGGAGGAAGGAGCCGTAGCTCAGCCCCAGCACGGACACGTTCGCGGCGAACCACGGCCAGAACAGGTCGCGCGGGCGGCCGTGCCGCTCCGACTCCTGGATCGTGTCGAGGCCGTTGAGCTCGATGCCGCCGGCGGGGCGGGTGCTCGGACGATCGGGGGAGGTCATCGCGTCCTCGTTCTCACGGGTGCCGGCCCTGCGCCGGAGCTGTGACGAACCTACAGCGCCCCGCGCTCGAACAGCAGCCGGAGCGATTCGAGGTCGTCCGCCACCCGCGCGCAGTCCTCGTCCCAGTCGTCCAGGCTCATCCCGGGGCGCCGCCGCACGGTGAAGGCCACCTCGGCGCCGTTCCCGTTCACGAGCACCCGGAGCGGATTGTCCACCACCGTCCCGTCGGGGAGGGTGACCTCGTGGTCCGCGACGCCGAACGGGTTCTGCGGGGCGAAGCGCACCTCGACCCGTCCCATCGGCGAGTCGGCGAACCAGCGTCCGTCGACCTGCTCGAGCGCGGAGGAGGCGAGGCCCGCGGCCCACCGCGGGAGGTTCGCCGGGTCGGAGACGAAGGCGTACACCTCCGCTGCCGGAGCCTCGATCACGACACCCACGGGGCGCGACTCGTACAGGGTCATCCGCTCGTCCTTCCTCTGCAGCCGGTCAGTGCTCGTCGCCGAAGCTGGCGACCAGCAGCGCGGCGAGCGCCGTCCGCTCCAGCATGCCCTCGATGCCGATCGCCTCGCTGCGTGCGTGCGCCCCCTCGCCCGGGGCTCCGAGCCCGTCGAGGACCGGCAGGCCCAGCGCGGCGACGAGGTTGCCGTCGCTCGCTCCGCCGACCGCGATCTCGCGGAGAGGGACGTCGATCCGCTTCGCGACCCGCTCGGCTCTGCGGTAGAGCGCGGCGACGGAGGCTGTCCGCTCGAAGACGGGGCGCTCCCAGGAGCCGCGCACCTCCAGCCGGATGCGCGGGTCGGCGGCGGCGAGCGCGTCGAGCTCGGCCTCGACGCGGGCGGCCTCGGCCGACCCGCGGATCCGCGCCTCCAGCTCCAGGCGCACGCGGGCCGTCGTCACATTGACCCGCGAGCCGCCGGAGACCACTCCGATGTTGACCGAGGTGCCCTCCTCCTCCCGCGCGATCGCCAGCACCCGCGGGATCAGCGAGCCGAGCTCGTGGATCGCGCTCGCCCCCTTCTCCGGCTCGACCCCGGCGTGCGCCTCGACGCCGACCACGTCGATCACGAAGCGCCCGATGCCCTTGCGCGCCGTCTTGACCGCGTCTCCGATCGCGCCCTCGAACACCAGGACCGCGTCGGCGCCCGTGCACTGCCGCTCCAGGAACGGGCGGGAGGCGGCGCTGCCGATCTCCTCGTCCCCGCTCATCACCAGGCGGACGGCCGGATGCGCAACGCCGGCGTGGCGGAGCGCGGCCACCAGCCACACCATCTGCACCAGCCCGGCCTTCATGTCGTAGCTGCCCGGCCCGCTCAGGCGGTCGCCGTCGACGGCGAAGGGCCAGGAGCGGGTCGTGCCCAGGGGCCACACCGTGTCGTAGTGGCCGAGCAGCGCCACGAACGGACGCGTGCCCCGGTGCGGTCTCGCGCCGCCGCTCGCCGGGACGGTCCAGCTGGTCGCGGTCGGCGCGTCCTGCGCCCGCTGGTGCTGCACGTCGGCGTCGTGTCCGAGCCGCTCGCCCACCCAGTGCACCAGGAACGCGTGCAGCTCGCCGAGCGCCTCGAGGGAGTCGCTGGGGCTCTCGATCATCACGAGGTGCCGGACGTCGTCGAGCATCCGCGAGCGGTTGTCGCGGAGGAAGGAGCGCACGCGGGCGGCGTCGTCGGCATCGGGGAAGGTCATCGACTCCGGAGTACCAGAGAGCGGCCGCTCGCGCGAACCGGCTGAACCGATCGGGCCCCCGTTACGTTGGTGCAGGAAGAGGTGGAGATGTCCGAGGATCAGGCCCAGATGCTGCGTGCGCTGCACGACGAGCACGCCAGCGCGCTCTGGCGGTTCGTGCTGCGCCTGACCGGCGACCGCCAGATGGCGGAGGACGTCGTGCAGGAGGCGCTGCTGCGCGCCTGGAAGCACCCCGAGATCCTCGCCCAGGGCGAGGGCGCCGCCCGCTCCTGGCTCTACACCGTGGCCCGGAACCTCGTCATCGACGACCGCCGCAGCGCCCGCTACGCCCGGGAGCTCGGAACGGACGAGGTCCCCGAGCGCCCCACCGCCGACCGCACCGACCAGGTGCTCGACGCCTGGCTGCTCTCGGACGCGCTCAGCGGACTGAGCCACGACCACCGCGCCGTCATCGTGCACGCCTACTACGGCGGCCGCACGGTCACCGAGATCGCCGCGCTGCTGGGGATCGCCCCGGGCACCGTCAAGTCGCGGATGCACTACGGGATGCGGGCCCTCAAGCTCGCGCTGCAGGAGCGGGGGGTGACGGAGCTGTGAGCCACGACCCCTCCTCGGACGACCGGCACGACGACCCCTTCCGCGACTGGGACGCCGCGTACCTCCTCGGATCCCTCACCGCCGCCGACCGCCGCGAGTACGAGCTGCACCTGCGCGCCTGCCCCGGCTGCCGCGAGGCCCTCGCCGAGTTCGTCCCGCTGCCGGGCCTGCTGGCCCACCTGCCCCAGGACGAGGCGATGCGCCTGGTCGAGGAGCCGGAGGCGGCGGGCGACCCGGCTCCGGCGGCACTGCTGACGCGCCTCGCCGCTGCCACCGACTCCGTCCGCCGCCGCACCCGGCTGCGCATCGCGGGCCTGGTGCTCGCCGCCGCGGGCGTCTCGGCCGCCGCCGCCGCCGCCCTGCCGCTCGCGATCGGCCCGTCGCTCGCCCCCGTCGAGACCGTCGGCTCGACGGTCTCGCTCGCCGCCGCTCCGGGCGTCCCCGTCGAGGCCTCCGTGCGGTTCGTCCCGCAGCAGTGGGGTACGCGGATCGACATGGACTGCAGCTGGGCCGACACGGCCGAGCAGTACGCGGGCTCGGCCGGATACGTCCTCTACGTCACGGACACCTCGGGCGGCACCGAGGCCGTCGGTTCGTGGACCAGTGCACCGGGCACGACGATGGAGCCCAGTCTCGCCACCGGGCTGCCGCTGTCCGAGATCGCCTCGGTCGAGGTGCGGCTGCAGGACTCCGACACGGTCGTGCTCACCGGCCGCCCCTGAGCGCGCCGCCGGATTCCCAGGTGCGCGCTCGACGGACTGAGTAGCTTCTCAGTCATGACGATCGCGACCCTCGCCCTCGCCCCCGCCTCCGTGGCGACCGCCTCCTCCTCCGACAGCATCGATGAGCTCTCCGGGCTCGTCGGCGTCGCCGCGCGGGTGATCGCCGCGCTCGGAGAGGCGGGCGTCGGTCTGCTGACGCTGATCGAGACGGTGTTCCCGCCGATCCCGAGCGAGCTCGTGCTGCCGCTGGCCGGCTTCCTCGCCCAGCAGGGCCGGATGAACCTGGTACTCGTCGTGATCACGGCGACTCTCGGCGCCTACCTCGGCGGCCTGATCCTCTACGCGCTCGGCCACCGCATCGGCACGGAGCGCTCGATCCGCCTGCTCTCCAAGCTCCCGCTGGTCGATCGCGAGGACTTCGAGAAGGCGGTCGGCTGGTTCCGCCGGCACGGCACCTGGGCGGTCCTCTTCGGGCGCCTCATCCCGGGCGTGCGCAGCCTCATCTCGCTCCCCGCGGGGGCCGAGCGGATGAACCTCCTGCTGTTCTCGGGACTGACGATCCTCGGCTCCGGCGTCTGGAACGGCCTGCTGATCGGCCTCGGCGCGGCCCTCGGCACGCAGTACGAGCTCGTCGACCAGTACGCGGGCGTGCTCGACGCGATCATCTACAGCGCGTTCGGCGTGCTGCTGCTCGCGCTCGTGGTGCGCAGCGTGCGGCGGCACCGTGCCGCGGCGCGCACCGGATCGCGCCACTGACCTGGGCCCGCGGGCGGGCGGGCGCAAGGCCCCGCGCCACCACGCCCCGGTGCCCTAACGTTCGAGGGGTCCGCACTCCCCGACGCGAAGGAACGCCATGTCCGAGACCGCCGCGCCCACGATGTCCCGCACCTCCGTCGAGCGTTGGTGGATCATCGCCGTCTCGCTGATCGCGATCGTGCTCGGCGTCATCGCCGTCCTGATCCCCGGTCCGACGCTGCTGACCGTCGCCATCGTCTTCGGCATCCACCTGATCGCCGCGGGCGTCTTCCGCCTGCTGCTGGCCTTCACCGCCTCGCGGCTCGACGCCCGGGTGCGCTGGCTCGCGGGCCTGCTCGGCGCCCTGATCCTGGTCGCGGGCATCCTGTGCCTGTCGAACCCCTTCGAGTCGCTGAGCGTCCTGGGCCTCGTGATCGGCGCGGGCTGGATCCTCGACGGCGTCTCGAGCATCACCAGCGGCCGCTCCGTCGCCGGCCCTGCGTGGCTGCCGATCGCGGCCGGCATCGCCTCGGTCATCGCCGGCGTGCTGACGATCATCATGCCCGTGCTGGCGCTGGCCTCCTTCGTCACGGTCGCGGCGATCCTGCTGATCGTCGTGGGCGTCTCCGGCTTGCTCCTGCTCCCGGGCCGCACCACGCGTCCCGAGGGCGCGGAGGCCTGAGCCGCGCGGATGACCGATCCCGACCTCGTCCCCGAGCTGCTGGTCGCCGATCTCGAGCGGAGCCTGGAGTTCTGGTGCGGCCCCTGCGGCTTCCGGATCGACTACGCCCGGCCGGAGGAGGGCTTCGCGTACCTGGTCCTCGGCTCCGCCCACGTGATGTTCGAGGAGGCGGGGCGCGGCCGCAACTGGGTCGCGGCGCCGCTGGAGCGGCCGCTGGGCCGCGGGATGAACCTCCAGCTGCACGTCGACGACGCCGACGAGATTGCCGCAGCACTCGCCGGAGCCGGAGTGCCGCTGTTCTCGCCGCTCGAGACCCGCTGGTACCGGGTCGGAGCGGAGGAGGCGGGCGTGCGCCAGCTGGTCGTGGCCGACCCCGACGGATACCTGCTGCGGTTCCAGTCCTCGCTCGGACGCCGACCGGCCTGAGCGCTGCGGCGACCGCGACCTCCGGCCGGCGCGCCACCATCCGCTCGGCTCGCGACGTCATGCCAGCGGTTGATGCCGAGGACGTCTCGCGACTGGTTCCCTCGGAGACATGACGCAGCACCCCGCCACCGCGACCCTCCCGCAGGTCCCCGCCGCCGCACTCCCCGAGCCCGCAGCCGAGCCGATCGCGGAGGCGTCCGAGCGCGAGCCGCTCGTCCGGCCCGCCGACCTGGTCTCGGCGCTCACGGGCGTCGCGCTCTGCTTCTTCTCGCTCTTCGTCTACGCCATCGCGCACTGGCAGTACTTCGGCGCGGACGTCGACGAGGTGAGCGTCCTCGGCTGGCTCGCGCCGCTGATCGCCGGCGTCGCCTGCCTCCTCACGGCCGTCGTGTCCGTCGCGGTCCGCGCCTCCGGGCGCCGCGCCGAGCGGGCCGCCTCGTGATCCCCGTCCTCGGCGGGCCCGGCCTCGAGGCCGCCGAGCAGCTCCTCGCGCGTGCCGGCTGCCTCCGCCCGGAGCACCCGTGGATGGTCGGGGAGGACACGGCAGCGGCTCCCCGGATCGACTTCGCCGTCCTCGCCGACCGCGCGTGCCTCCTCGACCTCTCCGAGGAGGCTGTCGCGCGCATCGCGGTGTCGCTCGCCACCGGCCGCCCCGTCGACCTGCGCAGCGCCTTCGGCCACCTCACCCGCGACCACGCGCAGCTGGTGATGATCGCGCTCGCCGTCGCCGGCGGTCACGACCGCGTGGGCAGCCGGATCCGCGTGGTCGGCGACGAGCGCCGGGTCGAGACGGCGCCGCCCCTGGCCGTCTGGCCCTCCTGAGCCCCGCCCAACCCGACAGGGCGGCTCCGCTCGCGGATCCGACCCGGCGCTCCGCGTGCGTCCGAGGCCCCGGCCCGGTGAGCCGGATGGAGGCACCGTGCCGCCGACCCGCGTCGCTACGGCCTTTCGGAGGTGCCCGGTTTAGGGTGTCCGTGTGCAACGAGTCGACGATTTCCCAGGAGCCGGACCGGTGGAGACCTCACCCGAATCCGGTGACCAGGGGGAGGCGTCCGCGCATCGGCTCTCCCCGACGGCGACCTCTCCCGTGCAGGTGACGAGCGGCGAGGCCGGTTACCAGGGCGGCAACGTGGCCGATCCGGTCTGGCAGTCGTGGCGCGACGAGCTCGCCAAGGTCGGCGGTCCGTCGCCCCTGCTCCACTTCGTGGACTCGCCCCGGACGCGCATCGAGCTCTCGACCACGCACCCCGGCGGGCTGCCCCCGTTCATCTCGGGCAAGACCACCCTCCTCTCCTCGCTCATCCGCGACGAGCTCGCCCTGCGCACCGCGAAGAACGCCGCGGGTGCGATCACCGACAAGGGGATCGAGCTGCGGTCGGTCCGCGGCATCGAGGGCGTCCACCTCGCCATCGGCCTCGCCCAGTGGCGCGCCGGCGACACGGAGTTCACCGCTCCCGTGCTCCTGCGCCCGCTCGCCATCCGCCGCTACGGCCGCGACTTCGAGCTCAAGCTCAAGGGCCAGCCCTACTTCAACCCGCAGCTCGCGCGCGCCCTCAAGCAGCAGTTCGGCATCACGATCGACCCCGAGCAGTTCGTCGAGCTGGCCGTGCAGAACGGCGTCTTCAAGCCGCAGCCGGTCATCGACCAGCTGCGCGGCCTGACCTCGCACCTGCCGTGGTTCGCCGTGCACCCGCGCCTCGTGGTCTCGAGCTTCGCCGACGTGGCGGGCGACATGCTCCGCGACGCCCGGATGCTCGAGCACCCCGTCCTCGACGCCGTCGCCGGGAACCCGGCCGCCAAGCGGGCGCTGCAGCAGTCGCAGAAGGTGGCGTCGATCATCCCGCAGGACGAGCGTCCTCCGGCGACCGACAACCTCCTGCTCGACGCCGACGCCGAGCAGGAGCAGGTGATCGCGAACATCGCGGCCGGCAACTCGCTCGTCGTGAAGACCCTCCCCGGCACGGGCGGCACCCAGACCATCGTCAACGCGATCGGCGCGCTGGCCGCCCAGCACAAGCGCGTGCTGGTCGTCAGCGCCCGCCGGTCGAGCCTCGACAGCATCCACCAGCGCCTGCTCTCGGCGGGCCTGGGCGGCATCGCGGTCGGGCCCCGCACGCTCCGCCGCGACCTCATCCAGTCGATCGGCCGCAACGAGAAGGCCGCGCGCCCCTCCGTCAGCGAGATCGACGACGCACTGCTCCGGCTGCGGAAGGTGCTGCTCGACTACCGCGGCGCTCTCTCCCGCCGCGACGAGAGCTTCGGCGTCTCGGCGCTGCAGGCGCTCGAGGAGCTCGCCCGCCTCTCGCAGCTGCGGACGCCTCCGTCGACCGCCGCCCGCCTCGACCGCCGCTCCGTCACCGCTCTCGCGCACAGCCGCCCCGAGGCGACCCGGATGCTGATCGAGTCGGCGCGCCTGGGCGAGTTCCGCTACGGCCCGGGCGACTCGCCCTGGTACGGCGCGCAGTTCGACTCCACCGCCGACGCCGAGATCGCCCACGAGCTGGCCAAGCGCCTGCACCTGCGCGATCTGCCGCGCCTGCTCGACCGCGCCCAGGACGTCATCGGCCAGACGCGGATGCGCCCGTTCGAGTCGGTCGCCGAGCTCGGCATCTACCTGCGCCTGCTGCAGGACGTCCGCGAGACGCTGGACAAGTTCCAGCCGGCCGTCTTCGACCGCTCGATCCAGGACCTCATCGTCGCCACCTCGCCCCGCCGCGAGGCCGCCGAGATGTCGTCCACCAACCGCCGGCGCCTGAAGAAGCTCGCCCGCGAGTACCTGCGGCCCGGCGCGCACGTCACCGACCTCAACGCGGCGCTCCGCCGGGTGCAGCAGCAGCGGACGCTGTGGCAGCGCTACGCGGTCGCCGGCACGATCCCCGAGGTCCCGGTCGGCGTCGCCGACGTGCAGGTGGCCTACCAGCAGGTGACCGACCAGCTGAGCCGCCTCGACGAGCCGCTCGGCCGCCGCGGGACGAACCTGCAGCTCGCCTCGCTCCCGCTCGCGGAGCTGGCCTCGATGGTGTCCGGCCTCGCCGAGGACAGCGAGGTGCTCGCCAACCTCCAGGAGCGGACGACGCTCCTGGCCACCCTGCGCGACTGGGGCCTGGACCCGCTCCTCACCGACCTCTCGCGCCGCCACGTTCCGGCCGAGCTGGTCGCGGGCGAGCTGGACCTGGCCTGGTGGCGCTCGGCGCTCGAGATCATGCTGACCGACGAGCGCGCGCTCCTCGGCGGCAACACGAGCGTGCTCGACCGGCTCGAGGCCGACTTCAAGCTCGTCGACGAGGCGCACGCCGCCTCGAGCGCCGAGCTGCTGGCCTGGAAGCTCTCCGAGACCTGGAAGATCGGGCTCGTCGACTGGCCGCAGGAGCGCGACGCGCTCCGCTCGCTGCTGCGCACCGAGGCGGCGACGACCCCTCAGGAGCTGCAGAAGGCCGCTCCGCACCTCTCGCGCGTGCTCGCTCCGGCCTGGCTCGCCTCGCCGTACGAGGTGCACCGCATCGGCACCGAGACGACCTTCGACGCGGTGTTCCTCGTCGACGCCGGCGCGACCACGCTGGCCGAGAACGTCGGAGCGATCCGCCGGGCCAAGCAGGTCGTCGCGTTCGGCGACCCGGTCACGCAGACCCCTACTCCCTTCGGTCTGCGCGTCGACGAGACGCCGGAGTTCGGCTCCACCGCCTCGCGGACCGACGTGGAGGCGCTGCACGCCCAGTCGGCGCTCGCCCGCCTCGGCGAGCTGCTCAACACCGTCACGCTCACCCGCAGCTACCGCGCGGGCGGCGAGGACCTGGCCGAGCTGGTCAACCGCCGCTTCTACGGCGGCCGCATCGACTCGCTGCCCTGGGCGGGCTCGTTCCTCGGACACGACTCGCTGCGCTTCCACTACATCGCGAGCGGGCACGGCATGCCCGAGAACGACTCCGGGGCGGTCGAGTCCGTCGACGCCGAGGTCGCGAAGGTGGTCGAGCTGGTGCTCGAGCACGCCGTGATCCGTCCGCGCGAGTCGCTGATGGTGATCACCGCGAGCCCCCGGCACGCCGTGCGGGTGCAGCAGGCGGTGCTGACGGCCTTCGCCAAGCGCACCGACCTCAGCGACTTCATCCTCGGCGATCGGCCCGAGCCCTTCGCCGTCGTGACGCTGGAGCAGTCGGTCGCGCAGAGCCGCGACCGCGTCATCTTCTCGATCGGCTACGGCCGGACGCCCCACGGCCGCCTGCTGTCGAACTTCGGCGCCCTCGCGGAGCCGGGCGGAGAGCGCCTGCTGGCGGTCGGGATGACCCGTGCCCGCCGGTCGATGGACATCGTCTCGTGCTTCCGCCCGGGCGACATCGACGAGTCGCGCATGCGCTACGGCATGGTCGCGCTCGCGCAGGTGCTGCAGGAGGCGGAGGACCGCGTCCAGCCGAGCGACCGCGACGACTACTCCGAGCCGATGCTGGTGGATCTCGCCGCGCGCCTCGAGCGCCGCGGACTCCGGGTCAACATCGGGCACAAGGGGAAGCTCGCCCTCGTCGCCGCGCACGGGACCCGCGCCGTGGTGGTCGAGACCGACCGCGACGTGAGCACGCAGAGCCTGCGCGTGTCGCTGCGCCTGCGTCCGGAGCTGCTGCGCCGGCTGGGCTGGCACTACCTGCGGGTGCACAACTTCGAGCTGTTCGCCGACCCCGAGGCCGTGGCCGCGCGGGTGTCCGGGCTGATCGGTGCGACCGCGGGGGAGGAGCAGGCCGCTGCTCCTGCCGCCGGCGAGGCTGCCGCTCCTGCCGCTGCCGCCGCTCCTGCCGCTGCTGCCGCTCCTGCTGCTCCTGCCGCCTCTGCCGCTCCTGCCGCCGCTCCGGCGTCGGGGGAGACGCAGCCCGTCGAGCCGCTGCCGCGCGACTGATCGTGGCGCCGGATCCCGACGCCCCCGCGGGTGCCGACCGCCCGTTGCGGCGCACCCGCGGCGGCCGGCGGGCGACGCTTCCCGCGAAGCCCGGCACCGATCCGTCCCCGCACGACGCTCCCGTCGCCGACCCCTCCGCACCGCCCGCGCGCCCCGACACCGGCCCGAACGACGCGCGCCTGCGCCAGGACGTCCCCCCGCACTACTGACGCCGGCCGGTCCGGTCGCCCGTCTGCGCGTCAGCGCCCGTCCCGTCAGCGATCCCGGACCTCGCCGGAACCCGTTCGTGCTCGGCGACCGACCACGCCACGTCCGATGCCTGGCGACCGCCCGCGTCGAACCCGGCTCCTGGTGAACGACCGCTTCCCGTTCGGAGCCCGGCGACCGACCGCGTCCTGTCAGGTGCTCGGTGACGGACCACGTCCCGTCCGGTGCCCGGCGACGTCCGAAGAACGCGTGGATCCAGGCCCGATCGATCACCGTCAGGAGCGCTGAAGGCTCCGACCGGCGACCTCCCGAAGGTGCAGGTGTCGTCCGAAACGCGTGCCAGCGTTTCGAACGCGCCGTTCGCACAACGCTCTGCGGAACGCTCCCGTCTCGGAAGCCGACCGCGGTCTTCTTCCGCCTCCGGCGGAAGAAGACAGAACGACTCAGTCGACGTGCTTGCCGGAGTTCGCGGTGGTGGCGGTCCCGTTGTTGGCGAGCAGATCGCGGATGTCGGCGAGGAGCTCGAGCTCGGTGGGGGCCTTGTCCTCCGCGGCGGGGGCGTCGGCGGCCTTCTTGGCGAAGGCGGCGTTCTTGAGGTGGTTGATCGGCAGGACGAACGCGAAGTAGAGGACGAAGGCCACGATCACGAACTGGATCAGGGCCGAGATCACGGAGCCGTAGGCGATGACGGTCGGATCCTCGCCGTTCTCTCCCGGGCGGATGACCCAGTCCAGCTTCTCGAGCGAGGAGGCGTCGAAGATCACGCCGATGAGCGGGTTGAAGATCCCCGTCACGATCGCGTTGACGATGGTCGTGAAGGCGGCGCCGATGACCACGGCGACAGCCAGGTCGATGACGTTGCCGCGGAGGATGAACTCCTTGAAGCCGTTGATCATGATCGTTCCGTTTCTGCCGTGGGCGGTGGGTGGCGGTCAGCTCCCGGAGGAGGATCCCGAGGACGAGGACCCGGAGGACCCGGAGGACCCCGAGGACGACGAGGAGGAGGACGATCCGGAGCCGGAGGAGCCCGAGCCGGACGAGGAGCCGCCCGAGCTGGACGAGGAGCCCGAGGACCCGGAGGACCCCGACGAGCCGGTGGAGGAGCCGCCCGAGCCCGAGGAGCTCGACGACGAGTCGGACGAGCCGGACGAGCCGGATCCCGAGGAGGAGCCGCTGTCGCCCGACTTCCCGCCCGAGCGGGAGTCGGTGCGGTAGAAGCCCGAGCCGTTGAAGGTCACGCCGACGGCGCTGAACACCTTGCGCAGCGCCCCCTGGCAGCTCGGGCACTCGGTGAGCGTGTCGTCGGTGAACTTCTGCTGGATGTCGAAGGCGTTGCCGCACTGCGTGCAGCGGTAGGAGTAGGTCGGCACAGGGGGCTCCTCGGAGGCGGGTGGGGAAGAAGGAGGACGGGGTCAGTAGCGCAGGTCGACGATGCCGGAGGGAGTGACGACTCCGTCGACGGCCTGGTCGTGGACCTCGCTGGGCACCCGGTCGACGAGCTCGCTGTCGAAGACGACGGCGTAGACCGGCGGGCACTTCTCCATCGAGCCGAGGGTCTTGTCGAAATAGCCGCGCCCCCAGCCCATCCGCATCCCCTGCCGGTCGACAGTGGCGGCCGGGACGACGATGAGGTCGACGTCGTTGATCGCGATGGGGCCGAGCAACTGCCCGACCGGCTCGGGCATGCCGAACAGGCCCTGGGTCTCGGTGTGTCCGTCGCCGACCGCCCAGTCGAGCAGGCCGTCCTGGCGCGAGATGGGGAAGAGGACGCGGATGCCGTGGCTCTCGGCCCAGCCCAGGAACGGCCGGGTGCTCGGCTCGTCCGCAGCGGAGAGGTAGCACGCGAGGGAGCGGGCCCCCACGCGGGTGGCGAGCTCGATCAGGTGGGCGGTGATCTGCTCCGCGGCCTGCTCGCGAGCGGTCGAGGTCTGCGTGCGGCGGCGCTCGCGCAGCTCGGCGCGCAGCGCCCGCTTCTCGTGCGTGATGTCGGCTGGCATGCGCACAGTCTAGAACCGGGGCTCTCGCGGACCCTTCCGCGGGGACCCTGAGGGAGCCTCGTCCTCGGCCTCCCCGGAACGGGGTCAGATGCGGTGCGACGACCGTCCTGGCGCGAAACTCCCGCGACTTCCCCCGCCGCTAGGATGACGCCCCATGGGCACTCGAATCCGCAAAGCAGTCATCCCCGCCGCAGGTCTCGGCACCCGCTTCCTGCCGGCGACGAAGGCCATCCCCAAGGAGATGCTGCCGGTCGTCGACAAGCCGGCGATCCAGTACGTGGTCGAGGAGGCGGCGGACGCCGGCCTCCAGGACGTGCTCGTGATCATCGGGCGCAACAAGAACGCGCTCGCCAACCACTTCGACTCCGTGCCCGAGCTCGAGCAGAACCTGTCCAAGAAGAAGGACGACAAGAAGCTCGAGCACGTCAAGTACGCCAGCGACCTCGCCGACGTGCACTTCGTCCGCCAGGGCGAGCCGAAGGGCCTCGGCCACGCGGTCTCCCGTGCGCAGCGCCACGTCGGCGACGAGCCCTTCGCCGTGCTCCTCGGCGACGACCTGATCGACGCCCGCGACCCGCTGCTCTCCCGCATGATCGACGTCGCCGAGAACCGCGACACCACGGTGGTCGCGCTGCTCGAGGTCGACCCCGACCAGATCCACCTCTACGGCTGCGCCGCGGTCGAGGCGACCGACGAGGACGACGTGGTGCGGATCACCGGCCTGGTCGAGAAGCCCTCCAAGGAGGACGCCCCCTCGAACCTCGCGATCATCGGCCGCTACGTGCTGAAGCCCGACGTGTTCGGCGTGCTCGAGCACACCGCTCCGGGCAAGGGCGGCGAGATCCAGCTGACCGACGCGCTGGAGCGCATGGCCCAGGACCCGGCCGAGTTCGGCGGCGTCTACGGCGTCGTGTTCCGCGGCCGCCGCTACGACACCGGCGACAAGCTCGACTACATCAAGGCGATCGTGCAGCTCGCCTCCGACCGCGACGACCTCGGCAAGGACCTGAAGCCCTGGCTGAAGGACTTCGTCGCCGGCCTCTGAGCCCCGGCGAGCGCACCTCCGGAACGGACGGGACCCCCTGCTGCGGCGGGGGATCCCGTCCGTTCCTCCGTTCCCCGGAAGCACGGAACGCCCCGGAGTCCAGTCCCCCTCCCGCA
The DNA here is from genome assembly GCF_002932795.1 of Rathayibacter sp. AY1B5. NCBI lineage: Bacteria > Bacillati > Actinomycetota > Actinomycetes > Micrococcales > Microbacteriaceae > Rathayibacter > Rathayibacter sp. AY1B5. The sequence continues at coordinate 24,034 of NZ_PSWM01000024.1, forward strand.
GTGCGGTGGAGCAGTAGGGTCGCATCATGCCGCTCCCGATCCCGACGCTCACCGAGGGTCGTGTCACCGTCCGCCCGATCCGCGTGCGCGACGCCCGCCCTCTCGAGCGGGAGCTGATCGCGAACCGGTCGTGGCTGCGCCAGTGGGAGGCGTCCGACCCCCGCGGAGGCGCCGCGTTCGACGTGCGCGCCAGCATCCGCTCGCTGCAGCAGAACGCGCGCGCCGGCGGGGGAGTGCCGTTCCTCATCGACTGGGACGGCGAGCTCGCCGGGCAGCTCAACATCTCGAACATCGGATACGGCTCGCTGTCCTCCGGCTCGATCGGGTACTGGGTGTCCGAGCGCTACGCCGGACGGGGCATCACTCCGATCGCCGTGGCCCTCGCCGCCGACCACGCCTTCCTCGACCTGGGCCTGCACCGGATCGAGATCTGCATCCGCCCGGAGAACCGGCCGAGCCTGCGCGTGGTCGAGAAGCTCGGTTTCCGCTACGAGGGGCTTCGGCGGCGCTTCATCCACATCAACGGCGACTGGCGCGACCACTTCTGCTTCGCTCTCGTGGCGGAGGAGGTGCCCCGCGGCGTGCTCCGCCGCTACCTCGACGGGCAGGTCCCCTCCGACGTCGGCGTGCCGACCGACGCGGACCTCCGCGCCTCGCGCCGCTCGGGCCTCTCCGGGCCCTCCGACGGCGCCGGTGTCCCTCCGACGGGGCCCCGGCTGATCCGCGATCCGCACGGACACACCTACCCGTAATGACGGACGGGAGTGCCCGGTACTCCTAGCGTTGTCCGCATGAGTAGCGACTGGCTGGGCGGGGGCGTCGTCTGGGCGCTCGCCGCCGTTCTGTGGGTCGCCTACCTGATCCCCACGTGGATGCGCAGGCGGTCGTACAACGCGACCGAGCGCAACGCGGTGAGGCTGCAGCAGACGCTGCGGATCCTCGCCGAGACCGCGGAAGTGCCCGAGCACGTGCGTGCGGAGGCGACGGCCCGCGAGGTGGCGCTGCAGCAGCGCCGGCTCCGGGTGACCGAGACACGACGACGAGCCGAAGAGAAGGCACAGGCGATGGAGCTGGCACAGGCGGAGAAGGCGGCGCGCGACGCGCTGCGACGGGCGACCGCGAGCGCACGGCGGAGCACGCGATCGGGGCCCTCGGTCCTGCGCTGGCGCCAGGGCGCCGCGCTGGCCGTGCTGGTCGGCGCGGTCGCCGCGCTGGTCGGGCTCGTGATGCTGCCCTTCGGCGGCACGGGTGCGGTGCCGCTCGTCGGCCTGCTCCTCGCCGTCGCGGGGCTCGGCACGCTGATCCTGCTGGCGCCCGGACGCCGCCGCGCCGCCGCTCCGGCCGCGACCGCGACGACGGCCGCCGCGACCGAGCGCCGGCGCGCCGAGGTCTTCGAGGCCGAGCTCGCCGAGGAGGAGGCGGACGACGACTCCGAGGAGCTCGCCGAGGACCGTGCGAGCTGGACGCCGCAGCCGCTCCCCAAGCCGCTCTACCTCTCCCGGGGCACGGTCGCCGCCTCCGCGATGGCCTCGATCGACGCCGTGGAGCGCCTGCGCACCGCCGCGGCGGAGGCGGAGCTCGCCCAGCGCGCCGCCGCGACCGCTCCCGAGGTGGCGCCGCTGCGCGTCCCGCGTGCCGCCGCTCCCGCTCCCGAGGCGCCCCGCCCCTCCTCCCGCTTCGCCGCGATGGGCGTCGTGGACGGCGTCGATGCGATCGACCTCGACCAGGCGCTGCAGCGCCGCCGCGGGGCCTGACGCGGGTGCGAGGCGCCCGCTCGTCCGTGCTAGTGTGGACGAGTTGTTCGGGCCGGTGACGGCTCGAGAGGCACGGGTCCGTGGCGCAGTTGGTAGCGCGCTTCGTTCGCAATGAAGAGGTCAGGGGTTCGAATCCCCTCGGATCCACCACAGAAGAAGCGGGAAAACCGTGACCTGCGTCGCGCGGCCGCGATTTCTCGTCGCTGCGCCTCGCGTCCGGGTGAGGATCGTGGAGCTCATCTGCTTCGATCCGGCAGAGACGTTCTCCTCATCATCGATGGTGCTGCGGTCGAACAGGGCCGGGTCGAGCATCCGCCGTCCGTCCTTGGCTGAGACCTCGCCGGCGCCGATCGGGATGCCGAGCACGCAGCCGACCCGGCACTTCGCCTGCTCGAGGTCGTCTCCGAAGCGTCGAGTCGACTCTCGATCGAGGTGGCCGCCGAGGTTGCGGTCGTCTTCAGCCTTGAGCCGGTCGAGCTGGTCCACCTCGGCGTACGGGAACCGGAGGAGCTTCACCTTCTTCGCTGCAGTTTCGCCTTCTGCGCAGCGAGGGTTCGCCTTTCATCGCCAGTCAACGCGGCCAGCGCGTCGAACACCCGACCGGGCACGGCTTGGACGCGGCCTGCTTCGCCGCCGCTGATCCTGATGCGCTGGAAAGCGCACCGATCCGGTCCTCGACACGGTGCGCGAGCAGCGCGCGGCGCTCAAAGCGGTTCTGCTTGCAGCGGCGTCCGCGCTAGGTGAAGTAGTCGCAGAGCACGGTCTGAGGGATGCGGGGCCACTCGAACGTGACGTTCTTTCCGCACAAGCGGTAGATCGCGCCTTCAACGCAGGGGTCGTATTTCTGGCAGATGCGAGCGGATAGGCGTAGCAGACGAGCCCCACCCCACACATGACGGGGACCAGAAGGTTGGACGGCTCGTGGTCTGCCGGCCGAAGAGCGACGAGGACGACGACCGGGGCAAGGCGGGCTAGTTCGCTCGTGAGCGGCCGGGGAGAGGCTGCATGTCCCGCTTGCCATGCCTCTTCATTCGTCGAGGCTCAACGCGTGTGTACGCTGATCGCCCTGATTCGAGACATTCGTTGCGCCCCAGACATACGTCCCCTCAGGGCCGCGACGAACAGTAGTTCGGCGATCTCGGTGGTCCTGGACTTCGAGCGCCTCGAGCTCTCCGTCGTGGCGGGCCCACTACTCACGCCACCAACCAGTCGACTAGCGCGACGACGATGATGACGAAGAGCGCGAGCCCGATGAGGGCGCCAAGGCTGGTCGGAATCCAATTGAATCCGTCGAATGTGGTGAACCAGGGCGGATCGCCCTTCCTGCGCGACCAGAACGACTTCCGCTTGCCGTTCACCAAAAACCTGCTTGCTTGGCGTGTGACAAAAACATACCACCGTCACTGTTCGGAGACAACCTCATGACAACACATCTTCGTATTGTGTATTCGAGCCCGCTCGACGAGATTCGTCCTCGACGCGCGCCGCTGATCCCCACTCGATGGACACTGTGATCCCGTGGCAGCCGTCGTCGAGGACGCGATACGTCTCGAGGAGTCGTTCGCCCCTTCGTCGGTCAGGGCTCAGGAGGAGCCGGCATACCGCGTCCTCGAGGCCTCTTCTTCATCCCCGGTCGCTACCACGCCCCTGATTCCTCGGCCCCGCCCGATGGCCGAAGTGCTGTGCGCTCGCGCGAGGTCCGTGAAAGGCCTGCTTGCAATCCGCTCCGCCCCCCGGTCATCGCTAGGACTCTGCAGGCGGCCCGGCGAGCGGTCGTCGATCGACCTCTCGTGGGGGTGCCCGCAGCCCTTCGGGAGATCGGAGCCCACGACTTCGTCAGTACGCGGAAGACCCGTGTCCTCTCTCCGCCTCGAGTGCCGAGAGGCTAGGTGTTCGGATGTGATCGAACGAATCCGTCGGCTGCCAGGGACCGGGTGACGAAGGGTTCGATCGTCTCAAGCGCAGAGGGTAGGTCTTCCCAGGCATCGTTCACGAAGGAACTCACCTGCGCACCGGTGAAGAGGTAGACGATCGTTCGCGCGGACAGCGGGACATCGACGTCCCCTCTCAAAGTCTTTTCACCCTCCGCCCGGTGGAGAAAGGAGCTGATCGCTTGTATCCATGCAGAGTCGAAGGTCCGGGTCGCTTCTGGAAACACTGTGGACGCCTGGATGACGAGGCGTGCCCCGGCCTGTGCAACGTGGTCCGACCGGAGCAACCGTCCGAGCGCGTCAGTCAGTTCGAGTAAGCCGGACAGGCCGTCGAGTCCGGAGTCCGAGATTTCTTCGCGTACTCTGACGAACTGCTTCTCCTGACGCGTGATCAGCTCCTGGGCGATCTGCTTTTTGCCTTCGGGGAAGTGGAAGTAGAACGCTCCCTGTGTGACCGCAGCCTCCTCGAGGATGTCTGCCACGCGCGCGGTCTCGTAGTGCAAGCGAGCAAAGACCCGGCTGGCGCCGATCACGAGCGTCTCTCGCGTGGCGATCGCTCGTTCCTGCTTGGCCATCGGATCCCTCTCATCGTGAGCGCGTCGAATCCTAGTGCCGATCTCAAGATTCTCTGCGACGAGACTCGGTTGCTCGGCATCTGCCGCTGACGTATTTCGGCGATCTCTTCCTCATCGAAGGCCCGTCCTGCCTCAGGACGTGCTCTTCGTCGGGCTGCAATGACTGCAGCCGTCAGAGGTCGCCATCTTCTCGAGTCGGGCCGGAATCGATTCATCGCCGCAGAAGGCCCGCTCAAGAGAGCGAGCCTTCTGCGTTCTCTCCGCGGCCCCTTCGCTAGGGCGGGCTGACCGTGCCCGCCGGGTGTGCCGCGGTTCTCTCCTGTCCCTCTTGCTCGCTCGAGGGGGTCGCGTTTGTCCCCCATCCGGGCCGCGCCAGACGGGAGCCGCCCTCCTCCGATCCGTCGGGGGAGCGGCGGCGACGTACGCTCGCCCCTCGTGCTCTCGCAGTACGCGAGGCAGCCGAACGACGGACGACCAGGGGACGGGACGACATGGGGATCACAGCACACAGGGCACGGCGGAGGGCGGCAGGAGTCGGCATGGGGGCGCTCGCGCTCCTGGCGGGGCTGCTCGCGGCACCGCCGGCGGAGGCATCCGGGACGCAGACGCTGCTCGCGCTCGGCGACTCGATCACGCGCGCGGCGACGACCTGCGGGGTGAACCGCGACTGCGTCGAGAACTCCTGGGCGACGGGATCGGCGCCCGCGGTCGACTCGATCGCGAGCCGGATGGCGGCGGCGGACCCGCGGACGGCCGTCCGCGCGGTGAACTACGCGAAGTCGGGCGCGGTCATCAGCGGCGTCGAGTCGCGGATCGACGCCGCGGTCGCGGCCGGGGAGGAGCCGGACGTGGTCACGCTGCTGATCGGCGGCAACGACCTCTGCTCGCTGAGCCTCACGCCCGACTCCCGCGACGGCTACGCGATGACGCCGGCCGCCTCCTTCGTGGCGTCGGCGACCGGCATCCTCCGCTCGATCGGCGAGGAGTGGCCGGAGGCGACGGTGCTCGTCGGCTCCGTCCCGGACATCGAGTCGGAGTGGGAGGCCGTGAGGCCGACGCCGGGCGCCGCGATCTGGGCCTGGGGCGGGGTCTGCCGGACCCAGCGGGGGGTCGACGCCACGACCGGAGCCCCGCTGACCGGCTCGGCCTACACCGCGTCGCTCGCGGCGGCGGAGGACCGGGAGGCCGACTTCAACTCCGCTCTCGAATCGGCCTGCGCGTCCGCCGCGAACGACTGCGTGTGGGACGGCGGCGCCCTCACGGCGGCTCCGATCTCGCTCGACCAGCTCTCGACGGACGTCGACTACTTCCACCCGAACGTCGCCGGCCAGGCGATGATCGCCGAGGAGCTGTGGACGGCCTGGGGCCTCGGCGACGGACCGGCCCCGACGCCGACTCCCGCTCCCACGACCGCGCCGACAGCGGCTCCGGCTCCGGCACCCACGGACTCGCCCGCTCCGCCCCGCGACACGACGGCTCCGAGGACCGTCATCACCGCGCCGACGAGCGGATCGACGGTGCGCGGCTCGGTCACCCTCGTCGCCAGCGCCCAGGACGACGTCGGCACGACGCGGCTGAGCTTCTGGAGCGGAGCGACGCGGCTGGGCGACGCGACGAGGGCGTCGGACGGGACGTGGCGCCTGACCGTCTCGGCCTCGTCCTACCCGGCCGGGCGGTACGCGATCGTCGCGCACGCCTACGACGCCGCGGGGAACCTCGGGCGGAGCGCCTCCATCACCCTCAAGCGCTGAGCGGCTGAGGGGGGCACCGGCCCCCCTCAGCCCCGGGCGACGAGCAGCACGTCGGCGCGGTCCCAGTTCTCGACGGTCTGCAGCACCCAGAAGACCCCGAAGAGGGCGAGGGCGACCGCCTCGCCGAGCAGGAGCCACTGCTCGCCGAGCAGCTCCGCTCCCCGCCCCGTGAGCAGCAGGACCACCAGCGCCGCATCGACCGCGGCGATCAGCACCGCGAGAACGGCGTAGCAGCGGGAGTAGAAGCGCGGCGTCCCCGGACCGCTCGCCCCCTCGGAGCGCACCGCGACGGCGTGCAGACCGGCGGTGACGGCGATCAGCAGGAAGAAGACGCCGGCGGCGGCGTAGTGGCCGAGCCGCAGGAACGACGGGAGCGTGCTCCAGGCGGCCAGGGCGATCAAGAGGGCGGCGGCGATCGCAGTGCGGACGAGCGCCCAGCGGTCGACGACCCGGTCGAGGGCGAGCAGGACCACGGAAGCGACGAGGACGGCCGCAGCGGTGACCAGGTAGGCCGGCAGGGACGCGGCGACCTCAGCCGCGGCCGTCGCGGGCAGGCACGACGCCTCTCCCTCCGGGCACGCCGCTGCCAGGAGGCGCTGCAGCTCCTCCGAGGCGAGGGGCACCGGCACGATCGCGATGACCGGCGCCGTCATGCCCGCGAGCAGCAGGAGGAAGCGCCGCACGCTCCTCCCGGCGAGGACGACGAGCGCGACGCCGACCGCGAAGAGCGCCCCGGTGAAGAGGGAGCGGACCGGGGTGTAGTACGAGGCGCTGATCGAGCGCAGCGGGCCTCCGACGACGAGCTGGTGGACGAGGCCGGCCGCGAGGAGCACCACGGCCGCGACCAGGGAGAGGCGGACGTAGCGGTAGGTGCGGAGGGAGGAGACGGCGCCGACTCCGCCCATCGCGTCGCCGCGGGCCACCCGGCTACTCCGCGCGCAGACCGGAGGAGGCGAGGGCGAAGTCGACGTCGATGCGGATCGCGACGCGCAGGGGGTTGGGGCGCGGGGTGCGGTAGCGCTGAGAGTAGAGCTCGACGGCGTGCTGCACGGCGTCCGGCTCCTCCTCGATCGACGCGGGGCCGCCGAGGCTCAGCCACCGGATGCCGTCGACCTGCCCCACCGTCGCGGTGCCGCCGCGCCGGACGTTGAGCACCTTCTGGCTCTCGCGCGAGGTGATGACGCGGACGACGCCGTCCTCGTAGGTGAAGCCCACGGCGACCACGTGCAGGCGGCCCTGGCGGCCGGGCGTGGAGAGGGTGGCCAGGTGGCGCTCGGTGACGAAGGCGAGGCCGTCGGCGCTCAGGATGCTCATCCCGTGAGCGTAACCGGAGGCGCCGAACCGGTCCTGAGGGCGGCCCGCGGGTCAGCCCTCGAGGATCAGCGCCTCGCCCTGGCCGCCTCCGCCGCAGAGCGCGGCGACGCCCAGTCCGCCGCCCCGGCGCTGGAGGGCCAGCGCCAGGTGCAGGGCCAGCCGTGCTCCGGAGGCGCCCACCGGGTGTCCGAGCGCGATCGCCCCGCCGTCGAGGTTGACCGCCTCGGGCTCGACGCCGAGGTCGTCCGCCGACTGGAGGACCACGGACGCGAACGCCTCGTTGATCTCGATCAGGTCGAGGTCGGAGACCATCGCACCGCGGCGGCCGAGCGCCTGGAGGATCGCCGCCGACGGCTGCGAGTGCAGGGAGTTGTCCGGTCCGGCGACCTGCCCGTGCTCGGCGACGGTCGCGAGCCAGGGCAGTCCCCGCTCGCGGGCCCAGCCGCGGGACACGACGACCAGGGCGGCGGCTCCGTCGGTGATCGGGGAGGAGCTGCCCGCCGTGATCGTGCCCTCGGGAGAGAACGCGGGGGCCAGCCGGGCGAGCGTCTCGACCGTGCTGTCCTCCCGGATCCCGTCGTCGGCGGACACGACCAGGTCCGGCCCGCGCCGCTGCGGCACCGAGACCGGCACGATCTCCTCGGCGAGCACGCCGGTGGACCGGGCCTCGGCGGCCCGCTGGTGCGAGAGCGCGGCGAAGGCGTCCTGGCGCTCGCGGCGGATGCCCCGCTCGGCGTTGCCGTCGTCGGTCACCCTCCCCATCAGGCGGCGGTCGAACGGATCGAGCAGGCCGTCGTGCAGGAGCGCGTCCTCGAGCGGACGCGGGCCGACACCCAGGCCGGAGCGGGACCCGAGCAGGAGGTGCGGTGCGTTCGTCATCGACTCCTGCCCTCCGGCGACGACCACCCGCGCCTCGCCGAGCCGGATCATCCGTGCCGCGTCGATCACCGCGGTCAGGCCGGACAGGCAGAGCTTGTTGATCGTGACCGCCGGGACGTCCCAGCCCAGGCCCGCGAGGACCGCGGTCTGCCGGGCGGGGCCCTGGCCGGCCCCGGCCTGGATCACCTGGCCGAGCACGACCGCGTCGACGTCGGCCGCGGAGGCGCCCGCGCGCTCGAGCGCCCCGCGGATCGCGGCGGCGCCGAGCTCGACGCCCGAGAGCGGCGCGAAGGCTCCGGAGAAGCGGGCGAACGGGGTGCGGGCGCCCCCCAGGATCACGGGGGTGGTGTCGTCAGTGGACACGGGGACTCCTTCTCGACGGTGAGAGCGGTGAAGCGGTGGGGGAGACGGATGCCGGGAGCGGGCCCGGCTCACGGGACGAGCAGGATCTTCCCGCGGACGTGGCCGTCCTCGCTGAGCCGGTGCGCCTCGGCGGCCTGCTCGAGCGGGAGGCGCGGACCGGTCTCGACCGAGAAGCGCCCCTCGCTCGCCAGCCGGGCGGCCAGCGGCACGCCCTCGCGGCGGAGGCGCTGCTCCTCCTCGGTCAGCGGCACGGGGCTGCCGCCGCTCCAGGCACGGATGCCCAGCTCTGCCGCCTGCGGGCCGGCGACCACAGTGCCGACATGCTGCGGATCCGCGACCAGCGCGAGCGAGGCGGCGAGCGCCTCGTCCGTCCCGGCCGCGTCGAGCACGCGGTCGACGCCCTCCGGCGCCGCGGCGCGCAGCCGCTCGAGCAGTCCGGGCCCGTAGGCGACCGGCACCGCTCCGAGCGCGCGCAGCGCATCGTGGTTCGCCGGGCTCGCCGTGGCGATCACCCGGGCTCCGCGGTCGACGGCGAACTGGATCGCCGCCCGGCCGACCGCTCCGGCGCCCGCATGGACGACGAACGTCGATCCCTCGGCGACGGCGAGCGAGACGACCGCCTGATAGGCGGTGGAGACCGGGATGCCGAGCGCGGCCGCCTCCTCGAAGCCGAGTCCGTCGGGGAGCGGATCGAGGGAGTCGGGGGAGACGGCGACGGCGGTCGCGTAGGTGCCGGTGGCGCCGCTGACGATCACCCGGTCGCCGACGCTCCACCCGGTCACGCCCGGTCCGACGGCGGAGACCAGGCCGGAGCCGTCCGACCCGAGCCTCCGCGGACCCTCGAACGGCGGGCTCGGGCGCAGACCGGAGCGCACCTTCCACTCGATCGGGTTCACGCCGGCCGCGCGGACGGCGACCACCAGGGTGCCGGGCCCCGCCTCGGGCTCCGGCGCCTCGACGGTCTCGAGCACCTCGGGTCCGCCGATCCGCTCGTACTGCACGATCCTCGCCATGTCGTCCTCCTCCTCGCGGGCCACCGCCCGCTCCGGTCGCCTCAGTCCAGCAGACTCTCGCGCACCTGGCGGCGCAGCACCTTGCCGATCAGCGAGGTCGGCAGCTCGTCCACCGGGACGATCCGCTTGGGCACCTTGTACGGCGTGAGGTGCAGCCGGCAGAAGTCGCGCAGCGCCTCCGGATCCACCGCCGTCCCGGCCCGCAGGACCACGGCCGCAGCGACGCTCTCGCCGCCGTCCTCGCGGGGGAGCCCGACGACGGCCGCGCGGGTCACGTCGGGGTGCGACTCCAGCACTCCCTCGACCTCGGAGGGGGAGACGTTGAAGCCGCCGGTGATGATGAGCTCCTTGGCCCGGTCGACGATCGTCACGAAGCCGTCGGCCGAGACGGTCGCGATGTCGCCGGTGCGCAGCCAGCCGCCGGGGAGGAGGGCCTCGGCCGTCTCCTCCGGCCGCTTCCAGTACCCCTGGAACACCTGCGGCCCGCGGAGCAGGAGCTCGCCGGACTCGCCCGGGCCGCGGTCGATCGACGGATCCGCGGGGTCGACGAGGCGGATCGTCGTGCTGGGGAAGGGCACGCCCACGGTGCCGGGCCGCCGGGTCGGGCCCACCGGGTTGCCGAGGGCGACCGGCGAGCTCTCGGTCATGCCGTAGCCCTCGACCAGGAGGCCCCGGCTCGCGCGCTCCCAGCGGTCCACCGTCGCGACCGGCAGGCTCATCGCTCCCGAGATCGCGAAGCGGATGCCGCGCAGGTCGAGCTCGTGGCGCTCGGAGGCGCGGGCCAGCGCGTCGTACACGGGCGGCACTGCGGGGAGGAAGGTGGGCGGCGACGACTTCGCGGCCGCCTTCACGAGCCCGACGTCGAAGGTCGGGAACAGCACCACCTTCGCGCCGATGCTGATCGCGAAGGTCAGGCACAGCGTCAGCCCGTAGGCGTGGAACAGGGGGAGCACCGCGTAGAACGTCTCGTCGCCCTCGCGCAGGCCCGGAACCCAGGCGCGGCCCTGCAGGGCGTTCGCGCGGAGGTTCGCGTGCGAGAGGATCGCGCCCTTGGGCGTCCCGGTCGTGCCGCTCGTGTACTGCAGCAGGGCGGTGTCGCCGAGGACCGGGCGGGGGTGCGAGCGCGCGATGCGGCGGTTCTTCAGCAGCGACGCGAAGGGCACCAGGGAGCGGCTGCGGGGAGTCGCGGTCAGCTTCTCGCGCGACCGGCGCACCGACGGCAGGGGGAGCCGCAGCGCCAGACGCTTGCCGAGCGGGAGGGAGCGGGTGAGGTCGACGGAGACGACGCGCTCGACGCCCAGGTCGGCGGGCATGGTCGCGACGACGTCGGCGATCTTGTCCCAGACGACCGCGAACCGGGCGCCGTGGTCCTCGAACTGCCGCCGCAGCTCGCGCGGCGTGTAGAGCGGGTTGTGCTCGACCACGATCGCTCCGAGGCGGAGAGCGGCGTAGAACGCCACCACGTGCTCCGGGCAGTTCGGGAGCACCAGCGCGACGCGGTCGCCGACGCGCACGCCCAGGCGCCGCAGGCCCTCCGCCGCGCGCGCGACCTGCTCGCCGAGCTCGGCGTAGCTGGTCTCGGCGCCGAAGAACTCGAGGGCGGTGCCGCGGCGGTACTGCGCGACCGAGTCCTCGAGCAGGTCGACGAGGGTCTGGGAGGGAGGGTCGATCTCGGCGGGCACGCCCTCCGCGTAGGAGGTCAGCCACGGCTTCGTCGCCAGGTTCGAGGATCCGGAGGTCACGGGCCGAGTATCGGGCACCCGCCTCCGCACTTCCTCCGAGGCGCGCGGAGGGGGTGCCGCAGCGGCCGGGGGAGCGGCAGGCTGGCGGCATGAGCGCAGCCATCGACCTCCTCCGCGACGCCTTCGGCCGGGTGCACGAGAACGTGCACGCCGTCCTCGACGACAGCATCCCCGATCAGCTCGCGTTCCGCGCGGACGCCCGCTCGAACTCGCCCGCCTGGCTCGTCTGGCATCTGGTCCGGGTGCAGGACGACCACCTCGCCCCGCTCGCCGGTCACGAGCAGGTGTGGACGGCCGACGGCTTCCACGGACGGTCCGGCCTGCCCTTCGGACCCGACGAGACCGGCTACGGGCAGGAGCCGGCCGAGGTGGCGGCGCTCGCCGCGGTGCCCGCCGCGCTGCTCGCGGAGTACGCCGACGCCGTGCACCGGCAGACGCTCGCCCTCCTCGACACGCTCGGCGACGAGGACCTGGAGCGCGTCGTCGACGAGCAGTGGGATCCGCCGGTGACCCTCGGGGTGCGGCTGGTCTCGGTGATCGACGACGACACGCAGCACGTCGGCCAGGCCGCGTACGCGAAGGGTCTCGCCGAGCGCTCGGCGCGCTGAGCCAGGCCTCTACGCTGGCGGGATGCGCGCGCTCCGGACCCTGCCCGCGAGCGCCGTCCTCGCCCTCGCGAGCGCGCTGACCCTCGTCGGCTCCTGGATCCCCTCCTACTGGAACGACGAGGCCGCGACCCTCCGCCTGGCACGGCTCCCGGTGGGGGAGCTCCTCGCCTTCGTGCAGGAGAAGGACGCGGTGCACCTGGTCTACGGCCTGCTGATGCACGGCTGGATCGCCCTCGCCGGGGAGTCGGAGCTCGCGGTCCGCGCGCCGTCCGCTCTTGCGACGGGAGCGGCGGCGGCGTGCGTCGTCCTCCTGCTGCGCGCGTTCGATCGGCCCCGGGCGGCGCTCCTCGCCGCGGCGGTGCTCGTGCTGCTCCCGCGGTCGTCGTTCTCGGGGACCGAGGCGCGCTCCTCCGCTCTGGCCACCGCTCTCGTGGTGGGCGCGGCGGTCCTCGTCGTGCGGGCGGCCCGCTCCGGAGGCGCCCTGCGCTGGATCGCGTTCGCGGCCGTCGCGGGTCTCGCGAACGCCGTCTTCCTCTACTCCGTGCTGGCGCTGCCGGCTCTCGTCGCCCTCGCCGCTGCCGCAGCGCCCCGGGGTGCCGTGCGGGCTCTCGCGCCGACCGCCCTCTCCGCGCTGGGCGCCGTGCCGGTGCTGCTCCTCGCGGTCGGGCAGAGCGGCCAGGTCGGCTGGCTCCGCTCGCAGCCCGTGACCGCGTTCACCGTCCTGGTCGAGCCGTTCTTCGGATCCGCGTGGTGGCTGGCCGGGACCGCCGTCTCGCTCCTCGCGGTCGCCGCGGTGCGGGGCGGCCTGCGCGGGCCGCTCCTGCCGGCCCTCGTCCTCTGGATCGTGCTGCCGACGGCGGTGCTGGTGCTCGGGACCCTCCTCCTCGAGCCGATGTTCACCCCGCGCTACCTCGCGTCGAGCACCCCCGCCCTCGCGGTCCTCCTCGGCCTCGCGCTCGACTCGTGGAGCGGCCGGACGGGCGTCGCCCTCCTCGCCGTGATCGCAGTGGCCGCCCTGCCGGTCCTGGTGCAGATGCGCACGGTCACCGGGAAGCCCGCCGGGCAGGACCTCCGCGGTCTGGCCGCCGCCGTCCAGGAGCGGGCTCGTCCGGGCGACGCTGTCCTCCTCGGCTCCTCCGGGACGGTCTCGCTCCGGCCCCGCCTGGCGCTCGCCGCCTATCCGGAGGCGTTCGCGGGCGTGGACGACGTCGCCCTCGCTGCTGCGTACGAGACGACGGGGACGTACTCCGACCGCCTGCTGGAGGGCGACGCCCTGCGTGCGGCCCTCGCAGGGGAGGACCGGGTCTGGCAGGCGCTGCCCGCGGGCGAGGCGGACACGGTGCTCGCCGAGACGGGGTTCGTCGCGCGCGAGCGGATCCGGGTGCCGACGACGGTGCTGACGCTGTGGGAGCGCCCGGAGGGCCGCTGATCCGGAGCGCCCGGGGCGACGCCGCACCGGAGTGGACGGACCCCGGAGCGCCCGGAGCCCCGCCGACGGGGAGCCGCTACCCTTGTCCCCGGCGCCGTCGCAGAGCGGTGGCGTCCGCGGAGCGAGGACCGCGCCACCGAGAGGACCCGAACGTGACGTTGCCCGAGACCACGACCACCGCCATCGCGAAGCGGAAGGGGCGCGACGTCGCCCCCGAGATCGCTCGCTCCTGGCTGCTGGTGAACGCCACCCGCACCGAGACGTTCGACTCCGCGCACGCGTCCCGCGCCGACCAGATCGTCCTCGACATCGAGGACGCGGTCGACCCCAAGGCGAAGCCCGACGCGCGGAACGACGTCGCGGAGTGGCTGACCGGCGAGAAGCGCGCCTGGGTCCGCATCAACGACCACTCCACCCCGTTCTGGTCCGACGACGTCGACGCGCTGAAGGGCCTGCCCGGCCTCGCCGGCGTCATGCTCGCGAAGACCGAGGCCGCCGAGCACGTCACCGAGACCTTCGACCGCCTCGGCGGTTCCACTCCGGTGCTCGCCCTGGTCGAGTCCGCCCTCGGCATCGAGGAGGCGGTCTCGATCGCCCGCGCCCGCGGCACCTTCCGCCTCGCCTTCGGCAGCGGCGACTACCGCCGGGACACCGGCACCAGCGCCGACGACCTCGCGATGGCCTATCCGCGCTCGCGCCTGGTCGTCGCCTCGCGGATCGGCGACCTGCCCGGCCCGATCGACGGACCGACCGTCTCGAACAGCCACCCCGTGCTGCGCGAGCAGTCCGCGCTCACGGTCTCGCTCGGCCTCACCGGGAAGCTCTGCCTCGACACCGAGCAGCTCGCCGTGATCAACGAGGTCATCAGCCCGACGCCGTCCGACGTCGCCTGGGCCCGCGACTTCCTCGACGACTTCGAGGCCCGCGGCCGCGTCATCCGCGACGGCAGCGACCTGCCTCGTCTGGGCCGCGCCAAGAAGATCGACAAGCTGGCCACGGCGTTCGGCGTCAACCCGCTGTGATCCGTCGCGGCGAGGGCGCCTCCGCGGCACACTGAGGGAGCCGCGGAGACCCTCCCGCGCAGGACGGAGACTCCGATGGGCGCGGTCAGCACCTTCCTCTGGTTCGACGACGCCGCGGGGGAGGCGGCGCGCTTCTACACCGAGCTGGTGCCGAACTCGCGGATCACCGGCAGCCAGGTGCTGCCGGACGGCTCCCCGTCGCCCGGCGAGGTGCTCTCGGTGACCTTCGAGCTCGACGGGCAGCGGTTCCAGGCGATCAACGCCGGGCCGCGGTTCCCGTTCACCGAGGCCGTCTCGATCGTCGTGACCGTCGGCAGCCAGTCCGAGCTCGACCGGCTGTGGGACGCCCTGATCGCGGACGGCGGCGAGGAGAGCCGGTGCGGCTGGCTCCGCGACCGCTGGGGGCTGTCCTGGCAGATCGTGCCGGAGGTCCTCCCGCGTCTGCTCGGAGGCGCCGACCCCGAGGGCGCCGCACGCGCACTGCAGGCGATGCTCGCGATGGGCCGCCTCGAGATCGCGGAGCTGGAGCGGGCCTATGCCGGCGCGTGACTCCGGTCGCCCGCGCCGCTCGACCTCGCTGCGGCGCGCGTACCTCCGCGACTACCGCTACGCCTACGGCTCGCGCTTCGTGCACCTGCGGGAGGGCTGGGACGTGTCGCGGTACGCGTCCGGCGACGGCGCTCCGGTGCTGCTCATCCCCGGGATCTACGAGACGTGGCAGTTCCTCCGGCCCATCGCCGAGAGGCTGCACGCGGCGGGCCGTCCGATCCACGTGCTGCCGGCGCTCGGCTACAACACGCGGCCGATCGTCGCGTCGGCCGGACTCGGCCAGGACTACCTGCGCGAGCACGATCTGCGCGGAGTCGTCGTCGTCGCGCACAGCAAGGGCGGCCTGATCGGCAAGCACATGATGGTCGTCGACGACCGCGAGGACGGGCGCATCGAGCGGATGATCGCCGTGTCCACCCCGTTCAACGGCTCGTCGCTCGCGCGGATCGCCCCGGCGCGGGCGCTCCGCGAGTTCGCGCCGCACCGCCCGCTCATCCGCTCCCTGCTGGCCGAGCGCGAGGCCGACGCCCGCATCACGTCGATCTACGGCATGCGCGACCAGTACATCCCCGGAGGGAGCCGCCTCGCCGGCGCGCGCGAGAACATCGCGGTGTCGGTGGTCGGCCACTTCGCGCTGCTCTCGAGCCCGAAGGTCCTCGACCTCATCGCCGCCCGGGTCTGAGGCCGGATCGGATCCGCCGGGCTCGCCGCCCGCGTGAGGCGCCTGCCGTGCGGCGCGACCTCGACCGGACGCGGGCCGACTCGGCGACGGGCCGAGCCGCCCGCCGTGCTCAGGACCAGGGCGTGAGCAGCACGAGCGGGATCTGCCGCTCGGTCTTCGTCTGGTACTCGGCGTAGTCCGGCCACGCGGCGACCGCGCGCTCCCACCAGGCCGCGCGCAGATCGCCCTCGAGCACGCTCGCGGTGAAGTCCTTCTTCACCGGCCCGTCCTGCAGCTCGACGTGCGGCTCCTTGAGCATGTTGCCGTACCAGACGGGGTGCTCGGGCGCGCCGCCCTTGGACGCGACGACCACGTACTCGCCCTCGTGCTCGACGCGCATCAGCGCGGTCTTGCGGAGCTTCCCGGTCTTCGAGCCGACGGTGGTCAGGACGATGATGGGGCGGCCTCGGAGGAGGTCGCCCTCGGCTCCGCCGGTCCGCTCGTAGAGCTCCGCCTGCTCGCGGGCCCACTCGGACGTGCTGGGTTCGTACTCTCCTGTCAGCGGCATGACTCCGATCGTACGGCCGCGGCGGCCCCGGCGGCCGACCCGCGTGCAGGAGGATGGAGCGGTGTTCTCCGCAGACCCGTTCGACCGAGCCCGCATCGCCCTCCTGCGCGACGACCTGATCCGCGCCCGCTACGGCGTGGACGCCGTGCGGGGGCTCTGGGGCGACGAAGCGGCCGAGGCGCTGCACCGAGGCGACCGGGTCCCCGCCCGCCGCGCCCTCGAGCGCAGCGGCGACCACGACGCGCTGGCCACCCTCGCCCGCCTGTTCCTCCTGGCCGATCCCGTCTCGGCCGACGACGCGGAGGAGGCGTTCGGCGCTCTCTCGCTGGAGGGAGCGGTGGAGCTCGGCCTGGTGCGCGTCGAGGCCGGAGCCGTCGTCACCGCGGCGCTCGACCTGCGGCCCTACGACGTGGTCGACCAGCGCGGCGCGGCCTCGTGGTGGATCGCCTCCGACCTCGGGGAGCTCGCCCTCGGCCGCGCGCTCGACGAGGACCACGTGCTCGGCGTCGGCGGCGCGAGCCTCACGCTGACCGGGCTGATGATCCAGCGGCCCGTCGGCCGCGTGCTCGATCTGGGGACCGGCTGCGGGATCCAGGCGCTGCACGCCTCCCGCCACGCCGAGCAGGTGGTCGCCACCGACATCTCCGAGCGCGCGCTCGCGCTCGCCTCCTTCACCGCGGCGCTCAACGGGATCGAGAACATCGAGTTCCGCCTCGGCAGCCTCTACGAGCCGGTCGCGGGCGAGCGCTTCGACCACATCGTCACGAACCCGCCGTTCGTCATCACGCCGCGCGCCGAGGGCGTCCCCTCCTACGAGTACCGCGACGGCGGGCTCGAGGGCGACGAGATCGTGCGCCGCGTGATCCTCGGAGCGGCCGAGCACCTGGTCCCCGGCGGTGTCGCGCAGCTCCTGGGGAACTGGGAGTACCGGGAGGGCGCGGACGCCTTCGACCGGATCGCGGACTGGCTCGCCGACGCCCGCAGTCCGCTGGAGCAGGCGCTCGAGGCGGGGCCGGAGGGGCTCGACGCCTGGATGGGCGGGACCGCCTCTCCGCTGGACGTCTGGGTCGTGGAGCGCGAGCGTCAGGACCCGGCGGTCTACGCCGAGACCTGGATCCGGGACGGCGGCACGACCCGCGGCCCCGCGTTCGACGCGCTGGTCGACGCCTGGCTGACCGACTTCGAGCGGCGCGGCGTGATCGGCGTCGGCTTCGGCTACGTCACGCTCCGCCTGCCCGAGCAGCCCCGCCCGCCGATCCGCCGCCTCGAGCGCATCACCACGCCGGTGGCGACCGCGGGCCTGGGCGGGCACCTCGCCGCCTGCCTGGACGCGGCCGAGGCCCTCGCCCCGCTCGACGACCGCGCTCTGGCCGGCCTCGCCCTGGTGGTCGCCGGAGACGTCACGGAGGAGCGGCACTACTGGCCGGGCAACGACGATCCGACGGTGCTGCGGCTGCGCCAGGGCGGGGGCTTCGCGCGGGTGGAGGAGGTCGACACGGCGCTCGCCGCCGTGGTCGGCGCCTGCGACGGCGAGCTCTCGGTGGCGGCGATCGCCGCGGCGGTCGCCTCGCTCCTCCAGGTCGAGGAGGAGGCGGTGTCCGACTCGGTGCTGCCGCGGGTGCGCGAGCTGGTGGCGACGGGCCTGCTGCGGCTGCCCTAGGGGGCGGGGGCGGCTAGAAGAGGGTGGCGGAGTCCTCGACGGCGGGAGCGGCGGGGGCGGCCGGAGCAGCGGCGGTCGGCCATCCGGGCCCGGCGTCGACGGGCTGCCGGCGCTGGTAGGCGGTCGCGGCGCTCCGGGCGCGGACGTCGGCGGCCTCGTTCATCCGGTGGTTGGCGTGCCCCTTCACCCACTCGAAGGTGACGGCCCGGCCCTGCAGCTCCTCGTCGAGCGCCTTGATGATCTCGACGTTCATCACCGGCTTGCCGTCGGCCTTGCGCCAGCCCTTCCGCTTCCAGCCCGGCAGCCACTCGGTGCAGGCCTTGATGGCGTACTGGCTGTCGCAGAGGATGTGCAGCGGCTCCTCCTCCTGCGCGGTCGCGCGCAGCAGCTCGAGCACGGCGGTGAGCTCGCCGATGTTGTTCGTGCCGTGCGACCAGCCGCCCGCGGCCCAGCGCTCGTCGTCGACGTACCAGGCCCAGCCGGCGGGGCCGGGGTTGCCCAGTGCGGACCCGTCTGCGGCGGCGATGATGCTCACGTGCGTCTCTCCTCGTGCTCTCGGTGCTCGCGCCGGTGCGGCGCCCTCCGAGGGTAGTCGGCGGGCGGGGCGGTCCGCGGCGCGCGGCGCGGAGTCAGGCGGAGGAGGAGCGGCGCGCGATCGTCACCCGCGTCGAGTACGGCATCGCAACGGTCCGGCTCTCGCCGAACTCCTCGTCCAGCACGGCGTCGACCGCCGCGAGGACCGCGTCGCGCTCCTCGTCGGGCATCGCGATGACATAGCTGCGGGACGCGAACATGTCGCGCACGCCGGCGCGGTCCAGCTCGAAGGACCACTCGAAGGCGGCGAACGCCACCCGCTCCAGAGCGGAGCCGAGCGGCGGGCGGAGCGTCTCGAACCGCTCGGCGGTGGACGCTCCGGCGACCTCGCCCAGCCGGTGCACCCAGGGGACCGACTCGTCGCGGATGTTCCACACCAGCGCGAGCACGCCCTCCGGGACCAGGACCCGGGCGACCTCGGCTCCCGCGCGCTCGGCGTCGACCCAGTGCCACGACTGCGCGGCGGTGACGAGCTCCGCGGAGGCGTCCGCGGCCGGGATCGCCTCGGCCGTCCCCTCCTCGGGGCGGACCCCGGGCAGATTCGACGCGAGGCGCGCGAGCATCTCCGCGTCGGGCTCGACCGCGGTGACGTCGAGGCCGCGGGACGCGAGCGACGCGGTGAACTTGCCCGTTCCCGCGCCCAGGTCCACGGCGCGCAGCCGGGCGGAGGCATCGGCTCCCGCCGCACGGGCCCGCTCCGGGACGAAGGCGCCCGCCACCCGCGCGGGAGCGTGCTCCACGATCCAGTCGACGGCGTCGTCCGGGTACCCGGGGCGCCCGCGGTCGTAGGCGTCGACCGCGCTGCCGAAGGAGCGTCCGAGCCCGCTCATCGCGCGTCCGCCGCTCGCGCGAGCACGTCCACCGCGTAGCCGTAGCCGGCGATCCCCGCGCCGACGATCACGGCCACCGCGACGTCCGAGAGGTAGGAGTGCTGCCGGAACGCCTCGCGGCGGTGCACGTTGCTCACGTGCACCTCGACCATCGGCAGCTCGGTCGCGAGGACGGCGTCGCGGATCGCGATCGACGTGTGCGTGTACGCCCCGGCGTTGAGCACCACTCCCGAGACGGTGCCGCGGGCCGCGTGCAGCCGGTCGACGATCGCGCCCTCGGAGCTGCTCTGGAAGGTCTCGACCGTGAAGCCGTGCCGCTCGGCCGCCTCCGCCGCCAGCGCCTCGGCGTCGGCGAGGGTGTCCGAGCCGTAGAGCTCGGGCTCGCGGGTGCCGAGCAGGTTCAGGTTCGGGCCGTTGAGGACGAGGATCGGCAGCTTCACGCTCCGACCCTAGCGCCGGGCGTCCCCGCGAGCGGGAGTGGCGGCAGCGCCGCTCGCAGGAGGATCAGCTCGCGCGCATGGGCGTCCAGGCGCCGGTCCTCCTCGGTGCGCAGCTCGAGAGGCGGGACCGGCTCGGCCGCGCCGTCGGCGCCCCGCACCACGAAGACGCTCCGGCACTGCGTGGTCAGCTCCAGCTCGCCGGTCCGCGGGTCCCCGGAGCGCACGTGCACCGCCAGGTGCATGCTCCGCGCGCTCGTGTGGATGAGGCGCGCCTCCACCTCGACCAGGTGCCCGATGCGCACCGGACGGTAGAAGTGGATCCCGCCCGAGTAGACGGCCACCGCGTCACGGCCGGTCCAGCGCTGCGCGACCGCGTCCGCCGCCTCGTCGATCCAGCGCATCACGATCCCGCCGTGGGCGTTGCCGCCCCAGTTCACGTCGCCCGGCGCCGCGAGGAAGCGGAACACGATCCGCGGACCGGTGCCCTCCTCGGTGTACTCCTGCGCCCGCATCACGTCGTGCAGCCGACGGCGGCCCTCGATGCGGGCGGCGGCGCCCTCGGCCAGGGACAGGTCCTCGATCGAGCGGGGCCTCCACTCGGGGACCGATCGCGGCCTCTTCCCGTCGTCGACGGCGACGAACACGAGGAGGCAGTGCGTCGCGTCCTCGTAGACGCCGGTCCGCGGATCCGCCTGCGCGACCTGCACCAGCACGTGCATGCTCGTGCGCCCGGTGTGGATGACGCGGGCGGTCGCCTCGATCAGGTTGCCGACCGAGATGGGCCGGGTGAAGTGGACGTTGCCGACGTACGCCGTCACGCAGTAGCCGCCGCTCCAGCCCACGGCGCAGGCGTAGCCGGCCTTGTCGATCCACTCGAGGACGCGGCCCGCCTGGGCGCTGCGGCCGTCTGCGGTGGCGTCCTGCGGAGCGGCGAGGAAGCGGAGCGTGATGCGGTCGGTCATGGTGCCCGTCGTCGTGGGAGCGGAAGGGGGAGTGGACCCGCGGGGGTGCGAGGAGAGGGGGATGATCCGCCCGCGGGCCACAGGGGTGTCCGGCCGCAGCCGGCTCGGTTCGGGGGATCAGGCCGCCAGCGGCAGCTTCTCGGCGAGGAGCCGGAGCCGCAGGGCCTGGAGCTCGGCGGTCAGCTCGGGCGGAAGGCGGTCGCCGAACCGCGCGAAGAACTCCTCCGTGAGCGCGCACTCCTCCAGCCACGCCTCGACCGGGACGGAGAACAGCTCCTCCTTCTGGGCCGCGGAGAGCAGGAGCCCGTGCGTGTTGATCGCGAGCGGCAGGTCGCCCAGGGGGCTCCGTCGCGCCTCCGCGAGCCCCTCCAGGCGGCGGACGAGCCACTGCAGCACCCGCGCGTTCTCGCCGAAGCCGGGCCAGAGGAACTCGCCGTCCGCGTCCTTCCGGAACCAGTTGACCTGGAACACGGCCGGCGCCGCATCGCCGAGCTCGGCACCGATCGCGAGCCAGTGCGCGAAGTAGTCGGCCATGTTGTAGCCGCAGAAGGGGAGCATCGCGAAGGGGTCGCGGCGCAGCTCCCCGACCGTGCCCTCCGCGGCCGCGGTCTTCTCGGAGGCGACGGTCGCTCCCAGGAAGACGCCGTGCTGCCACGAGGTGGCCTGCATGACCAGCGGGACGTTGCTCGCCCGTCGGCCGCCGAAGACGATCGCGTCCAGCGGCACGCCCTCATGGGCGTCCCAGTCGGCGGAGAGCGACGGGCACTGCACGGCCGGAGCGGTGAAGCGGGAGTTGGGGTGCGCGGCGGGCGTGCCGGACTCCGGCGTCCACGGCTGCCCGCGCCAGTCGGTCAGCCGCTCAGGGACCTCGTCGGTCAGGCCCTCCCACCACACGTCGCCGTCCTCGCGGAGCGCGACGTTGGTGAAGATCGTGTTGCCCCAGAGCGTCTGCACGGCGTTCGGGTTCGAGCTCTCCCCGGTGCCGGGAGCGACGCCGAAGAAGCCCGTCTCCGGGTTCATCGCCCAGAGGCGTCCGTCCGTCCCGCGGCGCATCCAGGTGATGTCGTCCCCCAGTGTCTCGACCCGCCAGCCGGGGATCGCGGGCTGCATCATCGCGAGGTTGGTCTTGCCGCACGCGCTCGGGAAGGCGGCTGCGACGTGGTAGCGCCGGCCCTCGGGGGAGACGATGCGGATGAGCAGCATGTGCTCGGCGAGCCAGCCCTCCTCGCGCCCCATCGCCGAGGCGATGCGCAGGGCGAAGCACTTCTTCGCCAGCAGGGCGTTGCCGCCGTAGCCGGAGCCGTACGAGACGATCTCGCGCGTCTCGGGGAACTGGGTGATGTACTTCACCGGGCTGCACGGCCAGGCGACGTCCTCGCGGGTGACGCCGTCGGCGTCGCGGAGGGGCAGCCCCACGGTGTGCACGCCGCGGACGAACGGGGTCTCCTCGGTGAAGGCGGCGAGCGGCTCGGAGCCCACGCGCGCCATGATCCGCAGGTTCAGCACCGCGTAGGCCGAGTCGGTGACCTGGACGCCCAGCTGCGAGAGCGGACCGCCGACGGGCCCCATCGAGAACGGGACGACGTACATCGTCCGTCCGCGCATCGCTCCGTCCAGGAGGGGAGCGAGCTCGGCCCTCATCGCGCCGGGCTCGCGCCAGTTGTTGGTCGGTCCCGCGTCGGCCTCGTCGACAGTGCAGATGAAGGTGCGGTCCTCGACCCGGGCGACGTCGTCCGGGTCGGTACGGGCCAGGAACGAGCCGGGCCGCCACTCCGGGTTGAGCGGGAGGAGCGTGCCGGAGGCGACGAGCCGCTCGGTCAGGCGGTACCACTCGGCGGGGGAGCCGTCGCTCCACTCGATCGCGTCGGGCTTCAGGATCGCGGCGGTCTCGCGCACCCAGCGGCGGAGGGCGAGCGGCGCCGGCGGCACGACGGGCGCGGGGACGGACGTCGGCGCGGTCATGGTGCTCGGCTCGAGTCGGACGGTGTTGCTGTAGATGCTCATGCTGGCTCCGCTTTCGGTGGTCGTCGTCGACGGGGGTGGGGAGTCGCCGGCCGCAGCCGGGGAGAGGCCGGCCGGGCCGGGAGGGGCGCTCGGTGGCGCCTCAGGCCAGGATGGAGGAGGATCAAGGGGTATTCCCGGCGCTCAGGCGGTCAAGAAACGGTCTTTTTGCGCTTCCGTCACAACAGATCGCTGGAGCTCGCCGTGTCCGATCCCTCGACGCCCGCACCGGGCTCCGACGCCGTGCTGCTCGGGCAGCGCCTGCGCCACTTCCGCACCCGGCGCGGGCTGACCCTCGGGCAGCTCGCGGAGCGCATCGACGTGTCGGGGAGCCAGCTCTCGCTGATCGAGACGGGCCGACGCGAGCCGCGCCTCTCCCTCCTGCAGCGCCTCGCGGCCGCGCTCGGCGTCGAGCTGGCGGCGCTGCTCTCGGACGAGCCGCCGAGCGAGCGGGCCGCGCTGGAGATCGAGCTGGCGCGCGTGCAGAAGGGATCGCTCTACCGCTCGCTCAGCCTGCCCGAGTTCAAGGTCAACAAGGGGCTGAGCACGCCCGTGCTGGAGGCGTTCCTCGGCGTCTACCGCGAGCTCGCCCGCCGCCGGAGCGAGGCCAGCGCCACGCCGGAGGAGGCGCGCCGGGCCAACACCGCCCAGCGGCTCCAGCTGCGCGAGCGCAGCTCCTACCTGCCCGAGATCGAGGCGGTGGCGGGTGAGATGCTCCGCACCGTCGGGCACCGCGGAGGAGCACTGACCCACAGCTCCGTCTCGAAGATGGCCCGGCACCTCGGCTTCGAGATCATCCACGTCGGCGACCTGCCGCACTCGGCGCGATCGGTGATCGACCTCGCCAACGGCAGGATCTACCTCCCGCCCGCCTCGATCCCGGGAGGGCACGGCCTGAGGGCGCTCGCGCTGCAGGCGATGGCGCACCGCCTCCTCGGGCACGAGCGGCCGGTGACCTACGCCGACTTCCTCCGGCAGCGCCTCGAGATCAACTACTTCGCCGCCGCCTGCCTCATGCCGCTGGAGCCGGCCGTCGCGTTCCTCCAGGAGGCGAAGCGCGAGCGGGACATCTCGGTGGAGGACTTCCGGGACGGCTTCGGCGTCACCCACGAGGCCGCCGCCCTGCGCTTCACGAACCTGCTCACCTCACACCTCGACATCCGGATGCACTTCCTGCGGGTGCTGGGGGACGGCTCCATCCAGAAGGCCTACGAGAACGACGGGCTGCCGCTGCCGACCGATGTGACCGGGGCCGTCGAGGGCCAGGTCGTCTGCCGCTACTGGTCGGCGCGCTCCGCGTTCACCCGGACCAACCGGACGACGGAGTACTACCAGTACGTCGACACCCCGGCGGGCACCTTCTGGTCGGCGTCGCAGACCGGGACGACCGCCACGGAGGAGTTCTCGATCACCGTGGGCGTCCCCTTCGCCGAGGCCCGCTTCTTCCGAGGCCGCGACACCGACCGCCGCGAGCTCTCCCGCTGCCCCGACGAGTCCTGCTGCCGGCGCGCCCCGTCGGAGCTCGCCGCGCGCTGGGACGGCAACGCCTGGCCGAGTGCGCGCCTGCACGCGCACGTGCTCGCGCCGCTGCCGTCGGGCACCTTCCCCGGCATCGACGACGCCGAGGTCTACGAGTTCCTCGACGCGCACGCCCGCGAGTCCTGACCCGCCCCGCCGCCGCCTCCTTTCCCCTTCCGCGAGATGCCACTTCGGTACGCCCGCCTCGGCGTGTCTCGTACCCAAGTGGCATCTCGCGAAGGGGCTGTGGAGAACTCCTGCAGGGGTCGGGCGGGTCGGACATCCTCGGGGCATGGACAGCGAGCAAGCCGGGGTGACGGCGTCAAGGGACGGCACGACGAGGCGCGGTCTGGCAGCCGAGCATCCGATCGTCGTGTTCCGAGGGGCGCGGGCGGCGGTGGAGCCGCTCACCTTCGAGGAGCGGATCCGGGCTTACGGCGCGGTCATGCGCCCTGGCGAGTTCTTCTCGCACGCCACGGCGGCGCACCTGCTCGGCCTCCCGGGTCCGCGTCCCGGCGTGACGACGCCGCTCCACGTGTCCGTGGCGCCGCCCCAGCGCGCCGCGCGCCGGATCGGTGTCCGCTCGCACCATCTGTGGGACCCCGCGGTCACGGTGATCGACGCGGGCTACCCGGTCGCCGACCCGGCGTCCACGTTCTGCCACCTGTCCGACTCGCTCTCCCTCGAGGACTTGGTCGTCCTCGGCGACGCGGTCGTCGGGCACGACGAGGAGGGGGAACGGTGCGGGTGGCGCATCGACCCGGAGGCGCTGACCTCTCGTGCGGTCTCGTTCCGGGGCCGCGGCGGGCGGCGGGCCCGCGAGGCGGTGCCCTGGGTGCGGGCGGGCGCGGAGTCCCCGATGGAGACGCGGCTGCGCCTCCTGCTCCTGCGGGCCGGGCTTCCGGAGCCGGAGCTGAACGTCGAGCTGTACGACGACGAGGGCCGGTTCGTCGCGCGGGTGGACCTCGTCTACCGCGACCGACGTGTCGTAGTCGAGTACGACAGCGACCAGCACCGCACGGACCGCGGGCAGTACGAGCGCGACATCCGGCGCACCGAGGCGATCGAGGCTCTCGGCTACCGGGTCGTCCGGGTGCGCTCCGCCGGCGTGCTCCTCCACCCCGAGGAGACCGTCGCCCGCGTGCGGCGGGCCCTGTTCGGCTGAGCTCCGCGAGATGCCACTTCGGTACGCCCGCCTCGGCGTGTCGCGTACCCAAGTGGCATCTCGCAGGGAGGGCCCGCGGGCGTCAGTCGGAGATCAGGGCGCGGGCCGTGCCCTCGTCGAGGATGAGGTCGGTGATGAGGCCGGCCGCCAGGGCGCCGCGCAGGCCCGGCAGCTTCGAGGCGCCCGACACGACGCAGATCCGGCGCGACGCGCGGCGCACCGTGGAGAGGTCCGGACCGCTTGCACGTTCGTTCATGGGGATGTCGTCCCAGCTCCCGTCGGACCGGTAGAACACCGTCGCGACGTCGCCGACGACCCCGGAGCCGCTGAGCGAGGTGAAGTCGCTCGGCTCCAGGTAGCCGCCGATGTAGACCTTCGAGGGGACCGCCGCGAACGGGGACCCGAGTCCGAACAGCGCCACGTCCATCCGCTGCTGCAGCTCCAGGACCCGACGGGTGGAGCGCTCGCGCCACACCGCCTGCTTGGTGGTCGGGTCGTCGAAGAACGCCGGCACCGGGAACTGCTGGACCTTCGCGGCGTAGGCGTCGCCGAAGCGGCGGAGGATCTCGCTCGAGTAGTTGATGCCCGTGGTCTCGGTGTTGCCGGCTCCGTTCAGCTGCACGATCTGCGTGTTGTGCGTCTCCTTGGCGATCAGGTGGCGGCTGATCGCGCTCATCGTGGAGCCCCAGGCGATGCCGACGATCATGTTCGAGTCGATGAACTGCCCGAGGATCCTCGCCGCGGACAGGGCGACCCGTTCGAGCCGGTCGATCTCGCTGGTGTGGTCCGGCACCGGCACGATGTGCGCCGTGATGTCGAAGTGGGACCTCACCTCGGCCGACAGGGCGCTCGCCCGGTCGAGGGGGGAGCGGATCTGGATGTCGACCAGGCCGGTCGCGCGGGCGTGCGAGAGCAGGCGCGAGACCGAGGAGCGCGACGTGTGCAGCTCGTGCGCGATCGCGTCCATCGTCAGATCCTGCATGTAGTACAGCTGTGCCGCACGCAGCGCGTCCCGCGTCTTGTCGGGATGGGTCGCGTGGGTCGTCTCGTCGAGTTCGACGACCGGTCTCACCGGGGTCATAGCGCTCCCTGCACGGATTTCCACCCGTCTTGACCGGATGTGTTGTCGGGTCAAGGATGACTGTATTCCTCCGCGAAATCAATCGTCCATCCGCCCGGCGGAGGATGGACGCAGGCTCCACGGAACACCTACGACACGAAGGCGAGTACGAAGTGGCACAGTCCGACGGAACTCCCGGAAACTCCGCTCTGCGTGAGAGCGTCGCCGCTCTCCGCGACAACCCCCGCGCCACCGTCCTGGTGATCGGCGGCGGCATCAACGGCATCGGCACGTTCCGCGAGCTCGCGCTCAACGGCGTCGACGTCGCGCTCGTCGAGCGGGGCGACTACGTCTCCGGTGCCTCGAGCGCCTCGAGCCACATGATCCACGGCGGCATCCGCTACCTCGAGAACGGCGAGTTCCGACTCGTCAACGAGGGTGTGCACGAGCGCAACGGCCTGCTGAAGATCGCTCCCCATTACGTGAAGCCGCTGCAGACGACGATCCCGATCTACTCGACGTTCTCGGGCATCCTCGCGGCCCCGCTGCGCTTCCTGACCCACAAGTCGGGCAAGCCGCAGGAGCGCGGCGCGCTGCTGATCAAGGTCGGCCTCACGATGTACGACTTCTTCTCCCGCGACGGCGGCACGGTCCCGCGCCACCAGTTCCACGGGCGCAAGCGCTCGCTGAACGAGCTCCCCAAGCTCGACCCGAAGATCAAGTACACCGCCACCTACTTCGACGCCTCCGTGCACGAGCCCGAGCGCCTCGCGCTCGACGTGCTCCACGACGCGCTGATCGGCGGCAGGAAGGCGCGCGCGGCCAACTACGTCGAGGCCGTCGGCGCCGACGAGAAGGGCGTCGTCCTGCGCGACCGCGAGTCCGGCGAGGAGTTCACCTTCGCGGCCGACGTCGTCGTCAACGTCTCCGGGCCTTGGACCGACTTCACCAACACGGCCCTCGGCACGACCACGAAGTTCATGGGCGGCACCAAGGGCTCCCACATCGTGCTCGACAACCCCGAGCTGGTCGAGGCCTGCGAGGGCCGCGAGATGTTCTTCGAGCACAGCGACGGCCGCATCGTCCTCATCTACCCGCTCAAGGGCCGCGTGATGGTCGGCACGACCGACATCGACGCCGACCCCACGAAGCCGGCGGTGTGCACGGAGGAGGAGATCGACTACTTCTTCGAGCTCGTCAACCACGTCTTCCCGGCGATCCGCGTGGACCGCTCGCAGATCGTGTTCAAGTTCTCCGGCATCCGCCCGCTGCCGCGCCACGACGACGAGGCGCCCGGCTTCGTCTCCCGCGACTACCGCATCGAGCCCTCGACGCTCCCCGGCAACGGCTCGCCCGTGCTCAGCCTGGTCGGCGGCAAGTGGACGACGTTCCGCGCCCTGTCCGAGCACCTCTCGAACGAGGTCTTCAAGCGGATCGGCGTGACGCGTCGCGTCTCGACCGTGAAGACCCCCATCGGAGGCGGCAAGGGCTTCCCGCGCACCGACGCGTCCCGCGCGCAGTGGATCAGCCAGCACCGCTCCGGCCTGTCCTCGGCCCGGACGGGCCAGCTGCTCGAGCGCTACGGCACCCGCGCGCAGGAGGTCATCGAGGCCCTGGCCGACGGACACGACGAGGCGCTCGACTTCGACAAGGACTTCACCACCGGTGAGATCCGCTACCTCGCCCAGCGCGAGAGCGTGGTGCACCTGATCGACCTGGTCATGCGCCGCACCAACCACGCCTTCACGGGCGGCCTGAGCCGCGAGCTCCTCGACGAGCTCGCCGAGCACACCGGCGCCGTGCTGGGCTGGGACGACGCGAAGCGGGCGTCCGAGGTCGACGCGACCATCGCGCACCTCAAGGAGTACAACGGCGTCGACGTCGGGGGCACTTCGGTGCAGACCCCGACGGCCGTGCCCGCCTCCTGATCGGCGATCAGGCGCGGATCGACGGAAGCCCCGGACCGAGGACCACCTCGACCGGGGCTTCTGTCGCGACAACGCACAAACGTGCACGCGCCGTTCCTTGTCGCTAGGACAGGGCGCCGATAACTTCACACCGTCGGGCATCGAAGCCCGCCGCGGGCGCCTGTGCGCGTCCGTCTTACGAAAAGGAAAAGGTCAACGTGGACAATCTCGGAGTGGTCTTCCTCGCCGAAGTCGTGGGAACGGCCATGCTCGTGCTCCTCGGCTGCGGTGTCGTCGCCAACGTCGCGCTCGTGAAGAGCAAGGGTCTCAACGGCGGAACCCTCATGGTCAACATCGGCTGGGGCTTCGCGGTCTTCGCCGGCGTGATCGTCTCGTACAACTCGGGGGCGCACCTCAACCCCGCGGTCACCCTCGGCCTCGTCGCGAGCGGTGCGACCGAGTTCGGTTCCGGCGTGCCCGTCAACATCGTCTCGATCCTCGTCTACATCCTCGCCCAGATGATCGGTGCGATCCTCGGCGCCGTGTTCTGCTGGCTCGCCTACAAGCAGCACTTCGACGAGGAGCCCGACGCGGCCAACAAGCTCGGCGTCTTCTCGACCGGCCCGGCGATCCGCTCGTACGGCTGGAACTTCGTCACCGAGGTCATCGGCACCTTCGTCCTCGTCTTCGTCGTCATCGGCTTCGGCGGCGGACGTCAGGGCGACGGCGGTCTGGCCGCACTCGGTGCGCTGCCCGTCGCCATCCTGGTGATCGCGATCGGCGCCTCCCTCGGCGGCCCGACCGGCTACGCCATCAACCCCGCCCGCGACCTCGGCCCCCGCATCGCGCACGCGCTGCTGCCGATCAAGGGCAAGGGCTCGAGCGACTGGAGCTACGCCTGGGTGCCCGTCGCCGGCCCGATCGTCGGTGGTGTGCTCGCGGGCCTCGCCTCGCTCGTGCTGCTCCCGGTCCTCTAGACCGCCGCGCTTCCTCTCACCCCCGTTACGAAGGAGTAATCATTCATGGCTGACTACGTCATCGCTATCGACCAGGGGACCACGTCGTCCCGCGCGATCATCTTCGACAAGAAGGGATCGATCGTCTCCACCGGCCAGAAGGAGCACGAGCAGATCTTCCCGCGCGCCGGATGGGTCGAGCACGACCCGATCGAGATCTGGAACAACGTCCGCGAGGTGATCGGCCAGGCGCTCTCCCGCGCCGACCTGACCCGCCACGACATCGCCTCCGTCGGCATCACCAACCAGCGCGAGACCGCTGTCGTCTGGGACAGGACGACCGGCAAGCCCGTCTACAACGCCATCGTCTGGCAGGACACCCGCACCCAGTCGATCGTCGACCGCCTCGCGGGCGACGAGGGCGCGGACCGCTTCAAGTCGATCGTGGGCCTCCCGCTCGCGACCTACTTCTCCGGGACCAAGATCGTCTGGATCCTCGAGAACGTCGAGGGTGCGCGCGAGAAGGCCGAGGCGGGCGACCTGATCTTCGGCACGACGGACACCTGGGTCCTCTGGAACCTGACCGGCGGCATCGACGGCGGCGTCCACAAGACCGACGTCACCAACGCCTCCCGCACCCTGTTCCTCGACCTCGAGACCCTCGAGTGGCGCGACGACATCCTCGAGGCCTTCGGGGTCCCGAAGTCGATGCTCCCCGAGGTCTGCTCCTCCTCCGAGGTCTACGGCCACGTCGAGTCCTCGTCGCTGCTGCGCGAGGTCCCGATCGCCGGCATCCTCGGCGACCAGCAGGCCGCGACCTTCGGCCAGGCGGCGTTCGATCCGGGCGAGGCGAAGAACACCTACGGCACCGGGAACTTCCTGATCTTCAACAC
Organism: Rathayibacter sp. AY1B5; assembly: GCF_002932795.1. Lineage (NCBI taxonomy): Bacteria > Bacillati > Actinomycetota > Actinomycetes > Micrococcales > Microbacteriaceae > Rathayibacter > Rathayibacter sp. AY1B5. The sequence continues at coordinate 54,179 of NZ_PSWM01000024.1, forward strand.
GGGCACCGAGATCGTCCACTCGAAGAACGGGCTGCTGACGACCATCGGCTACAAGCTCGGCGACGGCGAGGTGCACTACGCGCTCGAGGGCTCGATCGCGGTCTCCGGCTCGCTGATCCAGTGGCTGCGCGACAACCTGGGGCTCATCGGCTCGGCCCCCGAGGTCGAGGCACTGGCCGCCACGGTCGAGGACAACGGAGGCGCGTACTTCGTCCCCGCCTTCTCGGGTCTGTTCGCCCCCTACTGGCGCTCGGACGCGCGGGGAGCCCTCGTCGGCCTCACCCGCTACGTCAACAAGGGCCACATCGCTCGCGCCGCGCTCGAGGCGACCGCCTTCCAGACCCGCGAGGTCCTGGACGCGGTCAACGCCGACTCCGGCGTCCCCCTGCAGGAGCTCAAGGTCGACGGCGGCATGATCGCCAACAACCTGCTCATGCAGTTCCAGGCCGACATCCTCGGCGTCCCGGTCGTCCGACCCGTCGTCGCGGAGACCACGGCGCTCGGAGCGGCCTACGCGGCCGGTCTCGCGGTCGGCTTCTGGGAGAACCTCGACGACCTGCGCCAGAACTGGCAGGAGGACTCGCGCTGGACCCCGCAGATGGACCAGGACGAGGCCGCCCGCCAGTACCGCCTCTGGAAGAAGGCCGTCACCAAGACCTTCGACTGGATCGACGAGGACGTGCAGTAGCACCGCACCGCTGAACGACGAGGGCCCGCGCACGCAGAGTGCGTGGGCCCTCGTGCGTGGATCTCGATACGCCCGCTGCGCGGGCTGCTCGATCAGCACGGGGTGGATCGCTGCGCGGGCTGCTCGATCGACAGGCGAGAGGAGCGGCCGCTTTCATGCTGGTCGAGTAGCGCGCAGCGCGTATCGAGACCCGCCCCGGGGGAGCTCCGTCAGAGCAGCGGGCGCCGACGCCCCGTCGCGACCGCGAGGAGCGCGAGGGCCAGCAGCCGGGCCGGACCCGCCAGTACGGCCGCGGCCGTGGGCGGCGCGGACGCCGACAGCGCGGCGAGGGGCATGGCGTCCTCGAGGACGGTGCCGCTCGTGAAGGTCACGACGCTGAGCGGCGCCAGGGCCGCGAAGAGCACGAAGAGCGGTGCCCGGACGATCGTGCCGACCAGCGCGCCCCAGATCGCGCCACCGACACCAGCCACGGGCACGAGGGTCACGACGCCGACGTCCGGGGTGCGACGATCATCGATGCGCGGCACGGGTGAGGTCGGTTCGCGCCTCTGGCCCTACCTGCCGACCTCGATGCTAGACATATCCGTATGAATGATGCAGCGGTGAAGAAACGACTCTCGGCACGGCGGTGGCTGTCGTGAGATCCCGTTCCGACCTCGTCGTCCTCGTCGTCCTCGGTCTGTACGGTCTCGTCCGGGTCGTCCTCGAGGCCCCTGCGGTCGTCGTATCGCCGAGCGCGCTCGGGATCGTGTCGCTGTGCACCTCCGCCGTGCTCCTCGTCGTGGCGATCGCGGCGCTCGCCCTCGAGCTGCGGCACCGACGGAGGAAGCGTGCTGCTGCGGTCTCGACCGCCGCCGCCCAGATGGGCCGAGAGGCCGTCGGCGGGTAGTGCAGCCGGCCCGTCGGCCCGCGTCAGCGCCCACCGCGCGTCGACCTCCCGTCACGCTGGTCGATCAGCCCCGCAGGGGCGTATCGGGACCCGCCGTCGTCAGCAGGGCGGGGCAGCAGACGAATGCTCTGATGCTGGTGGATCTCGCTACGCCCGCTGCGCGGGCTACTCGATCAGCACGGGGTAGTCCCCACTTCGACGAAGCGACCTTCCCTCTGAGTGCCGCCGCCGATCGAGACGCCGGACCGGGACCGCTCAGCCCGTGAGCCCCGCGACCGCGTCGAGCTCGTCCAGCGAGCCGATCCGGCGCACGCCCAGCTCGACCGCTTCGGGCGGCAGCTCGCGCCCGTGCTCGGGACCGTCGACGCGGTCGAGCCAGACGCCGCGCACGCCCGCAGCGGCCGCGCCGATCGCGTCGGTGCCGAGCCGGTCGCCGACGTAGAGGGCGTCCGCCGGGGACACGCCGAACCGCTCGCAGGCGATGGCGAAGATCCGGGCGTCCGGCTTGGTGACGCCGACGTCGCCCGAGGCGATGACGTGCTCGAAGCGCCCTGAGAGGCCCGTGCCCTCGATCTTCCCCAGCTGGAAGTCGAGTACACCGTTGGTGATGACGCCGAGGCGGACCCCGGCGGCGTCGAGCCGGTCGAGGACGGGCAGCGCGTCGTCGTGAAGGGTCCAGGCGGCGACGTAGTGCTCGAGGTACCCGCGGAACCAGGAGCTCGCCTCCTCGGGAGTCAGCGCGACTCCGGCCTCCGCGGCGAAGTCCGTGGCGCGCGCCCGCCGCTGGCCCTCGTAGTCGAGCTCGCCCGCGAGGTAGCGGTGGTAGTGCTCCTCCTCGAGCAGGTGCCAGCGACGCTGCACCTCGGCCGGCTCGTCGGCGTACGCGTCGCCGAGCGAGACGGCGTAGGCGGCGATCCCCTCCCGCACGGCGCGGGCATGGGCGAAGAGCGTGTCGTCGAGGTCGAAGAGCGCGAGCCGCAGCACGGCCGGCTCAGCGGACGCGGCGGAGGAGGCCGAGGGAGTCGTAGACCGCGGCGAGCGTGCGCTCCGCGGTCTCGGACGCGCGCTCGGCGGCGAGGGAGAGGACCCGGTCGAGCTCGGCCGGGTCGGCGAGCAGCTCGGCGGTCCGCGCGCGGATCGGCTCGAAGGTGGCGGCGACCACCTCGACGAGGCCCTTCTTGAGGTCCCCGTAGCCGCGGCCCGCGTACTCCTGCTCGAGCGACTCGACGGAGCGGTCGGCGAGGACGGAGTAGATGGTCAGGAGGTTCGAGACGCCGGGCTTCGCCGTCCGGTCGAAGCGCACCTCCGACTCGGTGTCGGTCACGGCGCGCATGATCTTCTTCGCGGTCGCCTTCGGATCGTCGAGCACGCTGAGCAGGCCTGCATCCGACTCCGCCGACTTCGACATCTTGGCGCCCGGGTTCTGCAGGTCGAAGATCTTCGCGGTCTCGCGGACGATGTGGGGCTCCGGCACGGCGAAGGTCTCGCCGAAGCGCGAGTTGAAGCGCGCCGCGAGATCGCGAGTGAGCTCCAGGTGCTGCCGCTGGTCCTCGCCGACCGGCACCGCGTCCGTCTGGTAGAGCAGGATGTCGGCCGCCATCAGGATCGGGTAGGTGAAGAGGCCCACCGACGCGGCCTCCGTGCCCTGCTTCGCCGACTTGTCCTTGAACTGCGTCATCCGGCTGGCCTCGCCGAAGCCGGTCAGGGTGTTGAGGACCCAGGCGAGCTCGGCGTGGGCGGGCACGTGGGACTGGATGAAGAGGGTCGAGCGCGCGGGGTCGATGCCCGCGGCGATGTACTGCGCCGCGGTGGCGCGGGTGCGCTCGCGGAGCTGCTGCGGATCCTGCGGGACCGTGATCGCGTGCAGGTCGACGACGCAGAAGTAGGCGTCGAAGTCCTCCTGCATCGCGACCCACTGGGTCAGCGCGCCGATGTAGTTGCCGAGGTGCAGCGACCCGGAGGAGGGCTGCATGCCGGAGAAGATGACGGGCTTGGCGCCCGGGGTGCTGGGAGTCATGGGTGGCCTCGAGGGGTCGGGATCGCGGGGGAGAGGGTCAGAGCTCGTAGTCGACGACCACGGGGGAGTGGTCGGACCAGCGGGTGTCGTAGGAGGCGGCGCGGTCGACCTCGTAGCTGCGGGCGAGGTCGGCGAGCGCGGGCGTGGCGAGCTGGTAGTCGAGGCGCCAGCCGGTGTCGGTGTCGAACGCCTGGCCGCGCTGCGACCACCACGTGTAGGGTCCGGGCACCTCGCCCGCGAACCGGCGGCCGAGGTCGACCCAGCCGAGTCCTGCACCGGCGTTGTAGTCCGGGTCGCCCTCGGCGCCGACGAAGCGGTCGAAGTAGGCGCGCTCCTCCGGGAGGAAGCCGGCCTTCTTGACGTTGCCCTTCCAGTTCTTGATGTCGAGCGTGCGGTGACCGACGTTGAGGTCGCCCATCACGACGGCGAGCTCGCTGTGCGCCCGGATCTCGGGCAGGCGCGCCTCCATCGCGTCGAGGAAGCGGTACTTCTCGACCTGCTTGGGGGTGCCGACCTCGCCCGAGTGGACGTAGGTGGAGACGACGGTGATCGAGCGGCCGCCGACCTCGTAGTCGGCCTCGAGCCAGCGTCCGGCCGAGTCGAAGTCGTCGGCGCCGAACGTCACGCGGTGGATCGTGGCGCGCTTGCGGGAGGCGAGCGCGACTCCGGCACGGCCCTTGGCGGTCGCCTCGTCGTGCAGCACGTCCCACTCGTCGCCGAGCAGTCCGGTGAGGTCGTCGGTGGAGGCGCGGACCTCCTGCAGGGCCAGGACGTCGACGTCGCGGGCGGCGAGCCAGTCGCCCATCCCCTTGCGGTAGGCGGCGCGGACGCCGTTCACGTTGACGGAGGCGATGCGGAGGGTGCTGGATGTCACCCGGACATTCTACGGAAGGGGTCCGACACAGACGCGCGGGCGGGGGCCGCTCCGGACCCACCGCCGTGCGATCTGCAGGGGACGAGCCGCTCCCGGGCGCCTCCTCCTCGCAGGATCGCCCCTTCGGCTCGGATCCCCTGCAGACTGCACGCCCCCCTGCAGACCGCACGGCGGTGGGTCCGGAGCGGCCCCCGCCCGCGCGTCTGTGTCGGACCCCTTCCGTAGAATGTCCGGGTGAC
>NZ_PSWM01000025.1:0-57618 GCF_002932795.1 Rathayibacter sp. AY1B5
CGCGATCCGCCGCTCCGGCATGGGCTGGACGTTCCTCCGCGACAACCTCTACCTCGACTTCCTGCCCGCGATGCTCGGCGAGGACGGCGCGATCCGCGGCGAATCGACCCCACCCCTCTCCCGTCGCGAGCTCCGCGAGCGCGAGCGCGCTCTGGCCCTCGCCTCCGACGTCTCGCTGGCGAGCGGCTCCGATGACCTCCTCGCGGCTCCCACGGCGGAGCAGCTGCGCGAGGCGGAGCGACGCGTCGCCTCGGTCCGCAGCGCCCCGGCCCCCGTCCCCGCACCGCGCGCGACGCCGCTCCGGCCCGTGCGCCGGGCCCGGGTCGGCGGACTCGTCGCCCTCTCGTTCGTCGCGGCCATCGTCGCGGCGACGTCGCTGCCGGCCACGTCGCTCCTGACCGCGGAGGACGTGCAGGCGCAGGGCCTCTCGACCCCCTTCGGCGCCGACGCCCGCCGCGGCGCGCAGTCGTTCGTCGCCGGCGAGGTCAGCGCCGAGACGGTCGCCCGCGACGGGTTCGGCGTGCAGGAGCGCAAGACGCAGACCAACGTCGCCGACATCGTCCGCACTTCCGACACCGGCTTCACGAACGATCCGAACGCGTCGATCCAGTGGCCCTTCGCCGTCGGCGTGCCGGTGGGCGACCGCTTCGGCTACCGCAACTGCGCGGGCTGCTCGGTGAACCACGGCGGCACCGACTTCAACCCGGGCGACGGCTCGCCCATCCAGGCGATCGCCGACGGCGTCGTGCGCACGGTCATCGACGGCGAAGGCTCGCTCGGCGTGCACGTGATCGTCGACCACGAGATCGACGGGCAGCTGGTCTCGAGCGTGTACGCGCACATGCAGCACGGCTCGGCGGCCGTGAACGAGGGCGACCCGGTCAAGGTCGGCCAGCTGCTCGGGCTGGTGGGCACGACCGGCATGTCGACCGGCCCGCACCTGCACTTCGAGATCCGCCTCGACGGCGTGACGAAGGTCGACTCCTACCTGTGGCTGAAGGCCAACGCCGGGCGCTGACGTCGGCAGGACTCGCGTGCGGTGTGCAGGGCCGTGTGCGGTCTCGCGTGCGGTGTGCAGGGCCGTGTGCGGTCTGCAGGTGATCTGAGCGTGATCGTCCGCATCTCCAGCCGCGCCGCTCGCTGAGGCGTTCTTCCCCTGCAGACGGCACCGCTGCTTCCTGCAGACGGCACCGCCTCGTGCAGATGGCACCACATCCTGCAGACGGCACCGCATCCTGCAGACGGCACCGCTGCCTCCTGCAGATGGCACCGCCTCCTGCAGACGGCACTCTCTCCTGCAGTCGGCACGGCCTCCTGCAGATCGCACGCAGCCCCCGCGGAGCCGACGCGCCGGCTACTCCGCGCGCAGCCAGACCGTGGTGTCGGCGGGCAGCGCCGGCTCGTGCAACTCCTCCGAGCACAGCACCACGGAGCCGACGGGCAGCTCGACCGGAGCCTCGCCGAGGTTCGCGATCACCGTGACGGCTCCGTTGCGGAACGCCACGACGTCCTCCGGGTAGCCCTCGAGCCACTCGACGGCGCCCGAGCCCAGGTCCTCGGCGCGGCGCACGGCGAGCAGGGACCGGTACAGCTCGAGCGTCGAGCCCGCGACACCGCGCTGGCGGTCGCGGGCGAGCGGCGCCCAGTCGCCGGGCTGCGGCAGCCAGGAGTCGCCGGAGCCGCTGAAGCCGTACGCGGGCGCGTCCGCCTCCCACGGGATCGGCACCCGGCAGCCGTCGCGGCCGTAGCGCTCGCCGCCGGTGCGGAACCAGGTCGGGTCCTGACGCGCCGAGTCCGGCAGGTCGATCGCCTCGGGGAGCCCGAGCTCCTCGCCCTGGTAGACGTAGGCGGATCCGGGGAGCGCGAGCATGAGGGCGGTCGCGGCGCGAGCGCGGCGCAGCCCCAGGACGGGGTCGGGGAGTCCGGGCGTGCGCGGGCCGATGCCGTAGCCCTGCGGGTTGTCGGACGTCAGGGCCAGGCGGCTCGCGTGGCGCACGACGTCGTGGTTCGACAGCACCCAGGTCGACGGGGCGCCGACCGCGGCGAAGGCTTCGACGGAGGAGTCGATGATGTCGCGGAGGGCGGGTGCGCTCCACGGGGTCTCGAGGTAGGCGAAGTTGAAGGCCTGGTGCATCTCGTCGGGGCGGACCCAGCGGGCGAGCTTCGAGAGCGGCTGCACCCACGCCTCGGCGCAGAGCACGCGGTCGTCCGGGTACTCGGCGAGCAGGGAGTGCCAGTCGCGGTAGATCTCGTGGACGCCGTCCTGGGCCCAGTAGGGGGCGGTGGCGGGCTCCGCGCCGTCGGCGGGCGCGACTCCGCCCATCGACCCGCTGTCGGCGGGCGGCGTGTAGTCGGGCAGACCCTCGGCCTTGATCATCCCGTGCGCCACGTCGACGCGGAAGCCGTCGACGCCGCGGTCGAGCCAGAAGCGGAGGACCTCGCGGAAGCGCTCGCGCACCCACTCGTTCGTCCAGTCGAAGTCGGGCTGCGAGGTGTCGAAGAGGTGAAGGTACCACTGACCGGCCGAGCCGTCGGGCTCCATGACGCGGGTCCACGCGGGGCCGCCGAAGACCGACTCCCAGTTGTTCGGGGGCAGCTCGCCCGACTCGCCCCGGCCGTCGCGGAACAGGTAGCGCGCCCGCTCGGCGCTGCCCGCGGGAGCGGCGAGCGCCTCCTGGAACCAGCGGTGGGCGCTGGAGGAGTGGTTGGGGACGAGGTCGACGATGATCCGGATTCCCAGGGCGTGAGCGCGGGCCAGCATCGCGTCGAAGTCGGCGAGGGTGCCGAAGAGCGGATCGACGTCGCAGTAGTCGGCGACGTCGTAGCCCGCGTCCTTCTGCGGCGAGGTCATGAAGGGGGAGAGCCAGATCGCGTCGACGCCGAGCTCGGCGAGGCTCTCGAGGCGCGAGGCGATCCCGGGCAGGTCGCCGATGCCGTCGCCGTCCGCGTCCGCGAAGGAGCGCGGGTAGATCTGGTAGATGACGGCGGTGCGCCACCACTCGGCTCCCCGGCGGTGCTCGGCCTCGGAGTCGGGGCCGGGGGAGTTCTCGGGCGCGCCGGAGAGAGCGGAGTCCAGGGTCATGGGCCGAGTTTATCGGGCGGCCCGGGGGCGCCGGGGGCACGCCCCCCGCCGTCCCGTACAGTCGACGGGTGATGGATGAGACGCCGGACGAGGCCCGGGCCCGACGCCGACGGGCGCTGCTGTGGGTGGTGCCGGTTCTGGTGCTGCTCGTCGGCGGCCTGGTCGCCGTCACCCTCGCGATCGGCGGATTCGCCCTGCGCAGCATGACCGGCGCGACCGCCGTGCAGCTCGTCCTCGCCGCCTAGGCGGTCGCGGCCGGGCCGTCCTCGTCCTCGGGCGGCGGTGCGGAGGAGGTCCGTGCCCGCTCCTCGGACGCGTGCGCGGTCTCGGGCCCGGTGGCGCGGGCCTGCTCGTCGGCGCGGGTGACCGCCTCGGCGAGCTCGTCGGCGACGAGGTGGCCGGGGGAGACGGCCTCGGCCCGGTAGGCGGCCCGGCCCACCATGTGCGCCGAGACGGGCACGGTCAGCAGCTGGAAGCCGATCACCAGCACGATCGTCCCCGCTGCGGCGAAGCCGGGGTTCCGGATGGCGACCGCGAGCATCACGCAGATCAGGCCGAGCACCTGAGGCTTCGTGCCCGCGTGCATCCGGGACAGCAGGTCGTCGAAGCGCAGCAGGCCGATGGCGGCGACGAGCGAGAGCAGGGCGCCGGCGACGAGCAGCACCGCGGTCAGGACGTCGAAGAACAGGTCCATGTCAGTCCTCCTCGCGGTTGGCCATGAACTTGGCGACGCTGATCGAGCCGAAGACGGCGAAGAGCGCGAGCCCGAGCACGACGGGCAGGGTCCGCGCGTGGTGGTTGACGGCCATCTCGGCGCCGATCCCGCAGATGATCGTCGCGACGAGCACGTCGGCCGCGACGACGCGGTCCAGAACGGAGGGTCCACGGAGGATCCGCACGAGTGCGAGCAGGCAGGCGGCGCCGAACACCGGCACCAGGATCCAGATCAGCCAGTCGATCACCGGACCACCCCCGCCCCGGCCTCGATCGGCCGGTTCACCCTCTGCACGTCCTCGCGGGAGCCGATGGCGCGGACGATGCGGGCCTCGGTCTCGAGGACGGTCCGGCGCACCTCGTCGATGCGCTCGCCCTCGTCGTGGAGGACGCCGAGCACGTGCAGGTAGAGCACGTTCTTCTGGGGGTCGACGTCGATCACGAGCGAGCCGGGGACGAGGGTCACCGCCTCGGTGGTCCAGACCAGCATCCCCTCGGAGCGGCTCCGCAGGTGCACGGCGACGATGGCGTTGTGCACCGGCACCGGCAGGGTGAGGATCTGCCACGAGACCCGGACCGAGGCGACCGCGATGTCGTAGACGAGCCGCGCGAGGAAGACCAGCACGAACCACGGGTTGATGCGGTTCGAGAACTCGACCGGCGGCAGGTAGAACACCCGGGTGATCAGCAGGGCGACCAGGAAGCCGGTGACGATCGACAGCACTGAGACGTCGTCCCAGAGCAGCACCCAGATGCCGACGAGAGTCACGAACATCGCGACGCGGTTCCAGATGTCGACGCGGCGGCGGGGGCTCATCGCGGCCCCTCCTCTCCGAAGGACGAGTCGCGGTAGACGGTCGCGATGTAGGTCGCGGGGTCGGCGACCGCGGTCGCCGCGCGCTCGCTCGCGTCGTAGAGGGGACCGGCACCGACGGTCAGCACGACGCCGACCACGACCATCCCCGCGGTGGCCAGCACCATCATCGGCGGCGAGTGGCGGGTGCGGATGCTGCCCGTGTCGTGGGGGTCCTCCTGCAGCTGGTCGATCAGGGGCGACTCGTAGCCGGGCACCTCCTCCTGGCGGCGCCAGAAGACCATGTTCCAGACGCGCGCGACGGCGTAGAGGGTCAGGAGCGAGGTCACGGCCCCGGCGGCGATGACGGCCCAGATCAGCCATGAGGGCTGATCGACGGCCGACTCCGTGCCGGCGACGAAGAGCCCCACCTTGCCGAGGAAGCCGGTGAACGGCGGGATCCCGCCGAGGTTCATCGCGGGGATGAAGTAGAGCAGCGCCAGCAGCGGCGAGGCCTTGAGCAGCCCGCCGAGGCGCAGGATCGAGGTGGTGCCGCCGACGCGCTCGATCAGGCCGGTCGCGAGGAACAGCGTCGTCTGCACGGTGATGTGGTGGATGACGTAGAAGATCGTCGCCGCGTAGCCGGCCGGGGTGCCCACAGCGATCCCGAACACCATGTAGCCGATGTGCGAGACCAGCGTGAAGGACAGCATCCGCTTGATGTCGGCCTGCGCGACCGCGCCGAGGATGCCGACGATCAGCGTCAGCAGCGCCACTACCAGCAGCACCTCGCTCAGCCTCCCGCCCGGGAAGAGCAGGGTCTCGGTGCGGATCAGCGCGTACACGCCGACCTTGGTGAGGAGTCCGGCGAAGACGGCGGTGACCGGCGCCGGCGCCGTGGGGTACGAGTCCGGGAGCCAGAACGAGAGGGGGAACACGGCCGCCTTGATCCCGAAGCCCAGCAGCAGCACCACGTGGAGCACCAGCTGCACGTCGGCGGGGAGCTCGGCGATGCGGATCGAGAGCTGCGCCATGTTGACCGTGCCGGTGGCGCCGTAGAGCAGGCCGATGGCCGAGAGGAAGAAGACGCTCGAGACCAGGCTGACGACCACGTAGGTCGTGCCGGCGCGGATCCGCGGCGCGGTGCCGCCCAGGGTGATCAGCACGTAGCTCGCGGCCAGCAGGATCTCGAAGCCGACGTAGAGGTTGAAGAGGTCGCCCGCGACGAAGGCGTTGAGGATGCCCGCCGAGAGGATCAGGTAGGTCGGGTGGAAGATCGTGACCGGCGTCTCGCGGTTGCCGTCGACGAGGCCCTGGCCGACCGAGAACAGCAGGACGCCGAGCAGGGTGATCGAGGTGATCACGAGCATCAGCGCGGCGAGCGGATCGACGACCAGCACGATGCCCCACGGCGGCTCCCAGCCGCCCACGTAGACCGCGCTGCCGCCTCCGTCGCCGGTGAGGACCAGCACGAGCATCACCGAGGAGATCACCAGCACGCTCGAGAGCGTCACGATGTTCACGGTGATCTGCGCGCGCCGGTGGCGTCCGAGGATCAGCGCGACGGCCGCTCCCAGGAGGGGGAGGGTGACGACGAGCGGGATCAGGGCGTTCATCGGTCCTCCTTCCTGTCGTCGGTCATGGCGCTCTCCCCGTGCTTGGCGGCGGTGCCCTCGTCGCTGGACTCGAGCAGGACGTCGAGCGCCCGGTCGTCGGCGGTGGTCTGGGCCGAGATGCCCGCAGCGTCCTCGCGGACCGAGGCGTCGGTCTCGTCGTCCTCCACCTGGTCGGCGTTGGCGAGGCGCCAGCGCCGGTAGATCATCGCGAGCAGGAAGGCGGACACCCCGAAGGTGATCACGATCGCCGTGAGGATCAGCGCCTGCGGCAGCGGGTCGGCCATCTCGGCGGCGATCTGCTCGTAGGAGCGCCCGTCGTCGGTGACGAACGGCGCGATGCCAGAGCGGCCGGCCATCAGCAGGATGAGGATGTTGGTCGCGTTCCCGACGAGCAGGAACCCGATCAGGATGCGGGTGAGGCTGCGCTCGAGCATCTGGTAGACGCCGGCCGCGTACATCACCGCCATCACGACGACGAGGACGAGGGTGATGCTCATGCGCCGTCCCCCCTGCCCGGCCCGCCGACGACGGTGGCGCCGGTGGGGAGCGAGGTCTCGAGCCCGTCGACGGTGCCCTGGCCGGGGCCGGGGGTGCTGTCCGTCGAGTGCGTGACGCCGTCGCCCGAGGGGGAGCCCTGCTCGGCCTCCTCGCCGTGGCGGTCGACCTCGCCGCCGAGGCTGCGGAGGATGTCGAGGGCGAGGCCGATCACGATCAGGTACACCCCGATGTCGAAGAGGGTGGACGTGCCCAGGTGGAGCTCGCCCAGCACCGGCACCTCGAGGTCGAGCCAGCTCGACTCGAGGACCTCGAGGCCGAAGGCCAGGGAGGAGACGGCGGTGCCGACGGCGAAGAAGAGCCCGAGTCCGAGGACCTTGCCGGCGTCGATCGGCGCGGCCTCGCCGAGCTCGAAGCGGCCGCCGGCGAGGTAGCGCGCGACGAGGGCGAGTCCGGCGAGCAGACCGCCCGCGAAGCCTCCGCCCGGGGTGTTGTGGCCGGTGAAGAGCAGGTAGACCGACACGATCATCGCGGGGTGGAAGAGCAGGCGCACCAGCACCTCGAGCACGATCGAGCGGTTCTCCGGCCGCAGCGTGCGTCCGGCGACGAGCCAGGAGCCGCGGTCGCCGTCGCGCTCGGCGTCGGCGGAGGAGGCGGTCAGGTCCATCGCGCGCTCGCGGCGGTCGTCCGCGCTCTGCGACTCGAGGCGGGGTGCGCCTCCGGCCCGGCTGGAGAGGAAGATCAGGCTCGCGACGCCGGTGGCGACCACGACGAGGACCGAGATCTCGCCCATCGTGTCCCAGGCGCGGATGTCGACGAGCAGGACGTTGACGATGTTGCGGCCCTTGCCCTCCTCGTAGGCGAGGCGGGGCAGCTCGGCCGAGATCGGCGTCGCGGTCCGGGCGCCGAGGGCGATGGTGGCGGCGAGGGCCATGACCGCTCCGACGGCGATGCCGATGACAGCGCGCAGGCGCTTGCGCATCGGCTGGTGCTTCGCGGCGATGCGGGTCGGGAGGCGGCGCAGGACCAGGACGAAGACCACGAGGGTCACCGTCTCGATCAGCGCCTGGGTGAGGGCGAGGTCGGGCGCGCCCTGCAGGGCGAAGAGGGCGACCATCCCGTAGCCGGTGGCGCCGGCGAGCAGCACGGCGGCGACGCGGTTGCGGGCGATCGCGCACAGCACCGCTGCGAGGATCATCACGGCCGCGACCGCGAGCTGGCCCGGGCTGTCCCAGAAGACGAGGTCGCCCGGCCAGGTGCGGTTGAGGGCGGCCGCACCGCCGACGCCGAGGACGAAGACCGCGAAGATCACCGTCAGGTAGCGGGGAAGCGAGCCGCGCTGGACGAACTCCGTGACCGTGCTGGCGACGCTGTCGAGCCAGCGGACGGTGGCCCAGTAGCCCTCGGCGGAGTCGATCCGGTTGGGCAGCATCGACTGGGCGCGCGCGACGGCGACGCGCTTGGCGAAGAGCAGGAGTCCGACGGCGATCACGAGGGCGCTGAGTGCCAGCGCGGGCTCGAAGCCGTGCCAGAGCGCGAGGTGGTAGCCGCCGTGGTCGGAGGCCTCCGCTGCGGCGGCCGGCTCCGGATCGGCGTCCGGGGCGGCGGAGCGGAGGGTGTCCGCGTAGACGGCGACGAGCGGGTCGAGGACGGAGGCGGCGATCCCGCCGATCACGCTGGCGGCCGCCAGCAGCACCGGGGCGGCGGTGAAGGTCCACGGCTCGGCGTGCAGGTGCGTGTCCTCGAGCCCCTTCTTGCGGGCGAAGGCGCCCCAGAAGAAGCGGGCGGAGTAAGCCGCGGTGAGGATCGAGCCGAGGACGAGGCCGACGAGCGCGACCCAGGCCCAGAACGAGCCCTGCTCGATCGCCGAGATCAGGCTCGTGAACACGGCCTCCTTGGCGACGAAGCCCAGCAGCGGCGGGATGCCCGCCATCGACAGCACGCCGACGAGGGCCGCGCCCGCGAGCACCGGCGCCTGCCGGCCCAGGCCGCTGAGCTTGCGGAGGTCGCGCGTGCCGGCGCGGTGGTCGACGATGCCGACGGTGAGGAAGAGCAGCGCCTTGAAGAGGGCGTGGGCGACGAGCAGGGTCAGCCCGGCCAGCGCGGCGTCGCGCGAGCCGAAGCCGACGGCGACGGTCAGGAAGCCGAGCTGGCTGACGGTGCCGTAGGCCAGCACGAGCTTGAGGTCGTACTGCCGGAGCGAGCGCCAGCCGCCGACGAGCATCGTCCAGACGCCGACGCTCACCACCACGGGCAGCCAGACGGAGTCGTCGGCGAAGCCCGGCGCTAGGCGCGCGACGAGGTAGATGCCCGCCTTCACCATCGCGGCGGCGTGCAGGTAGGCGCTGACCGGCGTCGGAGCGGCCATCGCGGCCGGCAGCCAGAAGTGGAACGGCACCAGGGCCGACTTCGAGAACGCGCCGAGCAGCACGAGCACCAGCGCCGTCGACACGATCGGGCCGGAGGGGGCGGCGGCGACGATCCCGGACAGGCTGGTGGTGCCGGCCTGCACGATCAGGACGATGATCCCGACCAGCATCGCCAGCCCGCCGAGAGTCGTGACCAGGAGCGCCTGGAGCCCGGCGCCCCGGCTCTCCTTGCGCCCGCTGTAGTGGCCGATGAGGAGGTAGGAGAGGACGCTCGTCGCCTCCCAGAAGACGAAGAGGATGATCACGTCGTCGGCCGTCACCAGCCCGTACATCACTCCGGCGAACGCGGACAGGAGCGCGGCGAACCGGCCCAGCGAGGGCTCGTCGCGGCTGAAGTACGTCGCGCAGTAGGCCAGGACCAGGGCGCCCACTCCGCTGACCACGAGGGCGAGGACGATCGAGAGCGCGTCCAGGCGGAAGGAGAGGGCGATGTCCAGCGCGGGGATCCACGGCACGGTCTCGCGGATCTCGCCGCCGTCGAGGATCGTCGGCAGGGCGGTCGCGGTGGCGGCGAAGCTCGCGGCCGGGATCAGCGCGAGCGCGTAGAAGGTCTTCGGCCCGAACCGGTCCACCAGCCAGGGGGTCACCACGGCGATCGCGAACGAGATCACGAGGATGAGGAGCATCACATGTTCCTCCCAAGGTGTACCCAGCGCATAAGTCGGTCAAGAATAACGGAGCGCCCTCACGCGGAACCTGAGTACGCGGAGGCTTGACGGCCCCGTCGCGATCCGCCAGGGCCCTAGCGTGGGGAGCATGGCCCGCTCCCTCCTGCCCGACCAGCTCTGCCGACTCCGCGTCCACGACCTCGGGACGGGGGAGTCGACGACCGTCTTCGAATCCGACTCCGTCCTCGTGGAGGCGCCGAACTGGACCCCGGACGGCTCCGCCCTGATCGTCAACGGCGACGGCGGCCTCTTCCGGCTGCCGCTGGAGGGGACGGCAGCGCTCGAGCCGATCCCGCTCGACGGGGTGCCGGCCGAGCTCAACAACGACCACGTGCTCGCCCCGTCCGGCGGGCTCGCCTACGTCTCGGCGCGCGACGGGCACCTCTACGCGGTCGAGCTCGACGGCTCCGCCCCCGCCCGCCGCCTGACCGCCGAGCGCGAGGGCGCACGCTTCAAGCACTACCTGCACGGCGTCTCGCCCGACGGGGCGACCCTCGCGCTGATCGGCGGCGGCGACGCCTCCGGGCGGTGGCGGACCGACGTCTACACGATGCCGGCCGGCGGAGGCGCGCTGACCGCCCTGACCGACGACGAGCCCGCCGACGACGGCGTCGACGTCTCGGCCGACGGCCGCACCCTGGTCTTCAACTCCGAGCGGGCCGGAGGAGGGGCGCAGCTCTTCCGCCTCGGCCTCGACGGCTCCGGGCTCTCCCGCCTGGTCGAGTCGGACACGGTCGACTGGTTCCCGCACGAGTCGCCCGACGGCGCGCACCTGCTCTACCTCGCCTATCCGGAGGGGACGGCCGGGCACCCCGAGAACGTCGACGTCGAGCTGCGGCTGCTCGACCTCCCCGGGCGCGCGACGCTCGAGCCCGGCCGCGTGCTGGAGCGCCTCCACGGCGGGCAGGGGACGATCAACGTCTCCGGCTGGGCGCCGGACTCGACGCGCTTCGCCTACGCCGACTACCCGCGGCGCTGAGAGTCTGAGTCCTTGCCGCGCATGCGCGGGAGGGGGATCGATCGGGGCGGGGAGCGGGTCTTGAATCGGGGGATGAGCATCGACAGCGCAGCATCCTCCTCCGTCACCCGCTCGCCGCTCGGCGACTCCGGCATCGACGTCTTCCCGCTCTCGCTCGGCGGCAACGTCTTCGGCTGGACCGCGGGGCGGCAGACCTCCTTCGACGTCCTCGACGGCTACACGGCCGCGGGCGGCGACTTCATCGACACCGCCGACGCCTACTCCGCCTGGGTCCCGGGCAACACGGGCGGCGAGTCCGAGACGATCATCGGCGAGTGGCTCGCTCAGCGCTCCGGGAACCGCGACGACGTGGTGATCGCGACGAAGGCGGGCCGCCACCCGCAGCTCACCGGCCTCGCGCCCGACATCGTGCGCGCGGCCGCCCGCGCCTCCCTCGAGCGCCTCGGGACCGACCGGATCGACCTCTACTACGCCCACTTCGACGACGAGGCCGTGCCGATGGCCGACATCGCCGCCGTCTTCTCCGAGCTGGTCGACCAGGGCCTGGTCCGCGCGATCGGAGTGTCGAACTTCAGCCCCGAGCGCGTCGCGGAGTGGCTGCGGGTCGCGGGCGAGGAGGGCCTGCACGCGCCCGTCGCCCTCCAGCCGCACTACAACCTCGTGGAGCGCGTGATCGAGGCCGACCTGCTGCCCCTCGCCCGCGAGGCGGGGCTGGCCGTCGTCCCCTACTCCGCTCTGGCGTCCGGCTTCCTGACCGGCAAGTACCGCGACGGCTCGACCCCCGAGGGCCCGCGCGCCGACGGCGCCTCCCGCTACCTCGACGGCCGCGGCCGCCGGGTGCTGGCGGCGCTCGACGCGGCGGCGGAGGCGCACGGAGCCGAGGTGGCGACGGTGGCGCTCGCGTGGCTCCGCTCGCAGCCCGGAGTGGTCGCGCCGATCGCCAGCGCCCGCGTGATGGAGCAGCTGCCGGCGCTGATCGATTCGGCCTCCCTCGAGCTGAGCGCCGAGGAGCTCGCCGCGCTCGACGAGGCGAGCCGGGCGTAGCCGCAGACGGGCGGCCGCGGGGGCGCGTCCCCCGCGGTCATCGACGCTCCGCGGAGGTGCTATCGTCTAACGGTGCCAAATCGCGGGCACGTCCCGAGAGGGGCTGTCAGACCCGCGGGTGCGCCCCCTTAGCTCATTGGTAGAGCACTTCCTTGGTAAGGAAGAGGTAGTGGGTCCGATTCCCACAGGGGGCTCCGTTCCCCGCAGGCCAGGCCTGCGAAGAACGCGCGGCGGGGTAGCTCAGGTGGTTAGAGCACACGGCTCATAATCGTGGTGTCGCGGGTTCAAGTCCCGCTCCCGCTACAGCGAGAAGGCCCCGGTTCGCGCGTCGAGTCGGGGCCTTCGGCGTTCCCGGACCCGCGGACCGCGCGGCCCGCTCAGAGCCAGCCGTTCCGCTCGGCGATCCGCACGGCGTCGGCCCGGTTGCGCGCTCCGGTCTTGCCGATCACCGCCGAGAGGTGGTTCCTGACCGTCCCGGGGGAGAGGTGCAGCATCCGCGCGAGGTCGGCGATCGATCCGCCGGTACGCGCGGCGGCGAGCACATCGGCCTCCCGCTCGGTCAGCGGTGTGCCCCCCTGCGCCAGCGACTCCGCTGCGAGGGCGGGGTCCACCACGCGCAGCCCCTGCCCGACCCGGCGCACGGCGTCGGCCAGCCGGGCGGACGGGGTGTCCTTCACCACGAAGCCCGAGGCCCCCGCCTGCATCGCCCGGGTGAGGTAGCCGGGGCGGCCGAAGGTCGTCACGATCAGCACGCGGCAGGACGGCAGCGCATCGCGGAGGAGTGCGGCGGCGGCGATCCCGTCCAGGCCCGGCATCTCGATGTCGAGCAGCGCGACGTCCGGCGTCGAGGCGATCGCCGCCGCGACCACCTCGTCTCCGCGGCCGACCTCCGCGACGACGTCGATGTCCGGCTCCAGGGAGAGCAGAGCGGCGAGGGCGCCCCGCACCAGCGCCTGGTCGTCCGCGATCAGGAGCCGCAGGGCGCTCAACGTCCGCCTCCTGGGAGCGATGCCGTCAGGCGGAAGCCGCCGAGCTCGCTCCGTCCGACGGAGAGCCGTCCGCCCGCCGCCTCGACGCGCTCGCGCAGCCCCGCCAGCCCGGTCGAGCCGGTCCCGGCCGCCTGAGGACCCGCTCCGTCGTCGGCGATCTCGACCTCGCAGGCGGTGAGACGGATGCGGCAGCGCGAGGCTCCCGAATGGCGGACGACGTTGGTCGCTCCCTCCCGGATCACCCAGCCCACCAGCTCGCGGTGCTGCGGGAGCACGGTGTCGGTGGAGGAGGGCAGCTCGGCGGTGATCCCCGCTGCGGTCAGAGCGCCGCGCGCGGCCGCCAGCGCCCCGCTCGCCGTCGTGGCGCGGAAGCCCGAGACGGTCGCGCGGACGTCGGCGAGGGCGCCCCGGGCGAGGGTCTCCACGTCCGCGATCTCGGCGCGGGCCCGTTCGGGGTCGGCGTCGAGGACGCGTCCGGCCAGCTCGGACTTGACGGTGATGACCGTCAGCGAATGCCCCAGGATGTCGTGGATGTCGCGGGCCACCCGGCTCCGCTCGCGCTCGGCCGTCAGCACCTCCAGCTCGGCCCGGGTCTCACGGAGCTGGTTCACGGTGGCGATCGTGCGCGCGAAGGTGGCCATCATCAGCGAGATGGAGAGGATGATCACGGGCACCACGAACGCGGTCTCGGTGACGCCGTCGCTCTCGAGGCGGACGGCGAGCGTCACGAGCGCGAGAGCTCCGACGAGGACCACGGTGAGGCGCCAGGTGAACACGCACATGCCCACGAGGACCCCGACGTAGGTCCAGAGCCCGGTCACGTCGCGGCCGAGCCACGGGAGGAGCGTGAAGGAGAAGGCGAGCAGCCCGAGGCAGATCAGCAGCCGGCCCCGGGTCGCCAGGGTCCAGGCGAGCGGCGGGGCGACGAGGAACCCGGCGCTGAACGCGGCGATGAGGACGACGCCGGCGACGCGGCCGGGCCACTCCGGGTCGTCGAGGACCGACGGCACGGTCGAGTACACCCAGAAGAGCGAGAAGACGGCGCCGGTGTACCAGCGCAGCGCTCGCGGCGTCCACAGCGCCGTGCGCAGGGTCGCGCCCGGATCGGCGCCCGCCGCGGCCGGGCGGATCGGCCAGCCGGGCTCGCCGTGTCCGGAGGCGGTGGTGCTGCTCACGCGCTCACCCTAGGACCGAGGCGGCCCGCGCCGCGCATCCCTCATACCCGCTTCGTGTCGCGGCGGAAGAAGAACACCGTGCCGCCCAGGAGCAGACCGAGCCAGACGAGTGCGTCGACCAGGGCGCCCAGGTCGAACCCCTCGCCGGTGAGCGGCGCCCGCGCGAGCTCGCTGATCCCGTAGACCGGGGTCAGGGCGGCGATGCTCTGCATGAATCCGGGCATGCTGCTCACCGGGTAGAAGAGGCCGCCGAGGAACGCGAGGACCACGATGACCAGGCTCGTGATCTGCGCCGCGTTCTCGCCCGGCACCATGTAGCCGACCATGAGGCCGAGCGTCGTGAAGACGGCGCTCGCGAGCAGCCAGCCGGTCAGTCCGGTCGCGACCCACTGCACCGCCGAGAGCTCGATGCCGCTGGCGGCGCCGACCGCGAAGGTGGCGACGACGGCGAGCAGGCCCAGCACCATCCCGGCGATCATCTTGATCAGCACGTTGACCACGGGGTTCAGCGGGGTGAGCCGCAGCTGCCGGCTCCAGCCCTGCGCGCGCTCGACGGCGACGGCCGCCCCGGTCTGCGTGGCGGACATCATCGCCCCGTACATCGCCATCGACACCATGATGAACGCGGCGACCGAGACGCCGCCCGCCGCGATCGGGGTCGCGGTCAGCGGCTCGTCGCGGAGCGGATAGCCGACGATGAAGAACATCAGCACCGGGAAGAGGAGGGTGAAGAAGAGCGTCCGGCGGTTCCGCAGCCGCCGCAGGATCTCGATGCGCAGGTAGGTCGTGGTGAAGCCTCCCAGCGCCGGCGAGCGGCGGTCGAGGCGGACGCGGTCGGCGGCGGGGGTCGTGGCGGTCATGCGGACGCTCCTTCGGAGGTGAGGGCGAGGAAGACGCTCTCGAGGTTCTGGGCGGTGATCTCGACGTCGCAGGCTTCGGTGCGGGTGAGCAGGTGCCGGGCGAGAGCGTCGGAGTCGTCGGTGTGCACGGCGATCCGGTCGCCCTGCGCCTCGACGCTGGAGACCCGGGGAAGGGCGGCCAGGGCGGCGAGGTCGGCGCCGGGGAGGGTCGCGTGCACGATCCGGCCGGAGACGAGGTTCTTGATGCTGCTCGTCGTCCCGTCGGCGACGATCCGGCCGCGGCTCATCAGGACGATGCGGTCGGCGTACTCGTCCGCCTCCTCGAGGTAGTGCGTCGCGAAGAGCACGGTGCGCCCGCGCGCCGCGTCGGTGCGGATGGCGTGCCAGAACGCGCGGCGCCCCTCGACGTCCATGCCCGTCGTCGGCTCGTCGAGCAGGAGCAGGCCGGGATCCGGCAGCAGCGCCATCGCGAACCGGAGCCGCTGCTGCTGGCCGCCGGAGCACAGCCCCACGCGGCGGGAGGCGAGCTCGGCGATTCCGGCGCGCTCCAGCACCTCGTCGATCGGCCGGGTGTCCGCGAAGAGGCTCGCGGTCAGCTCCAGGGTCTCGTGGACGCTGAGGTCCTTGAGCAGGCCGCCGGTCTGCAGGACGGCCGAGACGAGTCCGTGCGCGACGGCCGTGCGCGGCGGGCGCCCGAACACCGTCACCTCGCCGGTGTCCGGGGCCGAGAGGCCCAGGAGCATGTCGAGGGTGGTGGTCTTGCCCGCGCCGTTGGGGCCGAGGAAGGCGACGATCTCGCCGGGGCGGACGGTGAGGTCCACCCCGGCCACAGCAGCGACGGAGCCGAAGCTCTTGGTGAGGGCGGTCGCCTGCACGGCGAGGTCGGTCGAGGTCATGTCCTCAGCCTGCCGAGGCGCCCGCCCGAGTGCCCCGGTCCTCTGTCACCGATGGGGCGTGACATCCGTCACCCCTCGTCCCGGCTCGGGCGCTGGGGCGGGCCCGGCCGGCGGGCAGCGGTCAGACCGCGCAGCCCGCGAAGAGCACGTCGTCGGAGGAGACCAGGTCGTGGAGGGTCAGCAGCCGGTCGAGGTCGTGCCCCGCGGCCAGCGCGTTCGCGCGCTCGGCCGAGGTCTGCGGGGCGAGGCGCCCCTCCATGACGCCGCCGAGGGCGCGGACGGCGCACGCGGCGACCACTCCCTCCGGGGTGCCGCCGATGCCGAGGACGAGGTCGACCCGGCCCGCGGGGTCGGCCGCCTCGATCGCAACCGACACGTCGCCCTCGCCGCGCAGCTCGAGCGCGACTCCGGCTCCGCGCAGAGCCGCGATCAGCCCGGCGTGGCGCGGCTTGTCGAGCACGACGACGACCAGCTCCGCGACGGGCTTCCCGAGCGCCGCCGCCAGCCGTGCGGCGTTCTCGGCCGGAGGGAGATCGAGCGAGACGGCGCCCCGGCCCGGTCCGGAGCAGACCAGCTTGTCCATGTAGAACACGTCGCGCGGGTCGAACAGCGTGCCGCGCGGGGCGAGCGCGATCACGCTCACCGAGCCGGGGAGCCCCTCCGCCGTGAGCCGGGTGCCGTCGAGCGGATCGACCGCCACGTCGCAGGAGGGAGCGGAGGCGCGGCCGAGGCGCTCGCCGTTCGCGAGCATCGGGGCCTCGTCCTTCTCGCCCTCGCCGATCACGACGACGCCGTCGAACGGAGCGTCGGCGAGCACGGCGCGCATCGCCGCGACCGACGCCTCGTCCGCCGCGACCTTGTCGCCGCGCCCGTACCAGCCGCGCGCCGCCTCGGCCGCCGCGCGCACGGCGGCGGCCACGGCCTCCTGCAGCTCGGCCGGGTAGGCGGGCGACGCGATCAGCCGCAGGCCGTTCATGCGCGGGCGGGCTGGGCGGTCGCGGTGCGGACCAGCCGCTCCAGGGTGCGCAGACCGTCGGAGGAGAGCACCGACTCCAGGTGCCCCTGCACCGACGCGACGTGCTCGCCCCGCAGGGCGTTGACCACTCCCGTCTCCGGGTCGACCGAGACCTCGAGCCCCAGCCGGGGCGTGCGCGCGACGCCGGGGGCGACGGAGGAGAAGGTGTTGTAGAAGCCGATGGCCGCGTCCTCGCCGAACACGTCCACCGCCAGGCGCACGCCCTGGCGGGGCGCGGGCAGCGGCTCGACC
This sequence comes from Rathayibacter sp. AY1B5, assembly GCF_002932795.1. Taxonomy (NCBI): domain Bacteria; kingdom Bacillati; phylum Actinomycetota; class Actinomycetes; order Micrococcales; family Microbacteriaceae; genus Rathayibacter; species Rathayibacter sp. AY1B5. The sequence goes on from NZ_PSWM01000025.1 coordinate 17,008, forward strand.
GGGAGGCCCGCCAGCAGCGACAGCATCTGGTGGCTGAGGCAGACGGCGAGCATCGGCCGCTCCGCCTCGAGGCGCGCGGTCATCAGCGCGCGCAGGTGCGCGATGCGCGGCTCGGAGGCGTCGCGGGGGTCGCCCGGGCCGGGACCGAAGACGACGAGGTCGTCGCTCAGCACGTCGGCGACCTCGGACCAGCGCTCGACCCGGGCGTCCATCCCGAGATGGCGCAGCTGGTGGGCGAGCATCGTCGTGAACTGGTCCTCGTTGTCGACGATCAGCGCGGTGTGCCCGGCGAGGCCGGCGATGTGCTCGGGCGCCTGAGGTCGGAGCCAGAACGAGGCGAGCCGCTCGTTGCGCGCCTCGAGCGCCTCCTGCACGCCCGGCTGCGCGTTCAGATCGATGGCCGGGGGCACGTCGCGGTGCGGCAGGAGGCCCAGGGCGGAGAGGACGCCCGACGCCTTCGCGCGCGTCTCGGCGACCTCGCCCTCGGGAGTGGAGTGGCGGACGAGGGTCGCGCCCGCCGGCACGGTGAGGCGGCCGTCCGCGCGGAGGTAGGCGGTGCGGATGAGGATGGGGGCGTCGACCGTGTAGCCGTGCTCCTCCGGCTCGAAGAGGGCGAGAACGCCGGAGTAGTAGCCGCGCGGCTCCTTCTCGTACTCGGCGATCACAGCGCACGCGTTCTCCATCGGCGAGCCGGTGACCGTGGGCGCGAACATCGTCAGCCGCAGGACCTCGCGCACGTCGAGTCCGGTGCGGCCCTCGAGCAGGTACTCGGTGTGGCTGAGCCGCGACATCTGCTTGAGGAACGGGCCGAGGATGCGGCCGCCGTCCGGGCAGACCGCGCTCATCATCTTCATCTCCTCGTCCACCACCATGAAGAGCTCCTCGCTCTCCTTGACGTCGGCGAGGAACGCGAGCACCTCCTCCCCGGTGGGCCCGGCCGCGGGGTGGCGGAAGGTGCCGCTGATCGGGTTCATCATGGCGACGCCGTCGCGCACCGAGACGTGGCGCTCGGGCGTCGCGCCGACGGCGGTGACCGTCTGCGCGCCGCCGACGCCGGGCGTGTGGATAGCGAAGGTCCAGTACGCGCCGGACTCGTCGGTGAGCAGGCGGCGGAACCAGGCCAGGACCGCCTCGACGGGCGGCGCGTCGGTCTGCGCGACGAACGCGCGGTTGATGACGAAGTTGGCGCCCTCACCGCGCCCGATCTCGTCCTCGATCACCCGGCGGACGATGTCGGCGTACTCGTCGTCCGGCACGTCGAAGCCGCGCTCCTCCACCGGGATCTCCCGCTCGGGCAGCAGCCGCAGCACCTCCGCCAGCGGGACGCTCTCGCGCTCGCGCACCACGAGGTTGCGCAGCGGGGCTCCGTCGTCCTTCGCCGCGAAGCCGCGCTCGCGCACCTGCCGGTAGGGCACCAGCGTCAGCACGTCGTCGCCGTCGAGCGGGATGTCGGCCAGGCCCTCGACGTCGAGCACGTCGCCCGTGAACACGTCGACGGCGTCGCGGCCCTGGCGGAGGACCACCGCGAACGGCAGCGTCCCGTCGGAGGCGAGGATACGGGAGAGGAGCGAGGTCATCGTGGTCCTTGAATCGGGTCGTGCCCCACCCGGGCCCTGACATGCAGAACGACCGCCCGGAGGAGGCGGTCGCGTGCGAGGGGTCTGCGCGTCGGTCCGCCTAGGAGGCGGGCCACCAGGGGCTTCGGATCGACGTGCGCACGCGGCGAGTCTAGGGGAGAGCCGGGCGGCGGCCAAGCGGTGTCAGGCGGCCGGACGCTCGGTCGGCTCGCCCCGCAGGGTCCGGAGCAGGAGGGTCGCGCCGGCCGTCGCAGCGGGGGTGGCGACGACGGCGCCCCCGGGGATGAGGAACGCGAGGTAGACGGCGATGCCGAAGCCGAGGGAGACCGCGCGGTGCTCGCCGAGGAGGCGCCGCCGGTCGCGGAGGGAGAGGCCGCGGGCGTCGCCCGCGAACCCGGTGAGCTCGAGCGCGAGGGCCCTCCCGCCGACCAGAGCGCCCGCGACGAGCCCGACGATCGAGCCGACCAGCGGCACCAGGCCCAGCAGCACCAGGACCACGCCGATCCCGAGGGAGGTGGCGACCAGCACGGCGGAGTCGCGGAGCCCGCGGCCGACCCCCTGCCAGAAGGTGCTCTCGCGCTCGTCGGGCACGCCGCCGAGGTCGTCCTCGACCCGCCGCCAGATCCGCTCGTAGAAGGGGTCGCCGACGAGCAGGGTCACCGCGGCGAAGAGGACCACCCCGAGGGCGAGCACGGCGCCGACCACCGCGATCGAGAGCACCAGGCGGACGGTGGAGGCCGTGCCCTCGTCCCAGCCGTCGGCGAACGGGGTGAGCGCGGTCACCGCGTCCTGCACCCGCGTGAGCACCAGGACCAGCACGCCGACGAAGACCAGGCCGACGATCAGGGGCGGGATCGCGCCGAGGAGCATCGCCCGCGGCGAGCGGACCCAGGTGCGGAAGCCGCGGAGGAAGAGCCGGGCACCGAGGCCGAGATCGCGGAGGACGCTCATCCCCTGATCCTCGCAGGTGGGCCCGGAGCGGTGGTCCGGCAGGACGCCCGACCGCACGGACCGGCGCGGAGCCTCACACCCGCTCGAACGGAGCGAGCAGTCCCGCCATCGCCTTCGTCCGCGGCGCCGCGTACTCGTCGCGCCGCGAGGTGCTGACGCCCATCGCGACGAGCCCCTCCACCAGGCGCACCGCTGAGGCGACTCCGTCGATCACGGGCACTCCCAGCTCCCGCGAGAGGTCGCGGCACAGGTCCGCCATCCCGGCACAGCCCAGCACGATCGAGTCCGATCCGTCGACGGCCAGCGCCTCGGCGCACTCCGCCAGGATCGCGCGACGGGCGCCGGAGCGGGGGTCGTCGAGCTCGAGCACCGGGATGTCGCAGGCGCGCACCTGACGGCAGGCGTCGCCGAACCCGGCACGGCGGGCGATGTCCCAGGCGCGGCCGCTGGTGCGCGAGAGCGTGGTGACGACGCTGAAGCCCCGGCCGACGAGCGCGGCCATGTGCATGGCCGCCTCGGCGATCCCCACGACCGGGCCGCTCGCGATCTCGCGCGCGGCGTCGACGCCCGGGTCGCCGAAGCACGCGATGACCGCGCCGTCGCTGCCGACCGCCTCCGCCCGGGCGATCTCGTGCAGGACGCCGGGGACGGCGAGCGCCTCGTCGTAGTGGCTCTCGATCGACGCCGGACCCATCGGCGGGGTGACGGCCGTGATCTCGGTGCCGAGCGAGGCGACGGAGCGGGCGGCCCGGCCGATCGCCGCGGTCATCGCGGTGCTGGTGTTCGGGTTGACGACGGTGATGCGCATGGCGGTTCCTCGGTTCGGGTGCCGGGAGGGGGGAGGGACCCGCCCGGCCGCCGGTCCGCGCGGTGCGGAGCGGACGGTGCGGATCCCTCCTCCGTTCCGATCGTTCAGACGGTCGAGCCGTCGCTGACGTTCTCGAGGTCCTCGTCGAGGCGCCCGATCCGCGGCGCGCGCCGCTCGAGCACGGCCATCGCGACGAACCCGAGCCCGCAGCCGAGGAACCAGCTGTAGTCGCCGAGCCAGGTGAACTCCGCGCCTCCCGCCTCCGCGATCCAGCGCGGCACGAGCACCGAGGCCACGGAGGGCACTCCGCCGATCACGGTCGCCCAGACGGCGTTGGGGTTGAAGCCGCGCGAGAACCAGTAGCGGCCCTTCTCGCTCATCGTGTAGAGGTCGTCGACCCAGACGCGCTGGCGGCTGATCAGGTAGTAGCCCGCGATGAGGACGCCGAACAGCGGTCCGATCAGCGCGCCGAGGATGCCGAGCGTGTAGTGGATGGCGGTGTCGTTCGAGTACCAGTTCCACGGAGTGAGCAGCACCGAGCCGACGGCGGCGATCATGCCGCCCATCCGCCAGCTGATCTTCTTCGGGTTGACGTTCGAGAAGTCGAACGCGGGGGAGATGAAGTTGGCGACGATGTTGATGCCGATCGTCGCGATGACGAAGGTGAGCCCGCCGAGGAGCACGGCGAACCAGGTGTCGATCCGCTCGACGGTCTCGATCGGGTCGGTGATCAGCTCGCCGAAGACCGGCACGGTCGCCGACGCGGTGATCACGGTGAGGAGGGAGAAGAAGAGGAAGTTGATCGGGAGGCCGAGCAGGTTGCCGCGCTTCACGGCGCCGTAGCTGCGGGCGTACCGCGAGAAGTCGCCGAAGTTGAGCATCGGGCCCGAGAAGTAGGAGACGACCAGGGCGACGGCCGAGATCATCACCGGCACCGCGGCGGCGAGGTCGAGCGGCTCGCCGGAGCCGAGGGTGAGCGAGATGTTCTCCCAGCCCGCCTGCGACACCAGGTAGACGGCGAGCACGAGCATCACCACGTAGACCGCCGGTCCCGCCCAGTCGATGAAGCGGCGGATCGACTCCATCCCCCGCCAGAACAGCGCGGCCTGCGCGACCCAGAGGATCGCGTAGGAGAGGTAGCCCAGAGCCGAGAGTCCGAGGAACGACGCCTCGGGCGTGTTCAGGGCGGCCATGCCCGGGAAGAACTTGAGGAAGACGATGTTCAGCGACTGCGCCGCCAGGTAGGTCTGCACGCCGTACCAGGCGATCGCGATCAGTCCGCGGATGATCGCGGGGATGTTCGCGCCGCGGACGCCGAAGATCGCGCGGTTGATGACGGGGTAGGGCACGCCGGTGACCTGGCTGGGCTTGGCGACCAGGTTGCAGAAGACCTGCACGATCACGATCCCCACCACCAGGGCGACGAGCACCTGCCAGCCGGCCAGGCCCAGCGCGAAGAGCGAGCCCGCGGTCACGTACCCGCCGACGCTGTGCACGTCCGACATCCAGAACGCGAAGATGTTGTAGCTCGACCAGCGCTGCTTCCGGAGCGGGGCGAGGTCCTCGTTGGAGAGGCGGTCGTCGTAGCCGGCGCTCGCCGCGGCGGCGGGATCCGGATCGACGGGGGGAGCGGTGACTCGGGGTGCGGTGACGCGGTCGGACATGGGTGGATCCACCTCTCGGGCGGTCGTGCGCGGAGCGGCACGGAGCGGATGTGTCAGGGTGGTCGGGGCGACCGGCCGAGGAGGCGGGGCGTCGCGGGGAGCGTTCCGAGTGAAGTGATCACTTCACGCGGGCCACGCTACGAGTCGGGAGGCCGCCGCTCGTTTCGGCTCCGTTACGGCTGTGTGACGATCCGCGAGAGGGGACGGGCGATGCCCTCCGACGACATCGCGCCCGACGAGGCGGCCGCCCGCGCGATCGCGGACGGGGCCGGACTCGGTGCCCGGCTGCGGGAGCTGCGGCTCTCGGCGGGCCTGTCACTGAAGGCTCTCGCCGGACGGCTCGGCATCTCCGTGAGCGCCGTCTCGCAGATCGAGCGCGGAGCGATGCAGCCCTCGGTCGGCCGGCTGATCGCGCTCGTGGACGCGCTGGGGGTCCCGCTGTCCGCCGTGTTCGACCAGGGCGCGTCGGCGCCGGTCGAGACCGCGGTCGTCCGGGCGCGCGAGTCGGCGCCCGTGGCGCTCGAGGGCGGAGTGCTGTTCCGCCGGCTGGCGCCGCGTCCGCTGGACGCCGTCGACTTCTTCGAGTCGACCTACCCGCCGGGCTCGACCTCGACGGCGCACCGGCAGCTGCTCCGCCACGACGGGTTCGAGATGGGGACGGTGACGCTCGGGGAGCTGACGGTGGAGTTCGAGGACGAGACGGTCGTCCTGGGGCCGGGCGACGCCATCACGTTCCCGTGCGAGCGGCCGCACCGCATGGTCAACACGGGCTCGACCACGGCGATCGCGACCTGGCTGATCGTCCACCGCTGACACCGCGCCGGTGCTTCGCGCCGGACCCCTGGTGGCACCATCTGGGTATGGGACTCTGGTCCTCGCTCCTCCACAACGGGCGGACGACCGTCTCCTGTCCACACCCCGGTCGGGATCGGGGCGCGCCGGGCCCTCGGTGTCGGTACCGCCTGGTGGGCTGGTCTCCTCGACCGAGGGGTGCGGAACGTGGAGGACCGGATGGACGGCAGGAACGACGAGGGGTGCCCGCGCTGGTGCGCGGGCGAGCACGACGAGCTGGTCGCGGCGGGGGAGCGTCTGCACCGCTCCGCGGCGAGCTCGCTCCCGGTGGTGCTCTGGGCGGGCGGAGACGGGGCCGCGGGTGCGACGGTGCACGTCTCCCTGTGCCGCCCGGGGGAGTCGGGGGAGGACAGGCTCCGCCTGGAGGCCGACGGGCTCGGCGAGGTCGACCTCGATCTCAGCTCGGGGTCGCGGCTGGCCGGCGCGGTGCTGCGGCTACTCGGCGCCTCGTGAGGTGCGCGGCGGGTCGGGCGGGAGGAGGTCCGTCAGCTCGATCTCGAGCGCCTCGCAGAGCGCGAGGAGGGTGTGCAGCGTGGGGTTCGCGGGCGAGCCGGGCTTCGACTCGCCCTTCTCGAACTTCTGGTAGGTGTAGCCCGCGAGCCCCGCCGCGTGGGCGATCCGCTCCTGGCTGGCGCCCTTGGCGATGCGGGCCCGGTGCATGTTGGTGCCGAGCTCGCGGGCGTAGGTCGCCCAGTCGCGCTCGGGAGTGGGTGTCGACATGCCCGCCAGCTTCGGAGAAGTTCGGCCGCGGGTCAGCCATACAGGGATGGGAAATTCGCGGTGGTCATACCCGGGTGGCCACCGGCGGGGCCTCCGGAGCCCCGAGGGCCCGCTGGCGGCAGCGCCTAGTATGGCCGGGTGCCAGTGAACCCCGAACTCGTCGGGCGCGTCTTCGCGCCCACGGAGCCCTACCAGGTGGGGCGCGAGAAGGTGCGCGAGTTCGCCCGCGCCGTCTCCGCGACCTCCCCCCTGCACCACGACGTCGAAGCCGCCCGCGCCGCCGGGCACCCCGACCTCGTCGCTCCGCCCACCTTCGCCGTCGTCGTGCAGGAGTTCACGCTCCAGCAGCTGCTCGCCGAGCCCGACGGCGGGATCGACTTCAGCCGCGTCGTGCACGGCGACCAGCGCTTCGTGCTGTCCCGTCCGGTCGTCGCCGGCGACGAGCTGACCGCGACACTCTCGGTCGCCGCCATCAAGAAGCTCGGCGCCCACTCGATGGTCACCACCGAGTCCCGCATGGTCGACGCGAGCGGCGAGCACGTCGTCACCGCGATCTCGACCCTCGTGGTCAGGGGAGACGAATGAGCACTGCACTGCCCGCCCTCGACGAGCTGAGCGTCGGCCAGGTCGTCGCCGAGAGCAGCTTCCCGATCGACCGCGGCACCCTGGTGCGCTACGCGGGCGCCTCGGGCGACTTCAACCCCATCCACTACCGCGACGACGTCGCCGCCGAGGTGGGCCTGCCCGGCGTGCTCGCGCACGGCATGCTCACGATGGGCACGGCGGTGCAGGTCGTCGTCGACTGGGTCGGCGACCCCGGACGCGTGGTCGACTACCAGGTGCGCTTCACCCGCCCCGTCGTCGTGGACCCGCGCGACGGCGCCGCGATCGACGTGGTCGCCAAGGTCGGCGCCGTGAACGCCGAGGAGGGCTGGGTCCGTGTCGACCTCGCCGTCTCGGTCGAGGGCCAGTCCGTCCTCGGCAAGGCCCAGGCCCGGGTCCGACTCGCGTGACCTCCGCGCCGCGGCTCTCCGCCCTGACCACCCTCCGCGTCGGCGGACCCGCCGAGCGACTCGTCGAGCCCGCCACCGAGGCGGAGCTGGTCGAGACGCTCGTCGGCCTGTGGTCGGACGACGAGCCGTGGCTGCTGCTCGGCGGCGGCTCCAACCTCCTCGTGGGCGACGACGGGGTCGAGGGCACGGTCGTGCGCGTGCGCACCACCGGCGTCGAGCGGCTCCCCGCCGACGAGCCGGGGCGCGTGCTCCTGCGGGTGCAGGCGGGCGAGTCCTGGGACGGCCTCGTCGAGACGACCGTGAAGCGCGGCTGGGCGGGCCTCGAGGCCCTCAGCGGCATCCCCGGCACCGTCGGAGCGTCTCCGGTGCAGAACATCGGCGCCTACGGCCAGGAGCTCTCGGACACGCTGGTCGCGGTGGACTTCCTCGACGAGGGCGCCCGCGAGCCCGTCCGGCTGACGGCGGAGGAGCTGCAGTTCGCCTACCGCACCTCCGTGATCAAGCAGGGCCGCCGCGGCGCGGTGCTGGCCGTCGAGTTCGCGCTCGAGGAGGTCGGCGCCGAGGGCGACGGCACTCCCGTCGCCTACGGCCAGCTGGCGTCGGCGCTCGGAGTCGCTCTCGGCGACCGCGTGCCGCTCGCGCGGGTGCGCGAGACCGTCCTGGCGCTCCGCGCGGGCAAGGGCATGGTCCTCGATCCGGAGGACCCCGACACCGCGAGCGCCGGCTCCTTCTTCACCAACCCGCTCGTCACGAGTGCGTTCGCCGACTCCCTGCCGCCCGAGGCGCCGCGCTGGCCGGTCGAGCCGACGGCGGAGGCGCCCGTCATCACTCCGCTCGCCGCGGTCGAGGCCGGAGCGCCCGTCGGGCTTCCCGTGCCTCCCCGCGCCGACGGTCTGGTGAAGCTCAGTGCCGCGTGGCTGATCGAGCACGCCGGCGTCTCGCGCGGGTTCGCCCTGCCCGGCTCGCGGGCCGCCGTGTCGAGCAAGCACACCCTCGCCCTGACCAACCGCGGAGGAGCGACGGCCGAGCAGGTCGCCGAGCTCGCTCGGTACGTCCAGGGGCGCGTCCTGGCGGAGTTCGGCGTGCTGCTGCACCCCGAGCCCGTGGTGGTCGGCATCGCGGTCTGAGCCCGCGGGGTCTGCGAGAGCAGGCCCCGTGCTCCTGAGGACGCGCGCTCCTCGGCCGCGGCCTCCTCCGCCTCAGCTGTCGCGGCGGATCCAGCGGAAGCCGAAGCGGCAGGCGACGAGTCCCACGACGAGCCAGATCCCGAGCACCAGCGCGACGCCGCCGAGGTCCCACGACCCGTTGACCTCCGCCTCCTCGAACCCGCTCGGCAGGAACACGGCGCGCATGCCCTGCGCGATCCACTTGAGCGGGAAGACGCTGGCCGTGTTCTGCAGCCAGTCCGGCAGCGTCGTGAACGACAGGTACGACCCGGAGATGAACTGCAGCACGAGCAGCGGCGGCACGATCACCGCGGTCGCGCTCTTGCCCGAGCGGGGCAGGGCGGAGACGGCGATGCCGAGGATGGCCGACGTCGCGACTCCGGCCAGGTAGACCCAGGCGAAGGTCGCCCAGCGCCCGCTGTCGGTGGGCAGCGCGACCGAGAACACCGTCGCCGCGACGAGGAGCAGCAGGGCCGTCTGCGCGAGGCTCGTCACGAGCACCTGGCCGAACTTGCCGATGAAGTAGCTGAAGACCGGCAGCGGTGCTCCCGCGAGGCGCTTGAGCGTGCCGTCGCCGCGCTCGACCGCGATGTCGACGCCCAGGTTCTGGACGCCCGAGAGCAGGATCCCGGCCGCGGCCAGGCCCGGCACGTAGTACTCCGCCATCGGGATGCCCGGGTCCTGGGGGTTCGCCTGCATCACCGCGGTGTCGCCGAACGCGACCGAGAAGATCGTCAGGAGCAGCACCGGGAAGAGGAAGGTGAAGAACACCTGGTCCGGAGCGCGGAAGTACGAGCGGATCTCGTAGCGGGCCCGGGCGAGTCCGAGGCGGACGGTGCGTCCCGGACCGGTGGAGAGGGTGCGGGGGCGGGTGGCGGCGGCGGTCACGCGGGCTCTCCGATCAGGTCGACCGCGTCGCGGTCCTCGCGGATGAGGTCGAGGTAGATGTCCTCGAGGCTGGGGCGGACGACCTCGAGGGCCGTCGGCTCCCCGATCCGGGAGTGGAGCTCGGCGACGGTCCGGGCGGGCTCGGTGGTGCGCAGCCGGTGCAGCACGCCGTCCTCGCGCCACTGCACGATGGGGACGCGCGCCTCGTCCCCTCCGATCGCGCTCATCGGGCCGAGGGCCAGGAGCCGCCCACCGGAGATCACGGCGGCGCGGTCGCCGAGGCGGGCGGCCTCGTCGAGGTAGTGCGTGGTGAGCAGGATGGTCGTGCCCTCGCTCTTGAGCAGGGCGATCAGGTCCCAGAAGGAGTGGCGGGCCTCGGGGTCGAAACCTGTGGTGGGCTCGTCGAGGAACACCAGCTCGGGGCGGCCGATGATGCCGAGGGCGACGTCGACGCGTCGGCGCTGGCCTCCCGAGAGGCGGCCGATGCGCGAGCGAGCCTTGGACGTCAGTCCGACGGCCTCGATGGTCTCGTCGACGTCGCGCGGTCGCGGGTAGAGGCCGGCGAAGTGCGCGATCTGCTCACGGACCGTCGCGTTGCCGGACTCGCCGCTGGACTGCAGGACGATGCCCAGTCGCGCCTTCCACGCCAGGTCGCCGTGGCGCGGGTCGACCCCGAGGACCGAGACCTCGCCGCCGGAGCGGTCACGATAGCCCTCGAGGATTTCGATCGTCGTCGACTTGCCGGCGCCGTTCGGGCCGAGGAGCGCGAAGGTCTCGCCCCGGTGGATGTCGAAGGAGACTCCCGCGACCGCCGGAGCGCCCCCGTAGTCCTTCCGCAGGTCGCGGACTCGGACGGCGTGGTCTTCGCTCATCGTCACAGCGTGCCCTGTCGAACCCCTCCGGCGACAGTGATCCCTGATTTCCGCCTCCCTCTTGCCCTGCCCGCCCCGAGATGGCAGGCACCCTTCATCTGTCGGACAGGCCGGGGGCAGTCCCCGCGATCACCGTGCGAGCGGTGACCGGCGATCCGCGTGTCAGCGGATCGTCGTCCGCGGTACGCATCCCGCTCTCTGCGACGCTCCTGCGTCGTCGAGCCGACCGCGGCCGATCGACGACGCAGGAGGAGAGGGTCTAATCGGTGCCGAAGAGCTTCTGCAAGCGGCGCACGCCCTCGAGGAGCGCGTCGTCGCCGAGGGCGTAGGAGAGGCGGAGGTAGCCGCTCGGTCCGAAGGCCTCGCCGGGGACGGTGGCGACCTCGGCCTGCTCGAGGATGAGGTCGGCGAGCTCGAGGGAGGTCGTCGGGGTGGTGCCGTTCCACTCGCGGTTCAGCAGTCCGTTCACGTCGGGGTAGACGTAGAACGCGCCGCCCGGGGTGGGGCACTCGATCCCGTCGATCGCGTTCAGCTCGGCGACGATGGTGCGGCGGCGGCGGTCGAAGGCCAGGCGCATCTCCTCGGCCGGCTCCTGCGGTCCCGTGAGGGCGGCGATCGCGGCGCGCTGCGAGATGTTCGAGACGTTGCTCGAGAGGTGCGACTGGAGGTTGGAGGCCCCCTTGATCGCGTCGGCCGGGCCCACCATCCATCCCACGCGCCAGCCGGTCATCGCGTAGGTCTTCGCGACGCCGTTGACGAGGATCGTCCGGTCGCGCAGGGCGGGCACCGCCTCGACGATGGAGGTCGCGCGCTCGAGCGGGCTCGCGTCGTCCTGGTCGCCGGTGGAGTAGACGAGGTTCTGGTAGATCTCGTCGGCGATGATCCAGAGGCCGTGCTCCTCGGCCCACTCGCCGATCTCGCGGGTCTGCTCGGCCGAGTAGACGGCGCCGGTGGGGTTGGAGGGGGAGACGAACAGGAGCACCTTCGTGCGCTCGGTGCGCGCGGCCTCCAGCTGCTCGACCGTGACCAGGTACCCCTGGTCGGCTCCCGCGAACACGTCCACCTGCACGCCGCCGGCCAGCTTGATCGCCTCGGGGTAGGTGGTCCAGTAGGGGGTCGGCACCAGCACCTCGTCGCCGTCGTCCAGGAGGGTCTGGAACGCCTGGTAGACGGCCTGCTTGCCGCCGTTGGTGACCACGACCTGCGACGGGTCGACGGCCCATCCGGAGTCGCGCGCCGTCTTCTCCGCGATGGCCGCGCGGAGGTCGGGGAGGCCCGCGGCGGGGGTGTAGCGGTAGTTCCTCGGGTCGAGCACGGCGGCCGAGGCGGCCTCGACGATGTGCTCGGGAGTGAGGAAGTCGGGCTCGCCGGCGGCGTAGGACACGACCGGTCGGCCCTGGGCCTGGAGGGCCTTCGCCTTGGCGTCGACCTTCAGAGTGGCGGACTCGGCGATGGCGGCGATGCGGGCGGAGATGCGCGTGGTGGAGGACACGACGGCCAGCGTATCCTGCGCGCGCACGGGGCTCCGAGGCCCCCCGCCGCTCGGCTGGACACGCCCTGCGGGTCCACGTACACTCGTCCGAGGTAGTCGATCTCTGCCCTCATCCACAGCGCCCGCGAGGGTCGCGGCGGTGGGGCGGCGGGTCGGTCTCCTCCTCGGATGCTCGCAACGGCATCCATAGGGCGGTGGCTCAATTGGTAGAGCAGCGGTCTCCAAAACCGCAGGTTGCAGGTTCGAGCCCTGTCCGCCCTGCACATCGATGCCCGTCGCACGCGGTCCCCGCGACGCTGCGGTCATCGGTCCAGGGCCGCCCATGACGGGCGGTCGGCCACACCGGAGGTTCCGGTGCGGGAAAGGTGCGTGCAGGTGGCCGGGAAAGCAGTCGACGAGCCGAGCGAGGACGTCGTCGCGATCGCCAATCAGCAGCGAGCCGCGCGGCGCAACCCGTTCGCGCGCATCGCCCTCTTCATCCGGCAGGTCATCGCCGAGCTGAAGAAGGTCGTGACGCCCACCCGCAAGGAGCTGGGCAACTACGTCGTGGTCGTGCTGATCTTCGTCGTCATCATGATGGCGCTGGTGTCCTTCCTCGACTGGGTGTTCGCCCTGGCCGTGACCTACGTGTTCGGCACACCCGCCGCCTGACCCGAGAGCATCCGGGCCGCGCGAGCGGAGGGTGCCGGCGACAGCGGGACGCGCCCCGAGGGGCGCGACCGATCGATCGAGAGAGAGTTGTGACGAGTGTCTGACAGAAACCGCGACGACGTCGACTGGGCGACGGCTGCCGAGCAGTCGTCGGAGGTCGAGGAGGAGCAGGAGGGCGACGTCCAGTCGCAGGCCGAGGACGCCGTCGAGCCCGCCGAGCAGGGTGCGCTGAGCATCATCGACGAGAACGAGTCCGAGGACGACCTCGCCTCCGACCTCGAGGCCGCGCTGGACGCCATCGGCTCCGTCGACGACCCCGAGGCCGACTCCGCGGTCGACGAGGCCGCGCACATCGACACCGTCGAGGAGGCCGAAGCGGCCCTCGAGGCCGTCGAGGACGAGGCCGAGGTCGCCGCCGAGGACGCCGAGTCCGCCGGAGAGGACCTCGCCGACATCGACCCGTACGAGGCCTTCCGCACCGAGCTGCGCGGCAAGCCGGGCAAGTGGTACGTCATCCACTCCTACGCCGGCTTCGAGAAGCGCGTGAAGTCGAACATCGAGAACCGCAAGGTCTCGCTCGAGGCCGAGGACTACATCTTCGAGGTCCAGGTCCCGATGGAGGACGTGGTCGAGATCAAGAACGGCCAGCGCAAGATGGTCACCCGCGTGCGCATCCCCGGCTACGTGCTGGTGCGCATGGACCTCAACGAGGACTCGTGGTCGGTCGTCCGCCACACCCCTGGCGTCACCGGCTTCGTGGGCAACGCCCACAACCCGACCCCGCTGCGCTTCGAGGAGGCCTTCACGATGCTGAAGAGCCTCGTCGAGATCAAGGACGTCGCCCCCTCCAAGACCGCCGGCGCCAAGGGCCAGAAGCAGGCCCAGCGCGTGCTGCCCGCCGAGGTCGACTTCGAGATCGGCGAGACCATCACCATCAAGGAGGGCTCGTTCGCGGGTCTTCCCGGCTCGATCAGCGAGATCAAGCCCGAGAGCGGCAAGCTCACCGTGCTCGTCTCGCTCTTCGAGCGCGAGACCCCGGTCGAGCTGTCGTTCGACCAGGTCACCAAGCTCTAGTCCGTCGGACCCGCGTCGACGCCCTCTCCGCTGCGGCGGAGGGGGCGTTCGTCGTCTGCGGCGTCGTGCCCGGAGCCGCCCGCGCGACCTGTGGTGTGTGCGATCTGCAGGTGTTCCGCGCGACCGGTGCGATCTGCAGGCGTTCCGCGCGACCGGTGCGATCTGCAGGCGTTCCGCGCGACCGGTGCGATCTGCAGGCGTTCCGCGCGTGGGAGCGCTTTCCTCCGCCTGAACGGTCAGCCGTGGTCGAGATCCCCTGCACACGGCACAGCCAGCCCCCTGCAGATCGCCCACTTACCTGCAGATCGCACGCACTCCTGCAGATCGCGCGCACCCCTGCGGATCGGACAGTTGCCCGCGGAGGGCGCCGCGGGCGGACGGTGCCCGCGCCCTGTCGGGGGTGGCCCCGCTCGTGTAAGCTCGTACGGGTTTTCGTGTCGGCGCCCGCCTCTGTGCGCGCCGGACGACCCTCCTCCACCGCGATCCGGCACCGTCGGATGCGCGGGAGAGCGGCCGGGAGCCCCCGACCGCTCGAACCCTGAGAAAAGGAATCAGAATGGCCCCCAAGAAGAAGGTCACCGGCCTGATCAAGCTCCAGATCAAGGCCGGCGCGGCCAACCCCGCGCCCCCGATCGGTCCGGCGCTCGGTCAGCACGGCGTCAACATCATGGAGTTCTGCAAGGCGTACAACGCGCAGACCGAGTCGCAGCGCGGCAACGTCATCCCCGTCGAGATCACCGTCTACGAGGACCGCTCGTTCACCTTCGTGCTGAAGACCCCGCCCGCGGCGGAGCTCATCAAGAAGGCCGCCGGCGTCGCCAAGGGCTCCTCGACCCCGCACACCGTGAAGGTCGCGAAGCTCACGCAGGCGCAGGTCCGCGAGATCGCCGAGGCGAAGCAGGTCGACCTGAACGCCAACGACATCGACGCCGCCGCGAAGATCATCGCCGGCACCGCCCGCTCGATGGGCATCACGGTCGAGTAGCGCGAAGCGCTGCTCGACGGCGGCAACCCCGCGCTCACCAGCGTGGACTCGCCGCGGAAGCCTCGAGAACGCGACCGCGACCCCTCACCGGTGTCGCGCGCTGCACCTCGAGGACCTCTGCGCACGCTCCGCCTCCCGCGAGCAGCACTCACGGCCGCGATCGCGGCACCACCAGAACTCCATCACCCCCGTGGGAGAGCCCGCCAGGCTCTAGAACCACATTCTCGTTTCAAGGAGAAACAACATGGCACAGAAGTCGAAGGCCTACCGGGCCGCCGCGGCCAAGCTCGAAGAGGGCAAGTTCTACACGGCCGACGAGGCCGTCGCGCTCGCCCGCGAGACCGGTTCCGCCAAGTTCAACAGCACCGTCGAGGTCGCCCTCAAGCTCGGTGTCGACCCCCGCAAGGCCGACCAGATGGTCCGCGGCACGGTCATCCTGCCCCACGGCACGGGCAAGACCGCCCGCGTCATCGTGTTCGCGACCGGTCCGGCCGCCGAGGCCGCGCTGGCCGCCGGTGCCGACGAGGTCGGCGGCGCCGAGCTCATCGAGAAGGTCGCGGGCGGGTACACCTCGTTCGACTCCGCCGTCTCGACCCCGGAGCTCATGGGCCAGGTCGGCCGTCTCGGAAAGGTGCTCGGCCCCCGCGGCCTCATGCCCAACCCGAAGACCGGCACCGTGACCCCGGACGTGGCGAAGGCCGTGACCGAGATCAAGGGCGGAAAGATCGAGTTCCGCGTCGACAAGCACGCCAACGTGCACCTCGTCGTGGGCAAGGCCGCGTTCACCGAGGAGCAGCTCCAGGAGAACTTCAAGACCGCGCTCGACGAGATCCTCCGCCTCAAGCCGTCCTCCTCGAAGGGCCGCTACATCCAGAAGGCCGCCGTCTCGACGACCTTCGGCCCCGGCATCCCGCTGGACGTCAACGTCCTGGCCTGAGCCCGACACGCACCGACGTGAGGAGGGGGTCCGCTTCGGCGGGCCCCCTCCTTCGTCGTCCCGGCATACTGGTCCGGTGATCCGCCTCTCTCCGCCGCGCCTCGCGTGACCGTCCGCCGGGCGTCTCCCGCCGATGCCGCCGCCCTGGCCGAGCTGGCCGCCGCGACCTTCCCGCTGGCCTGCCCGCCGCACACGACGGAGGAGGCCAAGGCCGAGTTCATGCGCACGGTCCTGTCGGTCGAGCGCTTCCGCGACCACCTCGTCGACCCGCTCCGCTCGCTCCTGGTCGACGACGACTCCGGGGTTCTGACCGCGTACGCGATGCTCGTGCGCGGGGAGCCCGCCGATGCGGACGTCGTCGCGGCGATCCGGGTGCGTCCCACCGTCGAGCTCAGCAAGTTCTACCTCCTCCCCGGCAGGCACGGCTCCGGAGCGGCCTCCGCGCTGATGGGTGCGACCCTCGACGAAGCGCGTGCGCACGGAGCCGCCGGCACCTGGCTCGGCGTCAACGAGGAGAACGCGCGCGCTCAGCGCTTCTACGCCAAGCACGGTTTCGAAGTCGTCGGCCGCAAGCGCTTCCTCGTCGGCGCCCGCTGGGAGGACGACTTCGTCCTCGAGCGCCCGCTCGCCTGACCCCCTCCCGGCGAGATGCCACTTCGGTACGCGACACGCCGAGCTCAGCGTGCTGAAGTGGCATCTCGCGGAGGACGCGGAGGAGGGGGAGGAGCTCAGCCCTCGGAGACGGTGAGGACGATCTTGCCGCGGGTGTGGCCCGTCTCGAGCTGCTCGTGAGCCTCGCAGGCGCGGGCGAGGGGGAAGATGCCGTCGATGAAGACGCGGACGTCGCCCGACTCGAGCAGGCGCGAGACCACGCCGAGGGTCGCCCCGTCGGGTGCGACGCGGTAGGTGGAGGCGCGCACGCCCGCTGCGGCCGCCTCCTCGAAGAACCCGGGCCAGCTCCCGGTGGGCGCGTTCACGATCAGGCCCCCGGGCCGGAGGACACTCAGCGAGCGCGAGCCCGTGTCGTCGTGGACGTTGCCGACCAGATCGATGACCACGTCGACGCCGGACAGCAGCTCGTCGAAGCGCTCCGCCGTGTGGTCGATCACCTGCGCGGCGCCGAGCTCGCGCAGCCACTGCAGGTTGCGGGTCGAGCCGGTCGCGATCACCGAGGCGCCGAAGTAGGCGGCGAACTGCACGGCGAAGTGGCCGACTCCGCCCGAGCCGGCGTGGATCAGGATCCGCTGACCCTCGTGCGCCTTGGCGAGCTCCACGACCATGCCCCAGGCGGTGAGCGCCGCGAGCGGGACGCCGGCCGCCTCCACGTGCGAGAGCGTCGACGGCTTCCGCGCGATCGAGACGCTCGGCACGCTGACGTACTCCGCGTAGGAGCCCGAGTAGCGCGGCACCATGACGAAGCCGTACACCTCGTCGCCCGGCCGCAGCGGATGCGCCGGGTAGGGGCTCGAGACGACGACGCCCGAGAAGTCGTGGCCGAGGACGGCCGGATAGGAGGCGATCTGCGAGGCGACCCCCTGGCCCGCGCGCGTCTTCGCATCGAGCGGATTCACGCCGGCCGCGACCACCTTCACGGTGAACTCGGCGTTGATGGCGGAGGGGGTCGGCACGGTCGCCAGGTGCAGGGCGGAGGCGTCGCCCGGCGCATCGATCACCGCCGCCGTCATCGTGTCGGGGAGGACGACCTCCTCCGGGATCTCGCCGATCGCGAGGCCGTGCCCGAGCGCGCTGGTGTGCATCGTCGCCTTTCCTGTCGCTGAGGCGTGCGGGTGGAGCGTGCCGAGGACGTCGCCCCCGATCCCGCATCCGACGCCGCGTCCAGTCAACCGAGGCAATGAGTCGGCGCTGTTACGGGGGTGTCACCCTCGGGAGAAGATTGGCGCGCGGAGTCGCGGGCGCCCGGTCTGGCACGATGAGGGGATGCGACGCCGACGTTCCCTGCTGGTCGGCGGTGCCCTCCTGGTCCTGGCCGGGCTCGTGGTCCTCCTGGCCGCGCGGATCAGCATCGGCACCAGCCGCTGGGTCTACGTCAGCGAGATGGGCGCGCCGGACCTGCCGACGGCGGGCGCCTTCGAGGTCGCGCTGCTGCTCGTGGCGGCCGGCGGCGCGCTGATCGCCGCGGGCGCCTGGGCGGTGCGCGCCCGCCTGCTGCCCGCCCTCCGCCCGGCCGCGGCGATCCTCCTGGCGGCCGCCTGCTTCGCGCTCGCCTCGCAGGTGACCTGCACGGCGGGCTGCCCGCTGCCGGTCGGGCCGGCCTTCCAGTGGCAGGACCTGATCCACACCTCGGCCGCCGTGCTCGGCTTCGGCGCCGCCTGCGCCGCGATGCTCCAGCTGGCGACGGTGCGGGGGCGCCCGGCGGTCGCGCGCCTCTCGCTCGCCGCCGGGATCTCGGTGGCGGTCGTCGCCGGGACCGGCGGGATCCTGTCGCTGCTGCGCGTGTGGCTGCGGCTCGGCGGGACGCTCGAGTTCGTGGCGACGGCGATCGCGGTGCTCTGGCTCGCGTTCGTCGGCCTGGTGCTCGCGCTCGAGGACCTCAGCGCCGAGCGAGCCAGTCGCGGACGTGCCCGCGGATCCGGTCCTGCTGGGCGGCGAAGCCCTCGTCCCGCGACGGCACCCGCTCGCAGTCCGCATCCGGAAGAGCCCTAGCCCACGCCTCCGCGACCTCGACCGGATGCACGGGGTCGCGCTCCGCCGCGATCACCAGGGTGCGCGCGATGACCTCGCCCAGCTCTGCGGAGTCGCGGTAGGCGGCGTTCCGCGGGATCTGGGCGAGCCGGACGGCACGCTCGGCCGCCCGCGGGGAACGGAACTGCAGCGTCAGCGCCTCCGCCGACGCGGGGGACACCTCGGCGGCGCGCGCGAACAGGCCCGAGGCGCGGAACATCCTCTCGCCGCGCTTCGCGCCGTGGTCGTGCAGGAGCTGCGCGATGACGGGGAACACGGTGAGGTTGTCGGGAAGCGGCTCGGCGGTGAAGGCGGGACGCACGAAGACGGCGCGGTCGATCGGCAGCACGCGTCGGACGGCGAGGCGCAGGGCGATCGCGGCGCCCATCGAGATGCCGAGCACCGTGAGCGGCTTGTGCGCGGCTCCGGCCCGCACGACCTCCTCCGTCACCTCGTCGGCCAGCGCCTCGAGCGCGAAGTCGCCGGGCGCGCCGAGCAGCTCGGAGGCGCCGTGGGCGCGGACGTCCGGAGCGATGACCTCGCTGCCGGCGGGGAGGGCGGAGCGCAGCAGCCCCAGCGGCTGGGAGCGGTCGCCGCCCAGGCCGTGCAGGAGGAGGACCGTCACCGGGCGCGCGTCCGCTCGTGCAGCTCGGCCATCAGCATCCCCGCCAGCCGCACGAGGATGTGGATCTCGTCCTCGTCGCGGTCCACCCAGCGGGAGTTCGGCTCGCCCTCGATGGGCACGAAGTCGCGGTGCTGCTCCCAGACGACGAGCGTGCGCTCCGCGCCGAGGACGTACTGCTGCCAGAAGACCTGCCGCAGGTAGTGGCGCGGGATGCTCCGCCACGGCTTCGTCGTGGTCTTGATCTCGCACAGTTCGAGCCGGCCGTCCTCGCGGAGGCCGATGCCGTCGGGAGTGGCGAGGTGGCGCCGCTCCTGACTCGCGTGGAAGAGGGTGCTGCTGGGCTCGATCGCGTGCTCGCTCCGCACCCAGGCGGCGATCTCGGGTTCGCGGGCGCGGCCGTGGTCGGTGAAGGCGTTGCCGCCGAAGCCGGTGCCGTAGAGCTTGTCGAGCGCAGCCCTGCCGATCGCAGCGGGGGAGGAGAGGCGGGCGACGTCGGTCGCGGTGATGCCTCGCGAGCGGGCGCGGAGCCAGGCGACGCGGTCCGAGGAGTCGGCGACGACCCTCCGGAGGTGCGGGGGCTCGGCGTCCGTGAAGACGGGCTGCGTCTCCCAGGGGAAGGAGAGCTGCAGGTCGGGCACCGATTCATTCTCTGCCCCCTGCGGCGCCCGGTCGAATCGGCACGCCGACGCGCGGCGTCCCGCCGGTGCGGGACTGCTCGCGACAGCGGCTCAGGCGTCGAGGAAGGCGTCGACGTGCGCGGGGGAGAGGAGGTGGCGCCGGACCATCAGGGCCGCACCGCGGACGCCTCCGCCCTGGGCCGCGGCCTGCACGATGTCGAGCGCGCGGGTCGCCAGGGGGAGGGAGCGGCGGTAGACGACCTCGCGGACCCCGGCGAGGACCTCGTGGCTGGCCTGGGCGATGCTGCCGCCGACGACGATGACGGAGGGGTTCAGGAGGTTCACGCAGGTGGCGAGCACCTCGCCGATGTCGCGGCCCGCGGCGCGCGTGAGCTCGACGGTGGTGGGGTCCCCGCCGGTCAGCAGGGTGACGACGTCGGAGGTGCTGGCGGCGTCGATCCCGGACTCGGTCAGACGGCGGGCGATGGCCGAGCCGCTCGCGATCGCCTCGAGGTCGGCCTCGCCGCGGTCGCCGGGGACCTGCACGTGGCCGAGGTCGCCCGCGGCGCCGAGGGCTCCGCGCTGCAGGGCGCCGCCGCTGACGATCCCGGCTCCGATGCCGGTGGACACCTTCACGTAGAGGAGGTCGTCGACGTCGGCGTAGTGGTCGGCGTGCTCACCGAGCGCGAGCAGGTTCACGTCGTTGTCGACCAGGACGGGCACGGGGAGGCGGCGGCCGACGAACTCCGGGATGTCGAAGCGGTCCCAGCCGGGCATGATCGGCGGCTTCACCGGGCGGCCCGTCGCGTGCTCGACCGGGCCGGGGACGCCGACGCCGACTCCCGCGAGCGGGCCGGCAGCCGGAGTCCGGCCGAGCAGGGCCGCGGCGACGTCGAGGGCGTGGCCGAGGACGGCGAGAGGGCCGTCGGCGATGGCGATGCTCTCGCGGCGGCGGGCGAGGACCGTGCCGTCGAGGTCGGTCAGGGCCACGACGGCGTGCGCCGCGCCCAGGTCGACGGCGAGGAGGCTGCGCGCGCGGGGGTCGAAGGCCACGCGGGCGGCGGGGCGGCCGCCGGAGGAGGGGGCGTCGTCCTGCCGGGCGACCAGGCCGGAGGCGGTCAGGACGTCGAGCTGGGCGGAGACGGCCGCGCGCGGCAGGCCTGTCTCGGCGACCACGTCTGCCCGCGTCCGGGGCGCCCCGTCGGCCAGCAGGAGCAGCAGCTCGCCGACCGCGCTGACGGTGATGCGGCGGCGCGGGGACATGGCCAGAGTCAACCACAGCGCCCGCGCTTCTGCGCGGTGGGCGCCCGACTCGGCGGGCGTGCAGGGCTAGTTTTGCTTGTCCGTGAGCAAAAGTCCGCGTAGGGTTCGAGGCACACCTTCCGATGCGATCAGGAGCCCCACCGGTGGCCACACCCTCAGACCTCTCTGTCCAGCTCTACTCGGTGCGCGAGCCGCTCGCGGCCGATCTGCCCGCCACCCTCGACCGCCTCGCGGCGATCGGCTTCACCACGGTCGAGCTCTTCGGGTTCGTCGACCTGGCCGACGCCTACCGCGCGGCACTGCCCGCCAGCGGACTGCGCGCTCCCAGCGCCCACGCGCGCCTCCTCGGCCCGCAGGGCGACGCCACCGTGGACGAGATCCTCGACACGGCCGCCTCGCTCGGCGTCGAGACCGTGATCGACCCCTTCGTCGATCCGACCCGCTGGACCACCGCGGACGACGTCGCCCGCATCGCCGACGAGCTGAACGCGCTGGTCGACTCCGCAGCCGCCCGCGGCCAGGTGCTCGGCTACCACAACCACGCGTTCGAGTTCGAGAACCGCGTCGACGGCCGCAGCGCCTTCGAGCACCTCGCGGGCCTGCTCGACCCGCGCATGGTCCTCGAGCTCGACACCTACTGGGCGGCCGTCGGCGGCGACGACCCGGTCGAGGTGCTCGGACGCCTCGGCGGCCAGGTGCGCTTCCTGCACGTGAAGGACGGACCCGTCTCGGCCGACACCCAGGAGCAGCTGCCCGCGGGCGAGGGCGCGATGGACGTCCCGGCGATCCTCGCCGCCGCTCCGCAGGCCCTGCCCGTGCTGGAGTTCGACGCCTACGCCGGCGACATCTTCGAGGGCCTGGAGTCGGCCCACCGCTACGTCTCGGGGCTCGGCGCATGAGCGGCACCGGCCGCGTGGGCGTCGGCGTCATCGGCGCCGGCAACATCAGCACCCAGTACCTGACCAACCTCTCCGTCTTCCCCGACCTCGAGGTGCTCTTCGTCGCCGACATCGACCTCGAGCGGGCGAGGACCCAGGCCGAGGCGTTCGGCGTCCCCGCCTCTGGCACCGTCGAGGAGCTCCTCGCACACGAGGGCATCGAGATCGTCGTGAACCTCACGATCCCGGCCGCCCACGTCGAGGTCGCGCGCCGCGCGGTCGAGGCGGGCAAGCACGTGTGGACCGAGAAGCCCTTCTCGCTCGACCGCGACAGCGGGATCGAGCTGCTCGCGCTGGCGAAGGAGAAGGGGCTGCGTGTGGCGACCGCTCCCGACACCTTCCTGGGCGCGGGCCTCCAGACGGCGCAGCGCGTGATCGAGAGCGGAGCCATCGGCACGCCGCTCTCCGCCCTCACCCTCTTCCAGGGCCCCGGCCCCGAGTCGTGGCACCCGAACCCGGAGTTCTTCTTCGCCGAGGGCGGTGGGCCGCTGCTGGACATGGGCCCGTACTACATCACCACGCTCGTGCAGAACCTCGGCCCCGTCGAGAGCGTCACCGCCGTCTCGTCCCAGGCCCGCGCCACCCGCGTGGTCGGCTCCGGCCCGAAGGAGGGCACCGAGTTCCCGGTGACCATCCCGACGCACATCGGCGGGCTGCTCCGCTTCGAGTCCGGGGCCTCGGCCCAGGGCGTGTGGAGCTTCGAGTCGAGCCTGCCGCGCACCGGCTTCGTCGAGATCAACGGCTCCGAGGGCACCCTCGTCCTTCCCGACCCGAACCAGCACGACGGCGAGATCACCCTGCACCGCCGCGGGTCCGCCGAGCCGGAGGTCCTCGCGGCGACCGGCTCGACCGCCTCCCGCGGCACCGGCGTGCTCGAGCTCGCCCGTGCGATCCGGGCCGACCGCCCCGAGGCCGCCTCCGGGGACCTGGCGTACCACGTCACCGACGTGATGCTCTCGCTCCTCGAGGCCGCCGAGACCGGCGAGAAGGTCCTCGTCACGAGCTCCGTGACGCCCCGCCCCGCACTTCCCGAGAGCTGGGACCCGACCGAAGCGACCCTCTCCTGATGCCCGCACCCCTGCGCGTCGGCGTGCTCGGCGGCGGCTTCATGGCGGCCGTGCACAGCCGCGCGGCCCGGAGCGCCGGAGCGGTGCTCGCCGGCGTCGCCTCCTCCACCCGCGAGAAGGGCGAGCGGGCGGCGGCCGAGCTCGGCGTCGAACGCGCCTACCCGGACGCCCGGGCCCTGATCGAGGACGACAGCATCGACCTCGTGCACGTCTGCACCCCGAACGCCACGCACGCCGCACTCGCGCTCGCGGCGATCGAGGCGGGCAAGCACGTGGTCTGCGAGAAGCCGCTCGCCGCGACGCTGCGGGAGGCGGAGTCGCTCGCCGCGGCCGCGTCCTCCGCCGGCGTGGTGGCGACCGTCCCGTTCGCCTACCGCTTCCACCCGATGGTGCGCGAGGCCCGCGCCCGTGTCGCCTCCGGCGAGACCGGCCGTCTGGTCACGGTCCGCGGGAGCTACCTCCAGGACTGGCTGCTGGGCGCCTCCGACGACAACTGGCGCGTCGACCCGGCCGCCGGCGGCCGCTCGCGGGCCTTCGGCGACATCGGCTCGCACCTGGTCGACCTGCTGGAGTTCGTCACCGGCGACCGGATCGACTCGCTCGCCGCGATCACGAGCACGGTCCACGCCGAGCGCGGCGGCCGCCCGGTGCGCACCGAGGACGTGGCCGGCCTGATCGTCCGGCTCGAGGGCGGCGCCGTCGGCACGCTCCTCGTCTCGCAGGTCACCGCGGGCCACCGCAACGAGCTGGTGCTCGAAGTCTCCGGGCTGGAGGAGTCGCTGCGCTTCGAGCAGGAGCTCCCCGAGACGCTGTGGGTGGGACGGCGCGACAGCGCCCTGCTGGTGCCGCGCGACGCCTCGATCCTCGCGCCCGACGCCGCCCGGCTCTCGATCGTGCCGAGCGGCCATCCGATGGGCTACCAGGACGCCTTCACGGCGTTCGCCCGCGACACCTACGCCGCCGTGGCGGGCGCCGACGTCGAGGGTCTGCCGACCTTCGACGACGGCCTCCGCGCGGCGCGCATCACCGAGGCCGTGCTCGACGCGGCCGAGACAGGCGCCTGGGTGACCGTGCCCGCCGCCGACGACCGGACGGAGATCGCCGCATGAGCGACGAGAAGACCTACCCCGCCACCCGTCCCGTGACGCTGTTCACCGGGCAGTGGGCCGACCTGCCCTTCGAGGAGGTCGCCCGCCTCGCCGCCGAGTGGGGCTACGACGGACTCGAGATCGCGGCCTCGGGCGACCACCTCGACCTCAAGCGCGCGGACGAGGACGACGCCTACGCCGCCTCGCGCCTGGAGGTCCTCGACCGCTACGGCCTCGAGGTCTTCGCGATCTCGAACCACCTCACCGGCCAGGCCGTCTGCGACGACCCGATCGACTTCCGCCACAAGGCCCTCGTGCGCGACTACACCTGGGGCGACGGCGACGCGGAGGGAGTGCGGCAGCGCGCCGCCGAGGACATGAAGCGCTCGGCGCGGGTCGCCCGCAAGCTCGGCGTGGACGTCGTCGTCGGCTTCACCGGCTCGAAGATCTGGCCCTACGTGGCGCAGTTCCCGCCGGTGCCGGCCTCCGTCATCGACGAGGGCTACGAGGACTTCGCGACCCGATGGAACCCGATCCTCGACGAGTTCGACGCGAACGGCGTGGTCTACGCGCACGAGGTGCACCCCTCCGAGATCGCCTACGACTACTGGTCGAGCGTGCGCACCCTCGAGGCGATCGGGCACCGCCCGGCCTTCGGCTTCAACTGGGACCCGTCGCACATGATGTGGCAGGACATCGACCCGGTCGGCTTCATCGTCGACTTCAAGGACCGGATCTACCACGTCGACTGCAAGGACACCCGCCTGCGCGCGAAGAACGGCCGCGCGGGCGTGCTCGGCTCGCACCTGCCCTGGGGCGACCCCCGCCGCGGCTGGGACTTCGTCTCGACCGGTCACGGCGACGTCCCGTGGGAGGACGCGTTCCGGGCGCTGGAGTCGATCGGCTACTCCGGCCCGATCTCCATCGAGTGGGAGGACGCCGGGATGGACCGCCTGCACGGCGCGAAGGAGGCCGTCGGCTTCATCCGCTCGCTGCTCTGGAAGACCCCGACCGCGTCGTTCGACGCGGCGTTCTCGAACCAGTAGCCGGCGGCCCTGCTCGGAGGGACGCCGCCTCGATCCGCAGCGCACTGCGCGGACCCTGGCGGCGTCCCTCCGACGAGGAGAGGGAGCGTCAGCCCGCGGCCTTGGCGGCGCGCTCGGACTTGATGCGGGCCTGCTCGCGGCGGACCTCCGCATAGCGGTTCTGCTCGACGCGCAGCCACTCGGGGACCTCGTCGAGCAGGGCCTGGATCTCGGGAGTGGTCAGCGCCTCGGTGACGCCGCCGCGGGCGAGCCCCGAGATGGAGACGTTCAGCCGCGAGGCGATGACGGAGCGGGGGTGCGGCCCCTCCTCGCGCAGCTGCACGAGCCAGGCGGGCGGGTTCGCCGCGAGCTCGTCGTACTGCTCCCGCGTGATCGCCGACTCCTGGAACTCCTCCGGGGTCGCGGGCAGGTAGACCTGCAGCTTCTTCGCCGCGGTCGCAGCCTTCATCGTCTGTGTCGCCTTGGCCATGCGGCAACCCTACCGGCGCGGCGCGGACCACCTACCCTGAGGGGATGAGCGAGCAGCCCGAGACCGTCGACCCGCAGGCCGCTCCCGAGGCGGAGGGGCGTCCGGAGGGCGCGGCGGGCGCAGTGGACGCGGTCGGCGCCGAGCCGGACGACGCCGACGTCGAGGACGCCGACGTCGAGGACGACGACGCCGAGGACGCCGACGCCGTTCCCGCCGGCCCCGTGCTCGCCGTCGCCCTCGTGCCCGGCGTCACCCCCACCAAGTGGACCCGTGTCTGGGGCCAGCGCCGCTCCGATCTCCCGCTGCGCATCACCGTCGTCGCCGAGCGCGAGCAGGAGCGGGCGCTGCTCGAGGGCCGCGCGCAGCTCTCGTTCGTCCGCGGCGACGTCTCCTCCTCCGCCCTCAGCTCCATCCACCTCTACGACGAGCAGCCCGTCGCCGTCCTCGGCCGCGAGCACGCCCTGGCCGCCGCGGAGGAGCTCGACATCGCCGAGCTGGCCGGCGAGCACCTCCTCCAGGACCCGGAGGACGTGCCGGAGTGGGCCGCGGTCGCCGAGGAGCTCGCCGACGGCTCGCGACGCCCGCTGCCGCGCATGGCCGGCCTCGACGACGCGGTCGAGCAGGTCGCGGCCGGCGTGGGCGTGCTGATCCTGCCGCAGTCGGTGGCGCGCGTGCACAGCCGCAAGGACGTGACCGCGGTGCCGGTGACCGGCGTCGCTCCCTCCTCCGTCCGCCTGGCCTGGGTGACGGACGACAAGGGCGACGACGTCGAGGACTTCATCGGAGTCGTCCGCGGACGCAGCGCGAACACCACCCGCGGGACCGCCGCGACACCGAAGGTCGAGTCGCGCGCGAAGGCCGCCAAGGCGAAGGCGCGGGAGGCGCGCGAGAAGGCGGAGAGGGCCGGAGGCGGCAAGAAGAAGCCGGCACGCGCCAAGGCGGCCGCGCCGGCCGTGCGGCGGACCCGCAAGCCGCGCGGCCGCTGACCGTGGCCGACGACGCCGGCTGGTCGCTCCGCCCCGCGACCGCGGAGGACGCCGCGGCGATCGCCGAGCTGCGCGCGGTCGTCATGCGCCCGTCGCTCGAGACGCTCGACCGCTACGACGAGCACCGCGTGCGGCACCGCTTCCTCGACGGCTACCGGCCCGAGCTCACCCGGGTGATCGAGCTCGACGGCGCCTTCGCCGGGAGCATCGCCGCGCGGGTCGAGCCGGACGCGGTCTGGATCGAGCACTTCTACCTGGCGCCTCAGGTGCAGGGCCGGGGGATCGGCGGCGCCGTCCTCCGTCGCGTGATGGCGGAGGAGGCGCGGCCGGGACTGCCCTTCCGCCTCGACGTGCTGAAGCGCAGCGACGCCCGGCGCCTCTACGAGCGGCACGGCTTCCGGTTCGAGCGCGCTCTGGAGTGGGACGACATCCTCGTCGCGCCGCCCGTCTCCTGACCCCTGATCGGGGAGGGCGACGGGGCGCGGACCGCCGCTAGCATGAGCGCGATCCCCTCCGCCGGGTCGGCCGCAGGGCGACCTCCTCCTGGAAGCAGGCACTCCGCCGTGTCCCCGCTCGTTCTGAGGTCCGCCGCCTCCGCGGTCCTCGTCGCCGCCCTGGCGATCACCTCCAGCCCGCTCGCCTCCGCCGCACCGGCCGCCGCGCCGTCGGTCGCCTCCGTCGCCGCCTCCGACGCGCCCCGCTCGATCGTGCTCCCCGAGGGGCAGCCGCTCTGGCAGCCCAGCGCCGAGTCCCCCCTGCCCGCCGCGCCCGACCAGGCGCCGAGCGCCGCCCGCGCGAGCGCTGCCGCGTCGATCAGCGGCCGAGTCGTGGTCGAGGAGGCCGACGGCTCTATCGCGACCACCACCCCTCGTGGCGCCCTCCTGAACGTCGAGGTCTGGTCGAGCGAGGCGGGGCTCCTCGGGAACCGCTCCGTCGCCGGCGACCTCACCTTCAGCATCGACGGGCTCACCGCCGGGCAGACCTACTACCTGCTGATCAAGGACAACGCCGACCTGTACGCCGACCTCTGGTCCGGCGGCAGCGCCGTCGCCCGCAGCGCCGAGCCGCTCCAGGCCCCTGCGGCCGGCGTGCAGCTGCGCACCGCACGGCTGGGCTCACTCGAGGGCCGCCTGAGCGGCGTCGCGGGCGACCAGCGCGTCGACATCTGGTACCGCGACCCGGGCACCGACGGCTACTTCCGCACCGGCGAGCTCGATCTGATCACGGGCGGCGACAACCCGTACTCGTTCCAGCAGGTCGTCCCCGGCGACTACCTCGTCCGGGCGTCGAGCCAGAACGACGTGATCGACGACAGCTACTGGGACCACGTCCTGCGCTCCGGCGACGCGGGCGACGTGCGCGTCCCGGTCGGCGGATCGGCCGCCGGGATCGACCTCTCGCTGAGCAGCGACTACCAGCAGTACACCGGCCGCCTCGCCGGATCGGACCGCTACGCGACCTCGGTGGAGGCGACGAGCTACTTCTCCCCGGGCATCCCGGTGCTCTACGTGGCGAGCGGGGCGAACTGGCCGGATGCGCTGAGCGCCGGCCCGGCCGCCGCCGCCCTCGGAGGCGCGCTCCTGCTCACCGATCCCGACCGGCTGCCGCGGGTCGTCTCCGACGAGATCCGCCGCCTCCGCCCGGAGCGGGTCGTGGTCGTCGGCAGCGAGCTGAGCGTGAGCGCCGGGGTCCTCTCCGCGATCCGCTCGATCGTCGGCGGCACCGAGCGCATCGGCGGGACGGACCGCTACGACACCTCCCGCCGGATCGTCGCGGACGCCTTCGGCACCGGCCCCTTCTCGAACATGTTCGTCGCGACCGGCACGAACTTCCCCGACGCCCTGTCGGCCGCGCCGATCGCCGGCTGGCGTGCGCAGCCCGTCCTGCTGGTCGACGGAGCGACCTCGAGCGCCGACTCCGCGACCGAGACCGCAGTGCGGGACCTGGCCCCGGAGCACGTGGAGTTCCTCGGCGGCGACCCCTCCATCCGGGACGCGTACGTGGCGGACTTCGCGCGTCGCGGCCTCGCCCCCTCGGTCTCGAGGATCGCCGGACGCGACCGCTACGAGACGAGCGTCGAGCTGAACAGCGCCTACCCCCAGTCGCTGCTGCAGGACAGCGTCTTCCTCGCCGCGGGGTCCTCCTTCGCCGACGCCCTCTCGGGAGCGACGACGGCGGCGGCCCTGGGCTCGTCCGTGCTGCTGACCGAGCGCGACTGCGTGCACGACTCGACGCTCGCCTTCATGGCCTCCAGCTCGAAGAACTACGCGTTCCTGCTCGGCGGGGAGCCGACGCTCACCGAGGACGTGGCGAACCTCCGCAACTGCGAGTACGACTTCTGAGACGCGTGCTCCCGGGGTCCGGGGCTAGGGTGCGAGCATGCCTACGAGCGATGAGACCTGGACCCTGGCCGAGCACGACGTACCGGTGTACCGCAGCGGTGAGGGCGGCCGGGCGCTGATCCTGATCCACGAGGTCTGGGGGGTCGACGGGCACATCCGCTCGGTCGCGGACCGCTACGCGGCCGAGGGGTACAGCGTCGTCGCTCCCGAGCTCCTGGCCGACAGCGGCCTGCTCGAGCAGCTCGACGAGGAGCAGCGCGCGGACTACGACCACCCGGTGCGGCGCCTGCCGCGCCAGGTCGAGCTGCGCACCTTCTTCGCCCCCGTCTTCACCCCGGAGCACGCGACGCGCACCGTCGCGATCCTCCGCGCCCTCGTCGAGCGGCTCCTGCGGCAGGAGGGCGCGACCAGTGTCTCCGTCACCGGGTTCTGCTACGGCGGCACCTTCTCGTGGGCGCTCGCGCTCGCGGAGCCGCGTCTGGCGGCGGCCGTGCCCTTCTACGGCCACGTCACCGCCTCCGCTGAGGAGCTCGGCGCTCTGCAGGTGCCGGTGCTGGCCTTCCTGGGCGACCAGGACGCTCCCCTCGTCGAGCAGGTGCCGCGCCTCCGCGAGGCGACCGAGGGCAAGGACGTCGAGGTCGTCGTCTACCCCGGCGCGGGCCACGCCTTCTTCAACGACGCGAACGAGCAGACGTACCAGGCCGAGGCGGCGACCGACGCCTGGCCGCGGGCACTCGCGTTCCTCGGAGCGCACGCGGGCTGAGCGGACTGCGCGGCCCTGCCTGGCGCGCGGTCAGGCGGCCTCGCGCAGTCGCCCTCCGGCGAGGTGCAGGTGTCGCTGCGCACGGCGGGCGACGGCGGAGTCGTGGGTGACGAGGATCAGGGTCAGCCCGCGCTCCCACCACAGCTCCTCGAGCAGCAGCATGATCTCGTCGCGGGTGCCCTCCTCGAGCGCGCCGGTCGGCTCGTCGGCGAGGAGCACGCGGGGAGCCTCGACCAGTGCCCGGGCGATCGCGACGCGCTGCTGCCGGCCGCCCGAGAGCTCGGCGGGGAGGTGGTCGACCCGGTCGCCGGGACCGACGGGCACGAGGGCCGCCCGGGCCCGCTCCGCCCTCTCGCCGGCGCGGACCCTCTGTAGGGCGAGGGCGGCCTCGACGTTCTCGAGCGCCGTGAGGGTGGGGATCAGGTCGACGTTCTGGAACACGATTCCCACCTCCGTCCCGCGCACGGCGGCGAGGGCGCCGTCCGGTGCGGAGGAGAGCTCCCTGCCGTCGAGCCGGACCGAGCCGGACGTCGGCCTGTCGAGGGCGCCGAGCAGCTGCAGCAGAGTCGACCTGCCGCCGCCGGTCGGGCCCTGAACGGCCACCATCCGGCCGTCGGGGACGGTGAGGGTCACGTTCGCGAGCACGGTGACCGCGGTCTTCGCTCCCTTCCGAGGTGGGCGAGCGCGGATCGCTCGGCTGCCCCGACCGGAGGGAGGCCTCCTCTCCGGAGCGTCGCCGCCCGCTGTGCGCTCCAGATGAGCGGTGCCCTCTCCTCCGGGGGCAGCCCTCCTCCCGGGGCGGCCCCCTCCTCCCGGGGACACCCGCTCTTCCCGAGGCGGTGCCCGCGGTCGTAGGCTCGCGCACATCCGCAACGGGGGAGGGGCCGACGATGACCGCCACGAGAGAGACCGCCGCCCCACCCGAGCTCAAGCGGGTGCTCGGCCCCAAGCTGCTGCTGCTGTTCGTGGTCGGCGACATCCTCGGCACCGGGATCTACGCGCTCACCGGGCAGGTCGCGGCCGAGGTCGGCGGGGCCGCGTGGCTCCCCTTCGTGATCGCGTTCGTCGTCGCCACCCTGACCGCCTGCTCCTATCTGGAGCTGGTGACGAAGTACCCGCAGGCGGCGGGCGCCGCGCTCTACGCGCACAAGGCGTTCGGGATCCACTTCGTCACGTTCCTCGTCTGCTTCACCGTGATGGCGAGCGGGATCACCTCGGCCTCCGCCGCCTCGGGCGCCTTCGCGAGCAACTTCGCGATCGGGTTCGGCCTCGGCGACGGTGCGGGGACGCGCCTGAGCATCGCGCTGGTGTTCATGGTCTGCATCGCCCTGGTCAACCTGCGCGGTGTCGCCGAGAGCGTCGGGCTGAACGTGGTGCTCACCCTCATCGAGCTCTCGGGCCTGCTGCTGGTGATCTTCGTCTGCTTCTTCGCGGTGTTCGGCGGGCAGGCCGACTTCTCGCGGGTGGTCGCGTTCGAGGCACCGGAGGACAAGTCGCTGCTGCTCGCGGTGAGCACCGCGACCTCGCTGGCGTTCTTCGCAATGGTCGGCTTCGAGGACTCGGTGAACATGGCGGAGGAGACGAAGGAGCCCAGCCGCATCTTCCCGCGCGTGATGCTCACGGGTCTCGGCATCACCGCCGTGGTCTACGTGCTCGTGTCCACACTCGCCGTCGCGATCGTTCCCGTGGGGGAGCTGGCCGGCAACGACACTCCGCTCGTCACGGTCGTCGAGGCCGCGGCGCCCGACTTCCCGATCTCGACGCTCCTGCCCTTCATCTCGCTCTTCGCCGTGGCCAACAGCGCGCTGATCAACATGATGATGGCCAGCCGCCTGCTCTACGGGATGAGCCGCCAGGGCGTGCTGCCGCCGTTCCTGCAGAACGTGCTGCGCGGACGGCGCACGCCGTGGGCCGCGATCCTCTTCACGACGGTGATCGCCCTGCTCCTCACCGCCTACGTGTCGCGGGACCCCTCCGACCCCATCGCGGTGCTGCTGGGCGGGACGACCTCCCTCCTCCTGCTGGCGGTCTTCGCCGTCGTCAACGTCTCCGTTCTGGTGCTGCGGCGCCAGCCGGTCGAGCACCGGCACTTCCGGACCCCCACCGTGCTGCCGGTGCTGGGCGCGATCGCCTGCGTCTACCTGGTGCTGCCGATCACCTCGGGACGCGACACAGCCCAGTACGGGATCGCGGGGGTTCTGCTCGTGATCGGCGTCCTGCTCTGGGCGGCGACCTTCATCGACCGACGGGTCCGCGGCTACGCGCGCACGGCCGCGATCGCTCCGGAGGAGCTCGACGCCGATCCCGCCGAGGACTCATCGGGAGCGCACAGCGACGGCATCGGCCGGTCATAGCCGATCCATAGGGAACTCCCGATACTGGAGTCATGAGCACCCCGGCCCCCTCGAAGCACCTCGCCCCCGCGCAGCGCACCCGCCTCAAGCGGGCCGACGGGACGCCGATCCGCGTCCTCGTCGTCGACGACGAGAGCACCCTCACCGACCTGCTCCAGATGGCGCTGCGCTACGAGGGCTGGGAGGTGCGCACCGCCGCCGAGGGCCGCGCCGCGATCACCATCACCCGCGAGTTCCGGCCCGACGTGATCGTGCTCGACGTGATGCTCCCCGACATCGACGGCCTCCAGGTCCTGCAGCGGGTCCGCGCCGACGGCAGCGAGACCCCGGTCCTCTTCCTCACCGCGAAGGACGCGCTCGACGACCGGATCGCCGGGCTCACCGCCGGCGGCGACGACTACGTCACCAAGCCCTTCTCCCTCGAGGAGCTGGTCGCGCGGATGCGCGGGCTCATCCGCCGCAGCACCCTGCTCGCCAACGACGCGGACGACCCCGAGGTCGTCGTGGGGGACCTGGTGCTGAACGAGGACAGCCACGAGGTCCGCCGGGGCGGCGACGAGATCGAGCTGACCGCCACCGAGTTCGAGCTGCTGCGCTTCCTGATGCGCAACCCGCGCCGTGTGCTCAGCAAGGCCCAGATCCTCGACCGGGTCTGGTCGTACGACTTCGGCGGCAAGTCGAGCGTGGTCGAGATCTACATCTCGTACCTGCGCAAGAAGATCGACGCCGGCCGCTCGCCGATGATCCACACGGTGCGCGGCGCCGGCTACCTCCTGAAGCCCGCCGACCAGTGAGCCGCCCCGGCCGCCCGTCGCTCGGCGACTTCGCGACCCGCTCCGCCCTCCGCCGCTCCCGCCACGGCCGGCGCGCGCCGTGGACCCTGCGGCGGCGGATGGTCGTCGCCGTGGTCGCGCTCGTCGCGGTGACGGCGGGCGTCGTGGGAGCGGTCAGCGTGCTCTCGGCGCGCTCGATCCTCTACGGCAGCACGGATGCATCGCTCAGCCAGTCGATCACGCGCCTCCAGGACTTCGACGGGCCGAGCCGCTTCGGCGGGTCGAGTGCGATCGAGCAGGCCACGACCTGCCCGAGCGGATCCTTCGGGAGCGGCCCGAGCCAGAACCTCAGCACCATCACCGCCGTCCAGGGCTCGGACGGCTCCTTCATCGGCGCCTACGTCGATGCCGACGG
The DNA here is from genome assembly GCF_002932795.1 of Rathayibacter sp. AY1B5. Taxonomy (NCBI): domain Bacteria; kingdom Bacillati; phylum Actinomycetota; class Actinomycetes; order Micrococcales; family Microbacteriaceae; genus Rathayibacter; species Rathayibacter sp. AY1B5. The sequence continues at coordinate 50,086 of NZ_PSWM01000025.1, forward strand.
GGTCTGCCGGCAGTTCTCGGACCCGGCCGACTCGGTGCTCGCGGCCGCCGTCGCCGCGGGGGGCGAGGAGGCGACCATCGAGCTGTCCGGGAGCCTCGGGACGTACCGCGTGCGCGCGGCCGCGGTCGAGGGCTCCCTGGTCGTCGTCGGCGTCCCCCTGGGCGAGGTCGCCGAGACGCTCGCCTCCCTCACCTGGGTGGTCGTCGTGGTGGTGCTGCTGGCGATGCTGCTCGTCGCCCTCGTCGCCACCGTGATCATCCGCGTGGCTCTGCGGCCCCTGGAGCGCGTGGAGGCGACGGCGACCCGCGTGGCCGAGCTGCCGCTGGACCGCGGCGCCGTCGAGCTGGTCGAGCGGGTCCCGGAGGAGGACGCCGACACCCGCACCGAGGTCGGCCGCGTCGGCGCCGCCTTCAACCGCATGCTCGACCACGTGACCGGTGCTCTGGAGTCGCGGCAGGCGAGCGAGGACAAGGTGCGGCAGTTCGTCGCCGACGCCTCGCACGAGCTGCGCACCCCCCTCGCGGCGATCCGCGGCTACGCGGAGCTGCCCCGGCGCGGCGGGACCGAGCTGCCGGAATCGGCGGCCTACTCCCTCGACCGCATCGAGTCCGCCGCCACCCGCATGACCTCGCTGGTCGAGGACCTCCTCCTGCTCGCCCGCCTCGACGAGGGCCGCGACCTCGAGAAGGAGCCGGTGGATCTGACACTGCTCGTGATCGAGGCGCTCTCGGACGCGCACGCCGCGGGCCCCGACCACGAGTGGGACCTCGAGCTCCCCGAGGAGCCGATCGAGATCCGCGGCGACGCCTTCCGGCTGCACCAGGTGGTCGCCAACCTGCTGCGGAACGCGACCGTGCACACGCCCCCCGGCACCCGGATCGTGGCAGCGCTCGCCGAGGAGGTGGCGGAGGGGCGGCCGATCGCTGTCGTGACGGTCACCGACTCCGGCCCGGGCATCGCGCCGGAGCTGGTGCCGGTGCTGTTCGAGCGCTTCGCCCGCGGCGACTCCTCCCGAGCCCGCACAACCGGATCGACGGGGCTGGGCCTGGCGATCGTGGCGGCGGTCGTCGACGCCCACGGCGGGCGCGTCCTCGTCGCGTCCGAGCCGGGGCGCACGAGCTTCCGCGTCGAGCTGCCGGCGGGCTGAGGGCCGCTGTGCGGTCTGCAGGCGACTGTGCCGTCTGCAGGGGACTGTGCCGTTTGCAGGGGACTCTACGGGTTGCAGGCGACTGTGCCGTTTGCAGGCGATCGTGCGGCCTGCAGGGGATCGTGCCGTCTGCAGGGCATCCGAGCGAGATGCCTCGTTCTGCGAGCAGAACGTCTCCGGACTCGGCCGATCCCCTGCGAATCGCACCTGCGAATCACCCAGCGTCCTGCAGATCGCACGCCCACCTGCAGATCGCACACCTGCAGGTCGCACGCGCTCCTGCAGGTCGCACGCCCACCTGCAGATCGCATACACGCCTGCAGATCGCACACCTGCAGATCGCACGCACACCTGCAAATCGCACACCTGCAAATCGCACACACACCTGCAGATTGCACACATGCCTGCAGATCGCACGCGCTCCTGCGCACCGCACCCGCCCCGGCAGTCCGAGCTGAGACCCCGGCCCGCCCCGCCTTACACCGAGACGCCGAGCCGGCGGCGCGCGTCGTCGAGGGTCCGCACCACGGCGACCACCTCGTCGAGCGGGTGCAGCGGCGACTCGCTGCGCCCCTCCGTCACGTACTGCGCGACGTGCAGCGCCTCCCAGGCGAGGCCCTCGCCGCCCTGGAGCGGCGTCCGGTCGATCCACGATCCGCTCTCGGAGCCGCGGGTGAGCGTCACGCCGCCCGGCGTCCAGAACGACGGATGCACGTCGATCCGCCCCGCGCGCCCCGCGACGCTCGCCGCGTGCCGGGTGTCGGCCAGCACGGTCGAGGTGGCCACCGACTGCACCCCGTGCGCGTGGCTGCCGACGATCGTCGCGGTCGCGTCGACGCCGGTCGAGGTCAGGCTGCCGGCGACGACGGTGCTCTGCGGGGTGCCCGCCACCATGGAGACGAAGGAGGAGGCGTAGACGCCGACGTCCAGCAGGCCGCCGCCCGCGAGCGCCGGGTCGAAGATGCGGCTGGAGGGGTCGAAGTCGAAGGCGGCGCCGAAGTCGGCCGAGACGACAGCGGGCGCGCCGACCGCTCCGTCGGCCAGCAGCTGCCGCACGACGTCCATGTGCGGCAGGTAGCGCATCCACATCGCCTCCATCGCGAACACTCCGGCGTCGCGCGCGGCGTGCACGATCATCTCGGCCTCGCCCGGGGTCGGCGCGAACGGCTTCTCGACCAGGATGTGCTTGCCCGCGGCGATGGCGAGCAGCGCCTGGCGGGCGTGCTCCGAGTGCGGGGAGGCGATGTAGACGACGTCGACCTCCGGATCCTCGACCACGGCCTCGTAGCCGGCCGAGGCCCGCTCGATCCCGAACCGGCTCGCGAACCGCTCCGCGCGCTCCAGCGAGCGGGAGCCGACCGAGACCACGCGCTGCCGGGTGTGCTTCTGCAGCGCCTCGACGAAGGAGCCGGCGATCGAGCCGGGGGCGACGACGCCCCAGCGCAGGACGGGGGAGTCGAGGAGGGAGGGGAGTCGGGGCTCGGGGAGCGTCAGTGCCATGCGTCCACGCTACGGCCCCGCGCCCGGCGGGGGCGAGGGGGTGCGCGGCGGTCCCCTAGGGTGTGACGGCACGCGCAGTCGCGGGCGGAGGAGGACGTCATGCCCGAGTGGTACACCCTGGGCGTCGTCGCCCTCGTGATCGTCGCGGTGGTCGTCGCGATCGTGCGCTTCCGGTTCAACCCGGTGCTGGCGCTGGCCGTCGGAGCCGCTGCGATCGGCCTGCTCACCGGTCTCGGCCCCGTCGACACCGTCTCCACGATGACCACCGGCTTCGGCGAGGTGATGATGGAGGCGGGCCTCCTGATCGGGTGGGGCGTGCTCATCGGCGCGATGCTCAACGAGATGGGCGCCGTCGTCCGGCTCGTCGAGGGCCTGATGCGCGTCTTCGGCCGCCGCGGCATCCCCTACGCGCTCGGACTCTCCTTCGCCACCTACCTGCAGACGATCTTCGTCGACGCGCTGATCGTGATCGCCGCCCCCCTCGCCCGGCGGATCGCACCGCGGCTGGGGCGGGCCGGCACCGGCATCGTCGCCGTCACCTTCGCCGTCGGGCTCGAAATGGGCATCGTGATGATGGTGCCGGGCTTCGCCGCCGTCGCGCTCGCGGGGCTGCTCGGAGTCCCCCTGGGCGTGATGATGCTCGGCGGGTTCGCGGTGGTGGCGCCGACGGTCGTGGTCACGATCCTGCTGATGTCGCTCGCGTTCCGCCTCGGCTTCTGGGACCCGGCCCGCGACGAGCAGCTGGTCGTGCGCGACGATACGACGGGCCTCGCGACCGTGGAAGCGGGATCCTCCGCGGAGTCCGCTCGGCTGCCGACGTTCGGCGCGAGAGCGCTGCCCGGGGCGTCCTCGGGCGCACCAGGAGGGGCGGTGGACGCGTCGCACGACGACTCGGACGGAGGGAGCCCGTCCCCCGCCGAGCCGGACGGCGCTCGCGAGCGCCCGCTCCTGCTCCTCTTCGCTCCCATGCTCCTCGCCCTGCTGCTCATCGCCGCGCAGGCGGTGCTCACCGTCTCCGGGATCGAGCTGCCGGTGCTGCAGTTCCTCGGGAACCCCGTCATCGCGCTCCTCCTCGCCGTGATCGGCACCGGAGTCGTCGGCCGGTCCACCGTGGGCACTGCGCGGATGGAGAAGGCGGTCGCCAAGGGCTTCCAGGACGGCGGGCAGATCTTCCTGCTCACCGGCGTCGGCGGGGCGCTCGCCGCGGTGATCGCGCAGGGCGACCTCGGCGAGATCCTGAAGGGCTACTTCTCGACCTCGGCGACCGCGCCGCTGCTGCTCGTCTGGGTGATGGCGGCCGTGCTGCACATCGCGGTCGGCTCGGTCACCCTCTCGGCGATCACGGCCGCCGGAGTCGTCGCGCCGGTCGCCGCCACGCTCGGCCTCGACCCGCTGCTGATCGCGCTCGCCGCGGGCTCCGGCGCGCTGTTCTGCATCCACGTCACCTCGAACACCTTCTGGCTGCTGCAGAGCTTCCTCGGCCAGTCGGTCCGCGGCGCCCTCAAGTCGGTGACCGTCGGCGTCTCCCTCGCCTCCGTCCTCGCACTCGGCGCCACGCTCGTCCTCTCCCTCTTCCTCTGACCGGACCGGCCGTCCTCCCTCCGCGAGATGCCAGTCCGGTATGCGACACGCCCGCCGAGGCGTACCGATGTGGCATCTCGCGGACCTGACCCGGCCGACACGCGACGGAAACATGGAGCCTCTATCTTCCTGAGAGGGTTCACATCCGATTCGGAGATCCAGACGCCGACGGGGGCCCGATCCGTTCCGTCACGCCTCGACAAGGGAAGAACTCCGCTTGAGATCTCGAACCGCCCTCGCCTCCGGATGCGCCGCGCTCGCGCTCGCCGCCGGCGGCCTCCTGGTCGCGCCGCCCGCGACCGCCACGACCGCGGCACCCGCCGACTACACCCGCGTGGACATCGTGCGTCCGCCGTCCGCCCCGATCGCGGTGCCGACCAGCTACCCGCAGCAGACCCCGCTGACCGAGGTGCCCGTCGACCCGACCGACGCCTCGCTCCTGCGCGGAGTCACCCCCTACGACGCCATCGCGCCGCAGCTCAACGCGCTCGCCGCCCGCTCCGACCGGGTCTCGACCCAGGTGGTCGGGAAGTCCGGCCTCGGCCGCGACATCTATCTGGTCACCGTCACCGCTCCCGAGACCGAGGCCGAGACGGCGCAGCAGGCCGAGTGGCGCGACCGGCTCGAGTACGAGCCCGCCGCCGCGGCCGCCGACGTCGAGCTGATGGACGGGTACAAGGTGCCGGTCTGGTTCAACGGCAACATCCACGGCAACGAGTGGGAGGGCAGCGACGCGATCCTCGAGTACATCGAGGGCGTCGCCACCGCTGAGGACGCGGAGACGGAGGCGCTGCTCGAGGGCAACCGCCTCTACTTCACCGTCACGAACAACCCCGACGGCCGCGCCCTCGGCCAGCGCGCCGTCGCCGCGGGCTACGACCCGAACCGCGACATGATCACCGGAGCCACCAGCGAGGCGGCCGTGATCCGCGACCTCTCCAGCGTCCTCCAGCCCACGTACTTCATCGACATCCACGGCTACACCGGGATCCTCCAGGTCGAGCCCTGCGGCCCGCCGCACGGCGAGAACTACGAGTACGACCTCTTCCTCCCGCACGCCTACGCGACCGCACTCGAGATCGAGCGCCGCGTCGTCGAGGCCGACGTGCCCGGCAACACCTACCTCGCCGAGGACGGCAGCGCCACCACGGACAACACCGGCAGGATCCTCATCCCCTACCGCGACATCCGCGCGGGCTGGGACGACTGGCCCCCGATCTTCGCTCCGCAGTACGTCGCCTTCCAGGGCGCGATCACCAACACGGTGGAGCTTCCGCTCGGCCGCACGGCCGACAGCACTCCGGAGGAGATCGCCCAGGGCCAGGCCAACGCGGACATCGACGTCGAGGTCGCCGGGATCGTCATGGACGCCTCCGTCGACTACATCGAGGCCAACCGGGACGCGCTCCTGAGCAACCAGGTCGCCATCTTCGAGCGCGGCGTCACCGGCGCCCCCGCCGTCGAGATCCCCGCCGACGTCTCCGCGGCCGACCTGCCCGCGGGCGTGCCGACCGAGTGGACCGAGATCTGGGACGAGACCGACGTCTACACGACCGAGTACCCGCGCGCCTACGTCATCCCGGTCGACGGCACGCAGCGCTCCGTCTCGGACGCCGAGACCCTCGTCGAGCAGCTCCTCGCCCACGGCGTCGAGGTGTCGCGGACCACGTCCGCCACGAGCGTCGGAGGCGTCTCCTACCCGGCGGGCACCTACCTCGTCGACATGCACCAGTCGGTCCGAGGCCTCGCCAACGTCCTCCTCGCCGACGGCAGCGACATCTCGAGCCGCGTGCCCGAGATGTACGACGTCTCGGCCTGGAGCCTCTCGCTCCTCTGGGGCGCCGACGTGCAGGCGATCGGCTCCACCACGGACGCTCTCCCGGCCGTCGGCCTGGAGCCGGTGACCGCCGTGGCTCCGACAGGCTCCGTCCCGGCGGGCGCCGACTACCTCGCCTTCGAGCCGCGCGGCGTCCTGGAGTACCAGGCCGTCAACGCGCTGCTGGCCGACGGAGTCGCGCTCGAGCAGTTCGAGGACGGCACCATCGCCCTGCGCGCCGACGCCGCCGGACTCGCCGCCGCCGAGGGGGCCGCCGCCGTCTTCGGCGTCGACTTCACCGCGACCACCGCCGACCGCGTGCGCGCCGAGGACGGGAAGGGGCTCGACGCCCTCCGCATCGCCTACTCCGGCACGAACGAGGACCGCGATGCGCTGGCCAAGCTCGGCTTCGCCGACGCGGTCGCCGTCGACGCGGCCGCGCTCGCCTCGGGCACCGCGACTCTGGACGGCGCCGACGTGCTCTACGTGGGACGCGCCCTCTCCTTCACCCCGGAGCAGGCCGCGGGCCGCGCCGTGGTCGAGGGGTTCCTCGCGGCGGGCGGCGACGTCGTCGGCCGCGGCGGCGCAGGAGCGGCCTTCGTGTCCGACTTCGGCCTGTCCGAGCTGACCGCGCAGACCGGCACCAGCGGCTCCAACGGCATCGTCTCGGTCGAGACGCCGGCCGGCGGAGTCCTCGGCGACTACCCGCAGGACACCGCCTTCGTCTCGCCCGCGCTGTGGTTCGGCGGCTTCGACGAGTCGGTCGCGGTCGAGCAGAGCTACTCGGAGGACGGCACGTTCGTCGCCGGGCACTGGGTCGACTCCGAGGGGCAGTCCCGGAGCGACGCGGCCGGTCAGGCCTCGGCCGTCTCGTTCTCGACGGAGTCGGGCACCGAGGGCTTCCTCTTCGGCACCTCGCCGGTGTTCCGCAACCACCCGGTCGGAGCCTTCAGCGACGTCGCCCGGGCGCTGCTCGCCGTGGCGCCGGAGGGCGCCGCCGTCGAGCTGCCGGGGACCCCGGAGCCCACGCCGACGCCGGAGCCGACCGGCTCGCCGGAGCCGACCGCGACGCCTGAGCCGACCGCGACGCCTGAGCCGACCGCGACGCCTGAGCCGACCGCGACGCCTGAGCCGACCGCGACTCCGGAGCCCACGGCGACGCCCGAGCCGACCGCGACGCCCGAGCCGACCGTGAGCCCCGAGCCCACGGCGACCCCGGAGCCGACGGTCGTGCCGACGGTCGTGCCAACGGCCGGACCGACCGCCACGGCCGCGCCGATCACCGCGCCGACCGGCCCCGGCGGCCTCCCCTCCACCGGAGTGGAGACCGGCTCCTGGCTGCTGCTCTCGGGAGGTGCTGTCGCCCTCGGCCTCGGCTCGCTCCTGATCGCCCGTAGCCGCCGCCGTGAGGACCAGGAGGTCTAGCCTCCGCCTCGGGGAGGGATCGGGCGCCCGCCGCCCGGTCCCTCCCCGAGGCGGAGGCTAGACC
>NZ_PSWM01000026.1:0-55528 GCF_002932795.1 Rathayibacter sp. AY1B5
GCAGCGACCGCGTGCCGAGAACCTCGGAGGAGCCGGCCGCGCAGCGGCTTGCGTGGACGCCGGAGGCCCGTACGCTGCCGAAGGCTTCCAGGCAAAAATGCGCGCAGCGCAAAGCACCGCGCCGGCCGGAGGTCGGCGTCCGCTCGAGTCCGTGAACCGCGACGCTCGTCGCGGCGGCTCTCAGTGGTCTTCGGTGAGGTGGCGGTAGATGGTGCCGCGGGAGACGCCGAAGGTCTCGGCGATCTGCTGGACCGTGTAGGTCTTCTCGTCGTACATCGCGCGCGCCTGCTTCGCCTTCGTGGGCGTCATCTTGAAGCGCCCGCCGCCCTTGCGTCCGCGAGCTCGCGCGGCGGCGAGACCGTCGTGGGTGCGCTCCACGATGAGGTCGTGTTCGAACTCGGCGATCGCGGCGAGCATGTGGAAGAACAGCCGGCCGCCCGGGGTGGTGGTGTCGATGCCCTGGGAGAGAGCCTTCAGTCCGATGCCGCGCTGCTGGAGGCCGTCGGCTACCTCTTTCAGGTTCCGCACGGACCGGCCGAGGCGGTCGAGCTTGGTCACGACGAGGGAGTCGCCCTCGCGGAGGTAGTCGAGAGCGTCCTCGAGCGCGGGACGCTTCGCGAGTACTCCGGAGGCGTGCTCCACGAACACCTTCTCGCAGCCGGCGGCGGTGAGCGCGTCGGTCTGAGCGTCAGGGTTCTGGTCTCTGGTCGAGACGCGCGCGTATCCGATTGAGGCCATGGCCCGACTGTACTAGGAACGCGCCTGACAGGTCATAGCTCTCGGACACGGGTCGTAGAACACGGCGCGCCGATTGAGACGCCGCGCTGCTCGACCGTCTCGTGAACGATCGTTCGCGAACACCTCGGCAGTGGTCGCTCAAATCGATTTCTGTCGATAACATCGGTGCATGCCGATTGATCACGTGCGGGGCTCCTCTGCCGCCGTCTCCCTCTTTCACTCTTTGGCCGACCCGAAGCGTCTCCAGATCGTGCGGCGACTTCAGCATGGTGAGGCTCGGGTCAGTGATCTAGTGGCGGAGCTGGGCGTGGCGCAGTCGACGGCTTCTGAGCACATGAGCTGCCTGCGCGAGTGCGGCCTGGTCGTGGGGCGTGCAGAGGGACGGCAGGTGTTCTACTCGTTGGCCCGTCCGGAGCTGATCGATCTTCTCGAGTCCGCTGAGGCACTTTTGGAGGCGACGGGGTTCCAAGCGGATCTGTGCGGCACGTTCGGGGCGGAAGCACGGAGCGCACGTGACGTGGACGCTGCCGCATCGGAGGTCCGTCGGGGCGTGGAAGTGGCGCCGTGATCGGCACTATCGCGGCGGCAATCGGACTGTTCGCTGCGACGAACATCGATGACATCGTGGTTCTGACGGTGCTGTTCCTCGCGTCCGCCCGTGGCTCGCTGCCGGGCTGGAAGGTTGTGGCGGGGCAGTACCTCGGCTTCGCGACTCTCGTCGCGATCAGCGTCGTTGCCGCCGCCGGGTTGACGATCATCCCGGATGAGTGGGTGGGGCTTTTGGGCCTGATCCCGCTGGCGATCGGTCTGTACGGGCTCATCCGCACCCTGCGCAGCAGGGGCGATGATGACGACGACGATGACGAGAGTTCGATCAGTGCGGTCGGGCTGCTGGGCGTTGCGGGGATCACGATCGCGAACGGCGCGGACAACATCTCCCTCTACACGCCCGTATTCCGCACGAGCCCGATCGCGGACACGGTGGTCACGATCATCGTGTTCTTCCTCCTCGTCGCGGTGTGGTGCCTGATCGCTCGCGTCGTCGGCACGAACAAGACGGTGACCGAGCTGTTGGAGAGGGTCGAGCACTGGCTCGTGCCTGCCGTATTCATCGGCCTGGGTCTGTTCATCCTGATCGAGTCGGGTGTTCTGCCTCGACTCCTCGAGCTGTTCTGATGCCCGCCACGCGCAGGCTCGTCCTCCGAGTGGCTTTCATCGCTGCGCTGATTGCGGCCGCGTTCGGTCTTGATCAGCTCACGAAGAGCTGGGCCCTGACAGCGCTGGAAGACGGACGCACGATCGAGCTCGCTCTCGGAGCGCGGTTCGAGTTGATCTTCAACCCCGGCGTCGCCTTCGGGATGGGCTCCGAGCTGGGACCTGCACTGGCGGTCGGACTGATCGTCATTCTTGTGACCCTCACGGTGTGGGTGTTCGTGCGGACCATCCGCGGGGCTCCGCTGGGTGGACCGGCACTTCTCGCTCTCGCCGCCGGCGGTGGCGCAGGGAACATCTGGGACCGCATCAGCCGAGCCGCGGACACGCCGCTGGGCGGAGAGGTCGTCGACTTCATCGCGGTCGACTGGTTCGCGATCTTCAACGTCGCCGACATCTTCACCACCTGCGGCATCGCCGGCTGGGCCCTCCTGCAGGTCTTCGGCAGAGCGGACGCGCCCCAACCACAGACGAGCGAAACCTGATCGAGGCGCAGCCCTGAGCCTCACCGTTCGCCGGATCACGGCGCCGTCCCCTTGTTTCTGCCGACCACCGGCCTGACAGAAAGCACCACCCGTGAAAACCAGCACCAAGGTCAACCTGATCGCCATCGCCGCGGCTGTCTTCGTCGTCGCGGTCATCGCCGCGATCGCGATCTTCCGGCCCTTCTCCGCCTCCCGCGAAGAGGTCGCCGCCGCGACGCCCGTCCTCGAGCAGAACACCCACATGCTCGATCAGGCGGAGGACGGGAAGGTGACGCTGGTCGAGTTCCTCGACTTCGAGTGCGAGGTCTGCGCGGCCGTCTACCCGACCATCGAGCAGCTGCGTGAGGAGTACGCAGGCCGGGTCACCTTCGCGACCCGCTACTTCCCGATTCCCTCGCATCGCAACTCCGAGAATGCCGCTCTCGCCGTCGAGGCAGCAGCGCGGCAGGACCGGTTCGAGGAGATGTACGACCGGATGTTCCAGACGCAGGCGAGCTGGGGCGAGAGCCAAGACTCCAAGGCCGACGTGTTCCGCGGCTTCGCGGAGGAGATCGGCCTCGACCTGGAGCAGTACGACGCGGATGTGGCCGACCCGTCGACGCTCGAGCGGGTGCGCTTTGATTTCGAGGCGGGCAAGGACCTGGGGGTGCAGGGCACGCCGACGATCTTCGTCAACGACGAGGCGATCCAGCTCGAACGCCTCGAAGACATCCAGGCCGCTCTCGACGCCGCTCTCGCCTCGTGAGCGCCCTCAGCCGCCGCGCCCTGCTGGCCCTTCCCCCGCTCGCGATGATCGGCATCGGGACCAGCGGATGCGCGCGGGACGACCTCGCGGAGCAGTACCGCGGCGGGTCGAACAAGAACTACGTCGCCGGTGACGGCACCGTCATCGAATGGCCTGTCGGCAGTCGCGGCGAGCCGGTCGACTTCGCCGGAACGAGCGAAACGGGCGACGCGATCAGCTCCGAGGATTACCGCGGGCAGGTGCTCGTCGTGAACTTCTGGTACGCCGCCTGCGCCCCCTGCCGCGCCGAAGCACCCGACCTGCAAGCGCTGCACGAGCAGTACGACGGGAACGGAGCGGCGTTTCTCGGTGTCAACGTTCGCGACCAAGCCGACACCGCCACCTCGTTCGCGAACACCTACGGCATCACCTACCCCTCGATCATCGATACCGACGCCGCCGTGGCCCTCGCGTTCTCTGGGAAGTTCGCCGCGAACGCCGTCCCTACCACCCTCGTGCTCGACGTCGACGGCCGACCCGCCGCGCGGATCCTCGGCCGGGTCACCGCCCGCTCCATCCTCGACACCCTCATCGCGGACACCATCGCGGAGGCGGCCTCGTGAACTGGGGAGAGGCTGTGTTCAGCGGCCAACTCCTGCTCGCCGCGCCCATCGCGGTCCTCGCCGGCCTCGTCTCGTTCGCGTCCCCGTGCGTGCTCCCCCTCGTCCCCGGCTACCTCGCCTACATCGGCGGAAACCCCGACCTCGCCACAGGCAGCCGGCGCCGCCTCGTCGCCGGAGTGGGCCTGTTCATCGCCGGTTTCGCCGTCGTCTTCATCGCCTACGGCGCCGCGTTCGGCGCCCTCGGGACATGGCTGCTCGAATGGCAGGACACCGTCACCCGCATCCTCGGAGTGCTCGTGATCCTCATGGGCGTCGTGTTCATCGGGCAGGTCCGGTTCCTGCAACGCACCATCCGCCCCCGCTGGAAACCCGCGACCGGACTCGCCGGAGCACCCCTGCTCGGTGTGGTGTTCGGGCTCGGCTGGACACCCTGCTTCGGGCCCACCCTCGCCGCGATCTCCGCGCTGAGCCTGGACGGCGCCTCCGCCGGCCGCGGCGCGTTCCTCGGCCTGCTGTACTGCCTGGGCCTGGGACTGCCGTTCCTGCTGATCGCCCTCGGATTCTCCTGGGCCGCCACCGCGACCAGCTTCCTCAAACGCCACATCCGCACCATCAACCTCCTCGGCGGAGGGCTACTCATCCTCATCGGCACCGCCATGGTCAGCGGCCTGTGGACCCAGTTGATCTACCGCCTCCAGAACCTGATCAACGGATTCGTCCTCCCCATCTGACCCGTCACCCCCGCCCCGAGAGGACCACCGAATGAGCGCACTCACCCCCGCCGAGACCGAACAGCTGACCCGACGCGGGCTGCGCCTGGCGCAGTTCACCGTCGCCTACAACGTCATCGAGGGCATCGTCGCGATCGCGGCCGGTATCGCCGCGGGACTCGTGTCCGTGATCGGGTTCGGCATCGACTCCGGCATCGAGTCGATCGCCGCCGTGCTGGTAGGGCTGCGCCTGGCGGCGCGGCTGCGGCATGGTGAGGCGGACGAAGCGAAGGAGCGGCGCACGTTGAAGTTCGTCGCCGTGACGTTCTTCCTCCTCGCCGCCTACGTGAGCATCGAGGGCATCCGCAGCCTGATCGCGGGTGACGCTCCCGAGTCCTCCCCGGTCAGCATCGTGCTCCTGATCCTCTCGATCATCGTCATGCCGGTCCTTGCGGCGGTGAAAACGCGTGTCGGGAAGAGGCTCGGAGACCCCCTGATCCTCGCGGACGCAGCGGAGACTCGGATCTGCGTGCTGTTGAGCGTCTCCACCCTCGTCGGGCTCGTCCTCTACGCCCTCACTGGAGCCGCGTGGCTTGACCCGGTTGCAGGGTTCGTCATCGCTCTCTTCGCCATTCACGAGGGACGCGAGGCCTGGGAAGGCGAGCTCGTAGAAGACGACGATGACGATGACTAGAGCGGGCGCCGACAGGCGAGCCACGAGCGGGCTGACGATCGATGTTCCGGGGCAGACACCCTCAACCTCAGAAGTGCTCTCCTCGGGTGCGACGCGCACGGCGGGAGGATGATCGGAGAATGATGATCGAGGTTCTTCACATCGACGACTGCCCGAACTGGAAGGACGTCGGCCCTCGCCTGGACCAGGCGCTGAAGTCCACCGGCCACTCCGACATCCCCGTCACCTACCGGCTTCTGGCGACACCGGAGGACGCCGCCGGCGTCGCTTTCGCGGGTTCCCCGACGATCACCCTCGACGGGGAAGACCTGTTCCCGTCGGGCGGGCGGACCACGGATCTTGCCTGTCGGATCTACTTCACGCCGAGCGGGCTGGCGGGTCTTCCGACGACGGAGCAGCTCGTGGAAGCGATCGCTGCCCGTGAACCCTGATTCCTCCGTCACCTGTTCCTGCTGCGGACGGGCCCGCCGTCGACGTCAGGTTCACGCACTCAACGATGGCGCCGCGTACGTGTGCCGGCGGTGCGGGCTCTGGATAGCGCTGCGCCCGGGCAGCGATCACCCCCGCGCCTCCTCATTGTCTCGGCGCTGACACGCCGGAACTCAACGCCGGTCAGGTCGTTCGGGTTGCTCTCAGCCCGAGCCGGGTGCGGCCGCGAGGCTTGAGGACGGACAGGGCGGTGATAACCACGAGAACGACGGCGCCGCCGGCGGTCGCGACGACCAGTTGCGTGCGGGTTCCCTCGAGCGTGGAGGGGATGAGCCCGTGGCGGGCGGCGAGGGACATCGTCTCGATGAGGCGCGTGTGCAGCAGGAGGACTGCGGTTGCGAAGACACTCAGCCACAGCTTGATCGCCACCCAGTAGTGGCGCACCAGTCCCCAGTGCGTTCCGAGGCCTTGCAGGATTCCGGTGGCGAGGGAGGCGAGGGCGAACGGGATGATGACGAACGTCCCCAGCGGGTCCAACGCCAAGTAGGCGCTTCGGACCGTGAAGGGGTCGCTGCTGGTCGCTCCGACGAGCGCGATCGCGAGGAACGCGCCCACCGCGCCGAACCAGCCCACGGACACCAGGACGTGGACGGTGAGGGCGACTCGGCGAGCTCGCGGGCCGAGCATCATCAGTGATTCATCATCTGCGCCCCGCCGCCGGTGAGCAGGTGCACGACGATGAAGCCGATCGCGAGGACGACGACGACGACCATGAACACCTTCACCCAGCGGGGGCGCTCCGGGACGGGCGACGGCGTGCCAGACGGGTTGGAGTCACTCATGCGCTCAGCCTAGGCACCCGCCCAACCCATCCCGTATCGATGTGGTGCGTTGCCCCTGCCCCGACATCTTCGGTCAAGTCGGGAATCTTCCGCCCGATCACCCCGTTGTCTGATACCCCCGGGGGGTATACCATCGGATCAGGCCGGAAGCGGCCGGAAGGAGTCATGATGGCGCAGCACCACCTGCACGATGACGAGCACGAGAGTGCTCACCGCACCGTCGAAGCACGCGACGTCGACGCGGGAAGGACAGGTCATCACGTGAGTACGGCCCCTGACGGGCACGCCGGGCACCAGATGCGCGGAGCGCCTGATCCTCACGCAGGCCACAACATGACGGCGGGCGCTGCCGGCCACGGCGGCCACGGCGGCCACGGCGGCCACGGCGGCCACGGCGATCATGTCGGCCAGTTCCGGCGGTTGTTCTGGATCATGCTGGTGTTCGCGGTGCCGGTGGTCGTGTTCAGCGGCATGTTCTCGATGATCCTGGGCTACTCCCTCCCCGACGTTGCGGGGGTCGGCTGGATCTCGCCGGTGCTCGGGACGGTGATGTACGTCTGGGGCGGCCGGCCCTTCCTGCAGGGGGCGGTGTCGGAGCTGCGCTCGAGGACGCCGGGGATGATGCTGCTGATCGCTCTGGCGATCACGGTCGCGTTCCTCGCGTCGTGGGGTGCGAGCGCGGGGCTGCTGGATCACGAGCTGGACTTCTGGTGGGAGCTGGCGCTGCTGATCGTGATCATGCTGCTCGGGCACTGGATCGAGATGCGCTCTCTCGCGCAGACGTCCTCGGCGCTGGACTCTCTCGCGGCGCTGCTGCCGGATGAGGCGGAGCGGGTGCGCGAGGGTGAGGTGGAGAAGGTGTCTCCCGCGGACCTGGTGCAGGGGGATGTCGTGGTCGTGCGTCCCGGCGGCCGGGTGCCGGCGGACGGCCGGGTGCTGGAGGGCACCGCGGACGTGGATGAGTCGATGATCACCGGGGAGTCCCGCCCGGTCAGTCGCGGCCCGGGATCGATGGTCGTGGCCGGCACGGTCGCCACGGACACGGCGTTGCGGGTGGAGGTGACGGCCGTCGGCGACGACACCGCTCTCGCCGGCATCCAGCGCCTGGTCACGGAGGCGCAGAACTCGTCCTCCCGGGCGCAGCGCATCGCTGATGTTGCCGCCGGGTGGTTGTTCTGGTTCGCGTTGGGCGCGGGAGTGATCACCGCGATCGTGTGGTCGCTGCTGGGCAGTCCCGACGAGGCGGTGATCCGCACCATCACGGTTCTGGTCATCGCGTGCCCGCACGCGCTGGGACTCGCGATCCCGCTGGTGGTGTCCATCGCGACCGAGCGGGCCGCGAAGGGCGGCGTCCTCGTCAAGGACCGTCTCGCGTTGGAGAGCATGCGCACGGTGACCACGGTCCTGTTCGACAAGACGGGCACCCTGACCAAGGGCGAGCCGACGCTCGCCGCCGTGCACACTGTCGACGGGGTGAACGAGGAGCAGCTGCTCGCGGTCGCTGCGGCGGTCGAGGCGGACAGTGAGCACCCTCTCGCTCGGGCGATCGTGGCAGCCGCGAACAGCCGCGGCGTGCGGGTGCCGGCAGCGACCGGTTTCCAGGCGTCGACCGCTGTCGGCGTCACGGCGCAGGTCGAGGGGCGTGCGGTGAGCGTGGGCGGTCCGTCGATGCTGCGCGCGCACGACGCTGCCGCGCTCGAGCAGACGCGCGCGTGGGAGGCGGAGGGGATGATCATCCTCCACGTCCTCGCCGGCGGTCGGGTCATCGGGGCTCTCGGGCTCGCGGATGAGGTGCGGGAGGAGTCCCGGCAGGCTGTCGACGCGCTGCACGCGATCGGCGTGCAGGTGGTCATGATCACCGGCGACGCGGAAGCGGTCGCCCGCACCGTGGGCGAGGAGCTCGGCATCGACCGGGTGTTCGCCGGCGTGAAGCCGGAGGACAAGGCCGCGAAGGTCATCGAGTTGCAGCGCGAGGGCCGACGGGTCGCGATGGTCGGTGACGGCGTCAACGACGCTCCCGCTCTCGCGCAGGCCGACGTGGGAATCGCGATCGGCGCAGGCACCGATGTCGCGATCGCATCCGCCGGGGTGATCCTGGCCTCCGATGACCCCCGGTCGGTGCTGTCCGTGATCGAGCTGTCCCGGGCCAGCTACCGGAAGATGAAGCAGAACCTGTGGTGGGCGGCCGGCTACAACCTCCTCTCCGTCCCCCTGGCCGCGGGAGTGCTCGCGCCGATCGGGTTCGTGCTGCCGATGTCGGTCGGGGCTCTGCTGATGTCCGCGTCCACGGTCGTCGTCGCCGTGAACGCGCAGCTGCTGCGCCGCCTGGAGCTGTCCCCGCAGGCCAGCACCCGCGCCGCGCGCGAACGCGACACCAGCCCAGTCCGTCACGAGGAGGGCCGCAGTACCGTCCAGGTGCGCCCGTAGTCGCCGGAGGCGACCACTCCGCGCTCGTCGGCGGCAAGGACCCACTGTTCTTCGCCGTCGACGAGCGCGAACGCCTCCGGCTGCCCCTCGAGGGTTCCGTGGCTCTGCCAGGAGCCCTCGAGAGTTCCCGTCCACAACGTCCCGTCGACGTCGACACCGACCAGCTGCCCGCCGGCACTGCCGTCCACGAGGAACAGGGCGGGCGCGCCGGAGACGGGCCGGAACGTGACCGCGGCGTCCTCGCTGACCTGTAAGCCCGTCTCGGTCGTCGCGAACACCCGGTCGGGACGCTCGGGGTCCACGGTCAGATCGCGCAGCGGCAGTTGCGCAGACGGGGTCCATGCGGCGCCGGAGTCGTCGCTGCGGAGGATGACGCCGCGGCTCGCGTCGTACCCGTACACGCGGGTCGCCGCATCGGTGAGAGCGACGGTCGCGAGGTCGTGGAAATCCGTCTCCCCACTCAGGGACACCGGCTCCCAGGTCGCGGCCGCATCGATGCTGCGGATCAGACCCAGGTTGGGTCCTGGCGCGGACCTGTCGGCGGGGTCGGGATGCCCGGAGGCGTAGAACACTCCCTCCGGGGTGATCGTGAACCCCATCGTGTCCTGCGCCCGGCCGGCGACCGGCCCTCCGCCCGCTTCGTCGTCGGTCGGGGTGGGGCTGGCCGGGTAGGTGTCCGGGAGGGTGTCGGTGGGGATCACCCACACTCCCGAGTGCGCAGCCGCGTAGGTGAGCCCGGTCACCGGATCCCAGCCCAGCCCGTGCACGTGCTCCAACCCTGCCGGCGCGGCCACGAGCGCGCCCGTCTCCACGCGGCCTGACGAAACGCAGCCGGTGAGCAGCGCCACCGTCACGGCGGCGCCGACGATGACGGCGAGACGCCGCGTGCGGCGCGAGCGGTGCCCGCAATGCTCAGCCAAGGCCGACACCCAGATCGCTCATGAAGCCTTCCGGGTCCACGGGGCTCCCGTCCACGCGCGTTTCAAAGTGCAGGTGACAGCCGGAGGAGGCGCCGGTGGAGCCCACGAGAGCGATCAGGTCGCCGGCGGCGACCGTGTCACCCACGTCCACGAGCAGGTCGCTGTTGTGCGCGTAGCCCGTCTCGATGCCGTCGCTGCTCGCCAGCAGGATCCAGTTGCCGTAGCTGCCGGCGTAGTCGGCTTCCTCGACGGTCCCACCGGTTGCGGCGACCACGGGTGTTCCGCAGGGGGCGGCGAGGTCGGTGCCCTTGTGGAACGGGCTCACTCCCGAGACCGGAGCATTCGGGCGCGGACCGAAGGTGCTCGAGATGCGGCCCGCGACCGGCACCCGCCAGGCGGCACCCGCGATGCCGCTGTCCTCGAGGGACGCGGCGGAGTCTTCTGATGCGTCGTCCACGAGGGCCGTGGCGACGGCGGCGGTCACCAGCACCTCGGGTTTGGCTTCCGCGCCGAACGCGTCACGGGTGACGGTGAGCTGCACGGCGCCGGCGGCGACGAACGTCTGCGGCTGCACCTCGCTGACGGCCAGGGTCGCGGTCGTGGTCGGGGTGCCTTCCACGGCGAACGCGGGCATGGAGGAGGTCACCGCGATCATCGTGACGAGAGTCATCGCGGACATCCCGGCCAGGCGCGGCCGCATCGTGGCCGTGCCCGGCGGGGTCGGTCGCGGGCGGGCCGCGGCGCGGGCGGCCTGCTGCAACGCGTGAGCGTCTGCGCGCGAGGGCGCCGTGTACGTCACCCGGCGTCCGAGCGTGAGCGCAGCCTGCCGCGGGGAGGCATCGCGGGTGCGGGTTCGGGTGCGGTGCACGTCGCGGCGGCGCGGGTCGCTCGTCGGCGTCGACGCGGCGCTCACCGGGCGACTCCCGAGCGAAGCGGACGGGGGTGAAGAGGAAGGCGGTGCATAGGGGGACGTTTCTGGTTCGAGCGCCCTCAGAGGGCGCGAAGAAGTAGAGGGTGGGGATCGCCAGGTACGGCGACCCCCACCGGGGCGCGGCGGTAGCGCGCACGGGCGCGACGCAGCAGCGCTCCGCCTGCCCAGGAGGGGGAAGGGGCGTCAGAAAGACGGGTCAGCGGGACGCGAGGAGATCCTGCATGGTTGCGATCTCCTCGGTCTGGGTCTGCACGATCGTGTTCGCCATGTCGATGGCGTCCGCGTTCTGGCCCTCGTCGACCTCGGTCTGCGCCATCTCCACGGCGCCCTCGTGGTGCATCATCATCTGCTCGAGGAACAGCGTCTCCGCCTCGGCGCCGGTCGCGCTCTCCAGCGAGGACATGTCCTCGTCGGACATCATCCCGTCCATGCTGTGATCCATGCCCGACATCGAGTCCTCAGCGCCCCACGCGCTGATCCACTCCTCGAGCTGCGCGATCTCCGGACCCTGCGCTTCCTTGATCTGGGTCGCGAGGTCGGTGACGTCGGTGCTGATGCCGTCCTTCGCGAGGATCATGTCGGCCATCTCCACCGCCTGCTCGTGGTGGGGCTTCATCATCTGCGCGAACATCACGTCCTGATCGTTGAAGTCCGCCTCCGCCGCAGCAGTCGAAGACGGCGACGCGGACGCGGACGAGGAGGAGCTGCTGTGGTCCATCCCCTCCATGCCGCCCGTGCCGGAGCTGTCCGAGCAGGCGGCCAGAGTAATTGCGGTCGCCAGAGCGAGAGTCGAGGCGAGAAGAGTGCGCTTGGTGTTCATGAGTGTCGTATCCGTTCAGTCGGTAGCAGGAATCGCCGGAACCGCGCCCTGCGGGCGGGGTGATGAGGTCGCAGCGGACGCTGCGACGACAGGCGAATCAGGTGCGACTGATCGACAACACCGTCAACGACGGCAGATACACATGGAACTTCGCGCGCGGAACGAGCAGCAGAAGACGCGGACCCGCGTCGAGCACGCGCGCGAACAGCGCCGGCACCCGGGCCAGGAGGATCAGGGACGCGAGGAAGAAGACGATGACGCACGTCGCCGCCATCAGAGCGCACCCCATCGCGCAACTGTCATCACACGGCACCATCGGCACGACCGCGCCCTGATCGGCGCCAGCCACGAGAGCCATCCCGCCTGTCGACGCAGCTACCGGGTCGGCGTGAGCATCGGTCTGCGCATGCGTGTGTCCTGCGGACACAGACGCGTCGGAATGGCTGCCCATCATCGAGTGCATCGCGAACACGCCCAGCAGCAGAGCCGCCAACGTCAGCACCACGACCACCGCGCGCATCAGCGGCGCGGACAGCTTAGAAACGACGCTGTCGCTCATGATCCACACCTCCGACACTGCTCGTCACTCGTCCGAGGGCATCAGAAGGGACGCCCATGCATACCCCCCTAGAGTATGCAGAAAGCAGCCGGAGCGGCTGAAAACCCCCTCCGTACCCGTCCGCCCCGCGCAGCAGCGGACGAGCTGCACCAGCACCCGGGGGATGAGGACACCGTGACCGAGCAGACGAGCGAGCAGACCGACATCACCGGCGCCCACGGCTACATCTCCGACAAGGACCAGTACCTCCGCCGCCTTCGCCGCATCGAGGGGCAGGCTCGCGGCCTGCAGAACATGGTTGAAGACGAGCAGTACTGCATCAAGATCCTCACCCAGATCTCCGCGATGACCAGCGCCCTCGAGTCCGTCGCGCTCGGTCTCCTGAACGACCACCTGAACCACT
This sequence comes from Rathayibacter sp. AY1B5, assembly GCF_002932795.1. Taxonomy (NCBI): domain Bacteria; kingdom Bacillati; phylum Actinomycetota; class Actinomycetes; order Micrococcales; family Microbacteriaceae; genus Rathayibacter; species Rathayibacter sp. AY1B5. The sequence goes on from NZ_PSWM01000026.1 coordinate 12,518, forward strand.
GCGTCCTCGAGGCCGCCGCAGCCGGCGGCGACGAAGCGAAGATCAAGCTGCAAGAAGCCTCCGACGCCATCGCGCGGCTCGTCCGCTCCTGACGTTCAAGTGCGCAACCCGCCCTGAATGACGCCGGCGGTCCTCGACGCAGCGGGATACCGGCGCCCTGGCTAAGCGTTCCCGCTTGTCCTTCGACGGCTTCACGGCAGTTCGATCCGCTGCGATCCGTGGGATGAGGCGAACGAACACGACCGCAGTAGCGCCGCAGCCTGGCGCAGGCGTGCCGAGGTGAGCGATGACATCGGCTATCGGGGCAGCAGTTCGGTTCGTAGGGTCGGACTTATGGAACCGTCTCGACAGCTACCCGCCATCGGCGCCCCGGCCTCCCGCGCGCTCGAGGAAGCGGGCGTGCACGATGCGGACGACCTGCGGCGGGTGGGCCTGGACCACCTCGCGACCCTCCATGGGGTAGGACCTAAGGCTCTCCGACTTCTCCAGCAGACCCTCGACGCCGACGCGCGCAAGCGGTGACAGCCGATCGATCGGGTGCTCTCCATGCACCCCGAGCATGTGTGTTCCTGCGACATGCTCGCGCCTTTGAGCTGTCCGGAGCGGCCCGTCCGGGCTGTTCTGCCGCCAGTGGTGGCGGGGGTCGCTGACATGATGACGGAGTGCTGATCGCGTACCTGGACGAGTCCTACACACAGGACTTCTACTTCATCGGCGCTGCCGTGACGACACAGGAGAAGTGGGAGCAGCTCGAGCACGGCTACGCCGCTCTCCGGGAGCAGATCGCCGCGGATCACGGGGTGCCGGCGGATGTCGAGTTTCACGGGCACGAGCTGATGGGCGGCGCCGGCGAGTGGGCTCCTCTGCGCGGGAAGCATCGTGAGGCGGCGGGCATCTACGCGGCCGCGCTGCGCATCGCGCAGGAGGCAGAAGTCCGCTACCTGTTCCGGGGCGTGGACGTGAAGCGCCTGAACGCCCGGTACCGGTACCCGGAGCAGCCGCACAAGATCGTGCTGCAGCACCTGCTCGAGCGGGTGAACGAGTACCGCCGTGACGTCTTCTCCTTCGATACCGAGGAGGTGATCGTCGTCGCCGACGAGATCGCGACGCAGGAGGAGCACCGGCGGCAGTTCGAGAGCTACCGGTCACTGGGCACGCCGGGCTACCTGACGAGCCGCCTTAACCTGATTTCCTCCCCGATCCAGTTCGCGTCCTCGAGGAACGCCGCCGGGGTGCAGGCGGCCGACCTCGCGATCTACCTGCACCGGCGTCGGCAGACGGTGACGGAGACGCACCCGAAGTCCGCGGCGACGATGACGCGCCTGGGCGCTCTGATCGACGCGTCGACGTCGCACGACCGGATCTGGACGCCTTAAAAACGAAGACCCCGCTAGGCGGGGTCTTCGGCTGGCAACGTTCCGGGAACCGGCCCGTTGTGACGATCACGATACACGCGGATCCTGGACGAGTCACGGCGTCACGGGCGCCGCCGCTCGATGAGGATCGTGTCGCGCCAGCGGCCAGCCTCCGGCCCGTACGTCATCTGCGCGATGCGCTCCCGGATGCCCACACGCCGGAATCCAGCGCGGTCGTGGAGGGCGAGACTGGCGGTGTTCTCGGGGAAGATGCTCGACTGGATCGTCCACAGGTCCGCGTCGTCCGCCGCGGCGATGAGCGCGGCCAGCAGCCTCGATCCGACGCCGCGGCCACGTGCAGCGGCGGCGATGTAGACGGAGTGCTCGACCACGCCCCGGTAGACGGGGCGGGCCGAGACCTTCGACAACGCGGCCCAGCCGAGGATCTGTTCTCCGTCGACGGCGACCAGGCGCCCGACGTCGAGCTTCCCCGCGTCGAACGCCTCCCGCGTGGGCGGTTCGGCCTCGAAGGTGGCGTGCCCGGTCGCGATCCCCTCGCGGTAGATCGTCTCGACCGCCGCCCAGTCTCCGGGGGTCATCGGCCGGATCGCGGTCATGAGCAGCAGCTCCCTCCGGCGGATCCGATGTCGGTGGAGCAGACGCCGGTTTCGGGGAGCACGAGCTGGACGCGCCGGGCGGCGGCGTGATCGCCGGCGAGTTCGTCCGCGATGGAGCGGACCTGCTCGTAGCCGGTGGCGAGCAGGAAGGTCGGCGCACGGCCGTACGACTTCATCCCGGCGATGAAGAAGTTCGGCTCGGGGTGGGCGAGTTCCGCGACGCCGTGGGGGTCGACGGTGCCGCAGGAGTGCAGGTTCGGGTCGATGAGCGAGGCGAGGGCGCGGGGTGCTTCCACGATCTCGTCCAGGGAGACGCGGATCTCGCGCAGCATGTCGAGGTCGGGCCGGAACCCGGTGGCCTGCACCACGACATCGACTTCCACGCTCTCGCGCTCCTTCCGGCGGCGCCCCATCACCGTGACGCCGCCGGAGGGGGTCTTCTCGAGGCGGTCGATTTCGAAGCGGTCCAGGAGGGTGATCGCGCCGTCGCGGACGAGCTGGTGGACGGTGCCGCCGAGCTTGCCGCGCTCCTCGAGCTCGTCGTCGCCGGAGCCGAAGACGCGCACCGGGCTCGTGCCGCGGATCGCCCACGTGATCCTCGTCTCCGGTTCCTCGCGGGCGAGTCGAGCGAGCTTGATCAGGGTGTTCGCGGCGGAGTGGCCGGCGCCGACGACGAGGACGCTTTTCCCGGCGAACCGGGCACGGTCCGCACCGAGCACGTCCGGCAGTGCGTGGCTGAGGTGCTCCGCGACATCAAGGACACCGATTGGGTCAAGGCCCGCGGAGGCGAGCGCGTTGGGCGTGGAGTAGGTGCCGGAGGTGTCGATGACCGCGCGCGCGGTGACGTCGACGGCGCCCTCCGGAGTGTCCAGGCGCAGCAGGAACGGGGTCGCAGCGCGGCCGGTGGAGCGGGTGCGATCCATGCCCTCACGAGAGACGGCGGTGACACGGGAGCGGTAGCGGATGACCGGGGCGAGCTCCGGGGTCGCGGCGAGAGGAGCGAGGTAGTCGCGGACGAACTCGTGCCCGGTGGGCAGCTTCTTCGCTGCGGGGGCCTCCCAGCCGGCGGCGTCGAGCAGGCGCCCGGCGGCCGCGTCGACCAGGAACTCCCACGGGGAGAACAAGCGAGTGTGACCCCACTGCTGCACAGCGGCACCTGCGCTCTCACCCGCCTCGTAGACGATGACGTCGAGGCCGCGCTCGAGCAGCTGCGCGGCGGCGGCGAGACCCACGGGGCCGGCGCCGATGACGGCGACGGGCAGGCCGGTGAGGCGGCGCTCGTCGGTGCGGGGCGGGACGGTCAGCAGCAGGGTCATCAGGTGCACTCCTCAACATCGACGGTCATCGATGGATCGAGTCTGCCCCGGCATATCGATGGCTGTCAATGTGTGGGAGGGTGGAGGCATGGCGACGACCGAGCTGACTCTCACCGCGGCGGCGGCCGCGTGCTGCGCGCCGCTCGCGCGCGAGCCGCTGAGCGCCGAGGGCGCGGAGCTGCTGGCGCGAGCGTTGAAGGCGATGGCGGATCCGGCGAGGCTCCGCCTGGTGTCGATCGTGGCGTCGAGCAGCTCGGGCGAGGTGTGCGTGTGCGACTTCACGGAGCCGGTCGGGCTGAGTCAGCCGACCGTGTCGCACCACTTGAAGATCCTCGTGGACGCCGGGATCCTGGCCCGCGAGAAGCGCGGCACGTGGGCGTACTTCTCCCTCGTCCCCGGCGCGCTCGACTCCCTCGCCGGGATGCTCACCCGCGTCTGATCAGGCGGCCGTGACCCTCGCCGCGAGAGCGTCGACGCGCGCGGCGAGCTCGTCGTAGGCCGCATCGAACGCGGCATCCGTGCCGGCAGGTACCGGGTCGGGGATCGACCAGTGCAGCGCGTCCGAGCCGAGTTCCTCGTGCGCGGCGTCGCAGACGGTGATCACGAGGTCTGTGTCGGCGACGACGTCCGCGAGCTGCTGCGGGGCTCCTTCGGGTAGCGGGAGGCCGTGGCGTTCGGCGGTCGCAATCGCTCCGGCGGCCACCGCGGCGGCCGGGTGGGTGCCGGCGGAGGCGACGGGGATGGGGCTGCGCTGCGCCCAGAGCTGCGCGGCGAGCTTGGAGCGGGCGGAGTTCGCGGTGCACACGAACAGCACTCGCCGCGCTGCGGCGGTGGTCGAGGGCCCGAGCTGGTCGAACGCCCCGGGGATCAGATGGACGTAGCTGCGGCGCCGGTCCGCCTCCGAGCGGCGACGGAGGATCATGCCTTCGCGCTCGAGGACGGCGAGGTGGTGCGCGACGAGGTTCGAGGGCATCCCAAGACGGTCCTGCAGCTCCCGCGGCGCGAGGTCTCCGAGGGTGAGCAGGTCGGTGATCCGCAGGCGCGCGGGGTCGCTGAGGGCGGCGTGCCGGGCGGCGCGCGCTTCGAGTTCGGTTCGCTCGGTGTTCATTGACTCAATCTTGACTGAGTGATCGTGAGCGGTCAAGATGGCCGACGACATGGACACCACTTCCCCTCCTCCGCTCGCTCGTCGGGCCGTGGCCGAGTTCCTCGGCACCGGTCTGCTCGTGGCGATCGTCGTCGGCTCCGGCATCGCCGCTCAGACGCTCTCCCCGGACGACGTCGGTCTGCAACTGCTGGAGAACTCCCTCGCGACCGCGCTGGGGCTGGCGGTGCTGATCCTCACTCTCGGCCCGGTGTCGGGGGCGCACTTCAATCCGCTCGTCTCCGCCGTGGACGCGGTCCTCGGTCGTCGCGACCGCACCGGCCTGCTGGGGCGGGAGCTGGCGGTGTTCGTGGGCGCGCAGCTGCTCGGAGGCATCGGCGGCGCGGTCCTCGCGAATGCGATGTTCGAAATCCCGTCCTCGATCGCGACGACGGAGCGGGTCACTGCCGGGCACCTGCTCGGGGAGGTCGTCGCCACCGCGGGCCTGGTCCTCGTGATCCTCTCCCTCGCCCGTACGCACCGAGGCCCGCTCGCGGCGGCCGCGGTCGGCGCGTACATCGGTGCCGCGTACTGGTTCACGTCCTCGACCTCGTTCGCGAATCCCGCCGTGACTCTCGGCCGCGTCTTCACCGACACCTTCGCCGGCATCGCCCCCGCCTCCGTCCTGCCGTTCGTCGCTGCGCAGCTCGTCGGCGCCGCGATCGGCGTCGGCATCGCCGTGTTCCTCTTCCCGGGCGCCGCCCGGGCCGCCGGGGACCTTGTGGTCCCGGCCACCTCGACCTCTTCACACGTCTGATTCGAAAGGCCCATCTGATGCATCTCGTCGCTATCGGCGGCAGCGACGCGGGGATCTCCGCCGCGCTGCGCGCCCGCGAGCTCGACCCGTCCGTCGACGTGACCGTCGTCGTCGCCGACTCGTACCCGAACTTCTCCATCTGCGGGATCCCGTACTACTTCTCCCGCGAGGTGCAGCCATGGCAGTCGCTTGCGCACCGCAGCCACGCCGATCTCGAAGCCACCGGCATGACCCTGCGCCTGGACACCTTCGCGACGGACATCGACGTCGCCGGGCAGCAGCTCACCGTCCGCACCCCCGACTGCTCGCTCGACCGGATCGGGTACGACGAGCTGATCGTCGGCACCGGCGCCCTCGCCTCCTCCGCCGGCATCGCGGGAGTGGACGCACTGGGGCCGGAGGACGGAGTGCACGTGCTGCACTCGATGGGCGACACCTTCGCGCTCGAGCGGTTCCTCGACAGTCGAGACCCGCAGACCGCGATCATCGTCGGCGCCGGCTACGTCGGCCTCGAGATGGCCGAAGCCCTCACCGTCCGCGGCCTCCGAGTCACCCAGCTCCAGCGCGGCCCGGAAGTGCTCTCCACCCTCGACCCCGAACTCGGCGCCCTCGTCCACACCGAACTGACCGAGCGCGGCGTCGAGGTTCTCACCCGCACCACCGTCGCCTCGATCGAGAAGACCGCCACCGGCCTCGCCGTGCACGCCGACCACGACGGCACACCTCTCACCCGCACCGCTGACGTCGTCCTCCTCGTCGTCGGCGTGAAGCCGAACACCGACCTGCTCGCCCGCGCCGGAGCGTCTCTCGGCGCCGGCCGCGCGGTCGTCGTCGACGAGGCGATGCGCACGGGCCTGCCGCACGTGTTCGCGGCAGGCGACGGAGTGACCACGCACCACCGTCTGCTCGGCAGCACCTACCTGCCGCTGGGCACCACCGCGCACAAGCAGGGTCGGGTCGCGGGCGAGAACGCCCTCGGCGGCGAAGCCCGGTTCGCCGGCTCCGTCGGCACGCAGGTCGTGAAGGTCTTCGACCTCGTCGCCTCCCGCACCGGTCTCCGCGAACACGAGGCCCTCGCCGCGGGCTTCGCGCCGGCGACGACGACCGCGGTGGCGGACGATCACAAGCGCTACTACCCGGGCGCGCAGCCGATCACGATCCGCATCACCGGCGACACCGGCGACGGGCGCCTGCTCGGCGCGCAGCTCGTCGGACGCCTCGGCACCGAGACCGCCAAGCGCGTCGACACCTACGCGACCGCCCTGTTCGCCGGGCTCACCGTCGAGCAGGTCTCCGACCTCGACCTCTCCTACACACCCCCGCTCGGCTCCCCCTGGGACGCCGTGCAGATCGCCACCCAGACCTGGACCCGCACGAACACCGGAAGCAGCCTCCCCGCATGACCGAGAAGCACACCGTCCTCTTCCTCTGCCAGCACAACGCCGGCCGCTCCCAACTCGGCGCCGGCCTGCTCGAAATCCTCGCCGGAGACCGTCACACCGCCACCTCCGCCGGGCTCTCGCCCGCCGACACGGTGAACCCCGCGATCGCCGCGACCGTCGCGGAGCTCGGCCTCGACATCAGCGACCGCACCCCCCGCGCCGTCACGGTCGAGGACCTCGAGAACGCGGACATCGTCGTCGCCATGAAGCCCGGCCTCACGCTCCCCGCGACCCCGTCCGGTCGGTTCCTGGAGTGGAAGTTCCCCGACCCGACTGACTGGAGCGCTGAGAACGTCCGCCCCCTCCGAGAGGCGGTCGCCGCCCGGATCCAAGCCGAGCTCCTTACCTAGGCGCGTCAGGCGGCCGCGAGGGCGATGGCGGGTCCGCTCCTTGATGGCGACTCTGGACCATGCTGCAGAAGCGGGGTGACGGGATCGTTCGGCCGGGTCGGGGTGGGGGTGTAGGTCGTCTGGTCGCGGAAGATCGCCCAGATGACGTTGATGCGGCGCCGAGCGAGAGCGATCAGCGCCTGCTTGTGCGACTTCCCTTCTCCACGTTTCCGCTCGTAGAACGAGCGCGAGACAGGGCAGTTCCTCGACGCGATGAACGCTGCCTGGAAGCAGGCGTTCAACAGCCGCCGGTCGTAGCGCCGTGGCCGGTGGCGGTTGCCGGAGATCTTCCCGGAATCACGCGGCACCGGAGCGAGGCCCGCGAAGCTGGCCAGCCGATCGGGCGTCTCGAACGCGGTGAGGTCAGTGCCGGTCGCGGCGAGGAAATCCGCGGCGAGCCTGCGCCCGAACCCCGGAATCGACACCAGCAGATCCGCGGACCTGCTGTCCTGCAGAACGGCTTCGATCTCCGCATCGAGCTCTGCGACCTCGTCGCGGATGCGGAGCAGATCACGCGCGGATCGGCTCACCAACCGAGCCGCCGCGCCCTCCCCCACGACGACCGATGTCTGCTCGCGAGCAGCGTCGATCGCTGTCTTGGCCACGGCCGCGGACTTCCAGCAGCCCTGCCCCTTCAACCATGACGCCAGCCGGCTCTCGCCCATCCGCCGGATCGCTCCCGGGGTCGCGTATCGGGTGAGCAGTACCAGAGGTCCTCTGGTCGTCGCGTAGTTGAACGCTCCCTCGAGCGACGGGAAGTAGTGGACCAGGATGGCGCTCAGTCGGTTCACGGCGCGGGTGCGGTCGTGCACCAGATCCTCCCGTCGGGCGGAGAGCAGGCGCAGCTCCGCGGTGACCTCGTCGGCCTGGCGCATCAGCGTCATGTCTCGCCGGATCCGGGCCTGGTCGGCGATGATCACCGCGTCCTTAGCGTCGGTCTTCGCCTCGCCCCGGTAGGCACCCGAGGCGTGGTGCACGACTCGGCCCGAGATGTAGAACAGTGGCTGCGCGTGCGAGTTCAGGAGCGTCTGCAGCAGCCCCGTCCCGCCGTGGTTGAGGTCCGTCGCCCAGGCGACGTCGGTGCCGCCCGGCAGGGAGGCGACGTCGCCCATCAGGGTCAGGATCGCCGTTTCTCGGTTCTTGAACCGTTGCGAGAGCAGCTTGGTTCCGTTCGTGTCGATGACGACGCAGTGGTGTTCGGTCTTGCCGGCGTCGATACCGGCCCAGAGTTGTGGCATGCAGGGTCCTTCCGTTGAGGGGTGCGGTGCGCCGTGAACGACCGTGCCGGCATGTCCTTACGGGGCGATCTGGTCGCGTTTCTCAATGAGCGGTCCTGCCGTTGCGGGGTCCCGGGCGGCTAATCACGGCGTGCCATCAGGCGGCTGAAGGCGGTCAGCCATACCCGGGACCCCTGGCGCGTTCCGGAGCCTACAACTGCCCCGAATCCACGGAAATAACGGTAAGGAAGGCGGTTTTCCGCCTTCGCGACTGGAGGGCGTAGTGCAACCCGGAGGGCGGCGGAGTAGAGAGTTTCGGCGCGAGATAAGGGAGCGCAGCGACCGCGTGCCGAAAGTCTCGGAGGAGCCGGTGGCGCAGCCACTTGCGCGGAGAGCTCCGGTCGCAACGAGGGAGCGCAGCGAACGAGCCGCCGGAGGCTTCACGGCAAAGAAACGTGAGCCCACCGGGCGAGCCGGAGCGGCCGGCGCAGGCGGACGGGCCTCTGGGCGGCGTTCCGTCGCCGCTGCGCGAGCACAGCTCGCGGCCCGGAACGGGATACTTGGGAAGGGTGAGAGCCGCCCCTTCACGGGCGGCCCGAAGGCCGGCCCTCGCCCGATCAGCTCGGCGAGGACGTCTCCGTGGCGGCCTCGCGGGCTACATCGAGTTCGGCGGCGGTGTGGTGCCCCTGCACGTCGGAGTTGTTCACCTTGTAGGGGCGAGTGCCGTCGTTCCAGTCGAGCGCGACGGTCACGCTCTTGGGGTTCACGCGGGTGACGACGTGCCAGCCGAACCGGTGCTTGATCATGTCGCCCTTGGCGCTTGTCTCGCGGCTGTGGATCGTGACCTGTCCCGCGGCGGTCTGCGCCTCGCGGACGACCAGCCAGTACGACTTCGAGCCCGACGCTCTGCGCACACTCGCCCCACGAATCGAGCACGGGATGCAAGCCGCGAGCGGGGTCGGTCGGGCTGCTGGCGGTCGTCGGATCACGTCAACCAGTAAGCGCGCTGCGCGTCCCTCCGGGATGCCCCGCTGGGGCACTCCTGACGACCACCCGCCTCCGGCATCGCACCGCTTATCGGATGGATCGCCTCGATGCGTGTTCAAGCGAAACGACTCAGGTTGAAAGCCGTGTTCCCGACGCGTGCGACCCTGTCGAGATGCACGCCCCTCGGAGACATTTCCTGGCGATAGGCACGGCGTTCATCCGGCTCCTACGCCTAGGATTCGCCCGAGGGACGGTGAGTCATGGCGAGTTGGAAGAAGCTCCACGGCACGACTCTCACCGGCCTGGCTACAGCTCTCAGCGCTCGGCTTGAAAGCGAAGGCCATGCGCCCGGTCAGCTCGCCGGGACTCAGCCTCGCGGTCGGAGCGGCGGGCGTGGCCTACTGGCTCGCCAGCCCTTCAACTTTTGACCAGCTCCCCTCCCGTTTAAAGAGAATGCGAGCCTGACAATCTTCCCTTAGGGAATCCGCAGCAAGTCTGGTAAAAACTGCCGTCGGGCGCGTAGCGCCGAACCCTCTACGACGCAACGATCGCTCGAGGTCGACAGCATCGTCGGCTGAATCGCTACTGAGCGACAGTCTCAAATAGCGGTCCGTAGGTGAGCGATGGAGCCTCACCCAATCGCTCGGCCAGAGGTGTCAGGCGCTCTTGCAAGGGGTTACCCGCCAGCACGTGATCCCAGGCCGTCAGCGCTCGCACGAGTAGCGCCGAGGCCACGCGCAACCACATGTCCGCCTGCGGATGGCGGGCCTGATCGAACCAGCCGAAACCGGAAGGGCTGCCTGGATCTGCAGCCGTGTAGAGGTCCACGATTTTCGCGCCGGCGTGACTCACCCCGGATGCCATCCGGAACAGCATGTACAGGCGATCCGTGCCCGTGACGGACCTCGCCCTCTGCTGGAAGTCGTTGTCGGTCGTGTACTCACCGAAGCGGTTGAGCAGCTCTTTCGCGCGAGCCAGCTCCGCCCCGACCAGGTCCGGTTTCAGGTCGGGATTGGCCTGGCGAATGTTGTTGAGCAGCTTGCGCCTCGCCTCCGCACCTTCCCGCGTGAACCCCTTCCAGCCGTCCGGTGCCTTCAGGAGCCAAGCTGCGGTCGTCGCATCCTCCATCAGCGTGCGTATGACGGGAACAGCCGCGAGCGGCTGCTTCGCTTCATACAGCGTTGCGATCGCCCGGCCGCAGTCGACGGCGTGCGCGACGAGCGCTCGAACGGCGATGACGGTCTGCGTGTTCACAGGGGTGGAGTACTTCGTCACGGGATTGGCAGCGTGGTCGTCCCAGAGGACGCAGAGGCGACGCAGCGTATCGGTCGACTTCGTCTCCTCGAGCCACTGCTGGCGCCTCGTGTCAGCGCGCCGCTCCTTGGCGTCGCTTCGACGCCGTTGGTCTCGGGCGCGGCTCACTTCACGCGTCCCGAGGCATCATCAGCGTCGCATCAGCGATCCGAGCGTCCGCCACTGCGGCACGCTGCACCGCGCGGTACACGGTCCACCGCGCCACACAATACTGCTGCGCGAGCTTCGCGATCGAGTGGTTGCAGGACCGGTACTCCGCCACGAGGTGACCTTCGATTCTCGGGCTCAACTTGGGCTTCTTCCGTCGGAGCCGACCCTTCTCCTTCGCAACCTTCATCCCCTCCCGGGTTCGAGCGCGGATCAAGTCGCCCTCGAACTCAGCGATCATCGCCAAGACGTTGAATAGCAGCCGACCGATCGGATCTATCGGGTCATTCACCGTGCCGCCGATTCTCAGCCGCGCTCCCTTGCGTGTCAGCTCATCAGCTATGTCGCGGGCATCACTAATCGATCGGGCCAGGCGGTCGAACTTCGTGACAAGGAGGGTCGATCCGTCATGGCAGGCGGCCAGGGCCGCGGCCAGCGCAGTGCACGCGCGATTGGAGCCCGTGGGGCCCGAGTCGACGTAGAGGCGATCAGCCGGGACGCCGGCGGCCGCGAGCGCGTCGCGCTGCACCTGCGCGTCTTGCTTGTCAGTAGAAACGCGGGCATAGCCAACGAGGTCGGTCATTCTAACATTGTCCCAGTGAGCATCCCCCAACCGGACAATTCACCAGGCGAGTCTAACGGAAAGAAAAGAGAGGCTTCTCGGCGCGGAGGCGTGCAGGCGTGCAGGCGTCCGCAGCGTCCGGTGAACTATCTCTTTGCGGGACCGGCAGGCAGCAGGCTCGACGGGACATCCTCACGCTCCCAGCGAACAGAGAGGGTGTCCCTGCTACGGGCTGGCAGAATGAACACAACAACAGGTCGGACCCGCGGATTCGCAGGTGCCGGCCCAGCAACGGAGACACCCACACTGACGCCGCGCAAGCGATCGTCAATCGGACTAGCCGCGCAAGCGGTGGATCTCACGTTCTGCGAAAGACCTTCCTCACCGAAGATCGTCGAGTCACATGCTCCGCGTCCCGCGACGTCGAGCCGAAACCGCTCAGACGATGCATCCCGGCGCGGAAGTAGCAACGCCCCTAGTAGTCAATCGATCTAGGCGCGACTGCGCGGGCTGTCGCGCCGGCATCGAGACTCTTGTGAGCGACTTCCTCGCCGCGACCGGCACGGTCGTAACCTTCTCCGCCCTTCTGAGCGGACTCGCGACCTTCGGGCCGTGGGTCGTCGGAATCGTCTGCGCTCTTTTCCTGCTGGTCATGCTGGGGTCGCGGACAATCGACCTAGTGGCGCGGGCGATCGATACCGTCGTTGTGCCGCTCGTAGCCCTGTTCGGGAACAAGACCAGGAGCGGTAATGCCCGGGCTGTACTCGAATCGCGCTCCGGCGCCGTTGAGCCTAGGAGGAAGGGACCCTCGTGAGCGGGCGTCTCTAGCTGAGGAGCTGCACGAGGACGTCGGCGGCGACGTCCTCGCCCTCGATAGGGGGGAATCCGCTGACGGTCCCGGTCGCGTCGATGCCGAGCGAGGAGTCCGGGAACCGGGCGACGAGGGAGGCGCCACGATCCGTGACGTGGGTGCCCAGATCACGTCGAGCCGCCGTCGCGCCAGAGCCGATCGCCTGCTCGTGCGACTTCCCCTCGCCGCGTGTCCGGTCGTCGAGAACTCGTGACTCGGTCGTCTGCTGCACGCTGACCATCGCTGCGAGGCAGCAGGCGCGCGGTCCCGAGTACCGCCCGGTGACGATCGGGGACGGCTGCTGGATCGGAGCCGGCGCGATCGCGCTTCCCGGGATCACGGTGGCCGCGGGCTGCGTCAGCGCCGCGGGCGCCGTCGTCCCGTCCGACTCGGAACCGCACGGCCTCTCCGATGGGGCGCCGCGCCTGCGCGATCTCGACGAGTAGCCGGTCGCGGCGTACGGCCGGCTCAGCCGTCCCCTCCGCCCGGGATGTCCCGGACGACGCTTCAGCGCGGGTCCAGCCGGGTCGCCGCACCACCGCCCGAGGAGCGGCTGTGGAACCACGGTGCGTGGGAGTCGGCGTGATTCCCGCCGAGCACGGCGTCGCTCAGGTGCGCCCGCGTCTTCTCGCGCCGGCGCTTCATCGCCGAGGCCCAGGACCGGGTCGCGGAGCAGACCGCCTGACGACGGCGCTCCCTGGCCGCTCGTGCGCACGTCGCCGTGCGCGCGAGCGGCCCCGCGGCGGGATCAGAACAGGCCGCGTGGGGGCTCGATCGAGGCGAGGACGCCGGGGGCGGCGATCACGCTGAGGCGGCCGACCTCCTCCGGGGTCAGCTCGGGCAGGCGCTGCGCGAGGTCGAGGAAGCGCTCGATCTCGGACTCCTCGAGCACGTCGGCGGCGAGCGTGCGGAACTTCGCCACGTACTGCTCGCGGCTGAACGGGTGCGCGCCCAGCGCGTGCGCGTCCGCCACCGCGATCTCGTCGACGATCGTCGTGCCGTCCGTCATCAGGATCTCGACGCGCGCGCCGAACGCCTTCTCGCCCGGATCCGTGGAGTGGTAGCGGCGCGTCCACTCCGCGTCCTCCTGCGTGGTGACCCGGTGCCAGAGCGCGATCGTGTCGGCGCGGGCGGCCCGCTCGGGCGCGTAGCTGTGCACGTGGTGCCAGGCGCCGTCCTGCAGCGCCACCGTGAAGATGTACGGAACGGAGTGGTCCAGCGTCTCGCGGGACGCGGCGGGGTCGTACTTCTGCGGGTCGTTCGCGCCCGAGCCGATCACGAAGTGGGTGTGGTGCGAGGTGTGCAGGACGATCCGCTCGACGCGCTCGGGATCGGCGGCCTCGGGGTGCGTGCGGTGCAGGCGGCGGGCGAGGTCGATCAGCGCCTGGGCCTGGTACTCGGCCGAGTGCTCCTTCGTGTACGTGTCGAGGATCGCGCGCTTGGCCTCGCCGCGGTCGGGCAGCGGGACGTCGTAGCTCGCCTCGGCGCCGTCCAGCATCCACGCGATGACGCCGTCCTCGCCCTCGTAGATCGGCGACGGGCTGGTCTCGCCGCGCATCGCCCGGTCGACCGCCTCGATCGCCATCTTCCCCGCGAAGGCCGGCGCGTACGCCTTCCAGCTCGAGATCTCGCCCTTGCGCGACTGCCGCGTGGCGGTCGTCGTGTGCAGAGCCTGCGCGACGGCCTGCTCGATCGTCGCGACGTCGAGGCCGAGCAGCGTACCGATCCCGGCGGCCGCCGAGGGGCCGAGGTGCGCGACGTGGTCGATCTTGTGCCGGTGCAGGCTGATCGCGCGCACCAGGTCGACCTGGACCTCGTAGCCCGTGACGATGCCGCGGACGAGCTGCGCCCCGCCGATGCCCGCGTGCTGGGCGACGGCGATCAGCGGAGGGATGTTGTCGCCCGGGTGCGAGTACTCGGCCGCCAGGAACGTGTCGTGGTAGTCGAGCTCGCGCACGGCGACCCCGTTGGCCCAGGCCGCCCACTCGGGCGAGACCCGGCGGGCCGGGTCGACGCCGAGGACGACCGAGCCCTGGCCGCCGATGGAGGCGGGGTGCGCGAGAGCCTGCGCGCGGGCGGCGACGACCGGGCGGCGCAGGAGCGACGCCGTGGCGACGGCGGCGTTGTCGATGACGCGGTTGACCACCATCTCGGCGACCTCGTCGTCGATCTCGACCGGATCGGCGGCGACCTCGGCGAGCGCGTGGGCGAGCTGCCCGTGTCGCGGGAGCTCCTCGTCGCTGCGGTGGACGCGGACGTGGTGTTCGTGCACGGGCGGCTCCTTCGTCTCTCCCCCAGGCTATCGCCCGCCTCCGGGCCCGGCGGCGCGGGCAGAATGGGCGGATGTCCTCCCTCACGCGCGTCGCGGCGCTCGACTGCGGCACCAACTCCCTCCGCCTGCTGATCGCCGACGTGGAGGACGGCCGCCTCCGGGACGTCCAGCGCCGCACCGAGCTCGTGCGGCTGGGCCGCGGGGTCGACCGCACCGGCCGCTTCGACCCGGCCGCGCTCGAGCGGACCCTCGCCGTCACCCGCGAGTACGCGGCCGCCGCGCAGGAGGCCGGCGCCGAGCGCCTCCGCTTCGTCGCCACCTCGGCCACCCGCGACGCCGCCGACCGCGAGGACTTCCTCGCCGCCGTCGAGCGGATCCTCGGCGTCACCCCGGAGACGATCTCCGGCGAGGAGGAGGCGCGGCTCTCGTTCCGCGGGGCGGTCTCGGCCGTCGACTCCGCCCGGCCCGTGCTGGTCGTCGACCTCGGCGGCGGCTCGACCGAGCTGGTGCTCGGCGGGGCGGAGCCGGAGCAGGCGCACTCGATGGACGTCGGCAGCGTCCGCCTGACGGAGCGCCACCGCCGGGCCGCCGAGCCGTCCGAGGGCGAGCGCGCGGCGATCCGCGCGGACGTGCGCGCCGCGCTGGCCGCCTCCTCCGTCGACCTGTCGCAGACCCGGAGTGTCGTCGGCGTCGCCGCGACCGTGCTCACGATCACCGCGCACGTCCTCCGCAGCACCGACCGCGCTGCGCTCGAGACGTCCCTCCCCCTCTCCGACGTCCTCGCCGCCTGCGACGAGCTCGCCGCGCTCTCCCCCGAGGCGACCGCGTCCCTCCCCTGGGTGCGCCCGGGGCGCGAGGACGTGCTGGCGGCCGGCGCGCTGGTCTGGGGCGAGGTCCTCCGCGCGGTCCAGGCGGCCTCGCCGGGCGTCGACCGGGTCCGCTCGACCGCGCACGACATCCTCGACGGCATCGCGCTCGGCCTCGCCTGACGCCCGTGCCGGTCACGCGGTGAGGGCGCTCCCGGAGTCGCGGGGGAGCCGGGCGGCGGCGACGAGCGGCACGAGGGTCAGCACTGCGAGGGCGAGGAAGGCGACGCGGTAGGGGACGAGGCCGGGCCCGATCGCGGTGCCGACGGCCAGCGCCACCGCGCCCACCGCGACTCCGAGGCCGGCCGCGATCTGCTGCGTGGTCGCGTTCAGGGTGTTCGCGCCCGACATCCCCTCCTGCGGGACCTCGGCGAAGGTGACGGTGTTGTAGGCGGTGAAACCCGCCGAGCGCGCCACTCCGCTCAGCACCAGCAGCGCGACCACGAAAGCCACCGGAGTCGCCGGCTCGAGGAACGCCATCGCCGCCATGCACGCCGCCCCGACCGCGCTCGCCGCGACCAGCACCCCGCGGAAGCCGAGGCGCCGCAGCAGCGGAGTCGTGGCCGGCTTGATCGCCAGGTTGCCGGCGAAGAGCGCCAGCACCACGGAGCCGGCCTGCACCGGGCTCCAGCCGAACGCGTCCTGGAACAGGAGCGGGAGCAGGAACGGCACCGCGTTCACGGTCGCCCGGTAGAGCGACCCGCTCGCGTTGGCGACCCGGAAGGTGCGGAAGCGGAACGCGTCGAGCCGCACGAGCGGATGCTCGGCGCGGCGCAGGTGCCGCACGGCGAGCGCCGTGACGACGGCACCGGCGATCATCGGCACCAGAGCGCGTCCGTCGAGGTCGGCGCCGGTGAGGAGTCCGGCGGCTCCGACCAGCGCGCCGAGGCCGACCGCGACTAGCACCAGGCCGGTGACGTCGAGCGGAGGCGGTGCGCTCTCGGGGGTGGCCGGCACGATCCGGCGGGCGATCGCGAACGCGATCACCCCGAGCGGCAGGTTGATCAGGAAGATCCAGTGCCAGGAGGCGACGGTGGTGAGCAGGCCGCCGAGGAACGGCGCGATGACCGGAGCGACCAGGCCCGGCCAGACCAGGATCGCGATGGCGTGGATGATCCCCTCCCGCGGGGTCGCCCGCAGCACCGCGAGCCGACCGACCGGCACCATCAGCGCGCCGCCGACGCCCTGCAGGACGCGGGCGCCGACCAGCAGCGGCAGCGTGGGGCTGAGCGCGCAGAGCAGGGAGGCGAGGGTGAAGACGGCGATCGCGGTGATGAAGACGCGGCGCACGCCGAAGCGCTCGCTGAGCC
This sequence comes from Rathayibacter sp. AY1B5, assembly GCF_002932795.1. NCBI lineage: Bacteria > Bacillati > Actinomycetota > Actinomycetes > Micrococcales > Microbacteriaceae > Rathayibacter > Rathayibacter sp. AY1B5. Next base: position 29,063 of record NZ_PSWM01000026.1, read on the forward strand.
AGCCCGAGGCCGGGATGAGGACGGCGACGGTGAGGAGGAACGCGGTGACGGTGATCGAGACCGCGGCGGAGTCGACGCGCAGGTCGGCGGCGATCGCGGGTGCGGCCGTCGTCACGATCGTGGCGTCGAGGTTCTCCATGAAGAAGCAGCCGGCGACGAGCAGCGCGAGGGAGCGGTGGCGGGGGTCCGTGCTGTCCTCCTCGACGTGGGGCTGTCGGCGGCGAGCGTAGCGCGGCGACGGCGCGGCCGCCGGGCGGGTACCGTCGCAGCATGAGCGCTGCAGCAGAGACCAGGACGATCCAACTCCGTCGCTACGAGCTGATGGACGGGGTGATGGACGACTTCCTCGCCTGGTTCCCCGAGCGGATCGTGCCGGCGCGCGAGGCCCACGGCTTCCGGATCGAGTTCGCCTACGCCGACCGCGAGGTGAACGAGTTCGTCTGGGCGGTCAGCACGGCCGGCGACGCCGACGCGTTCGCCGAGGTCGAGCGGGCGTACCTGGCGTCGCCCGAGCGCGACGCCGCCTTCGCGGGCGAGCCGAAGCGCGTCGCGGTGCAGCACGTGCGGCTGGTCGAGCGGATCGTCTGACCCGGGCGCCGTCGGCTCCTGAGCCCGTCAGCTCTGGGCGCGCCGGACGGCCGCGAGGACGCCTCGGACCACGAGCGTCCCGACCGCGATCGACCCGATCGCTCCGGTCAAGCGCGCCCAGACGTGCTTCGGCCGGTCGATCCCGGCGCGGTCCGCGGGCGAGGGGAGCGAGGCGGGAGCGAGCGTGCGCCCCGCGGCTCCCGCCTCGGCCATGTGCGCGAGCCGGCGCACGGCCTCGCGGTTGCGGATCCAGAGGAACGAGTGCATCAGCGGCTTCGGGATGAGCGTTCCCGGACCCTTCACGGGGGCCTCGTGCATCCGCACCTTCGCGCCGCGCGCGTGCGGCTCGACCTCGACGCGCACCCGGGCCTCGCCGAGCGGCCAGCCGGCGGCCTGGATGACCGTCCGGCGCGGCGGGTCCCACTCGAGCACCGTGGTGCGGTCGTCGATCACGAGCGGCCAGAGCCCGAAGGAGTGGTGCAGCTGCGAGCCCACGTGCGGGAAGTCCGCGTCGACCTTCCGCATCCGGGACGCACCGACGACCCAGCTCGGGAACAGCCAGCCGGAGGCGAGCACCGCGAAGACGGACTCGGGCGGGCAGTGGACGACGCGGGTGGTGCGGGACATCGCGGACTCCTTCGAGTGGTGGTGGGGCGCGTGGCGGCGCCGTCCCTCAGCCTGGCAGGCCGGGGGCGGCGACGGGCGCAGCGCAACGGCGGCGGCTCAGGCCGGGCGCGCCTCCGGCGACAGGTCGGGCGACTCGCGCACCCCGAACTCGTGCCGCAGCGCGCTGCGGGCGGCGTGCCAGCCGGCCATGCCGTGCACGCCCGGCCCGGGCGGGGTGGACGAGGAGCAGAGGTAGAGCCCCGTCGCGGGCGTCCGCCACGGGTCGGTCGTGGGGACCGGGCGCGAGAGCAGCTGCGCGACGCTCGCGGCTCCGGCGGCGATGTCCCCGCCCAGGTAGTTCGGGTTGTAGGCCTGCATGTCGCGGGCGGTCATCGAGGAGGCGCCGATCACGCGGTCGCGGAACCCGGGGGCGAAGCGCTCGATCTGGGCGGTGATCGCCTCCTGCTGGTCGGCGGGCGAGTACCGGGGGACGTGGGTGTACGCCCAGAGGACGTGCTTGCCCTCGGGCGCGCGGGTCGGATCGGCGATCGAGGGCTGCGCCACCAGCACGTAGGGGCTGCGGCTGTGCCGGCCGCGCTTCACGTCGCGCTCGGCGGCCGCGATCTCGGCGCGGCTGCCGCCGACGTGCAGCGTGCCCGCGCCGGCGAGCTCCGGGTTCGTCCACGGCACCGGCCCGTCGAGGGCGAAGTCGACCTTGGCCACGCCGTTGCCGTAGCGGAAGCGCTGGAGGGCCGCGGCGTACGCCGGGGGGAGCCGGTCCCCCGCCATCGCGAGCAGCGCCGTCGGCGTGCTGTCGACGAGCACGGCCCGGGCCGGGGGCAGCTCGGAGAGCGAGGTCACCTCGACGCCGGTCTCGACGGTGCCGCCGTGCGCCCGCAGGTCGTCGGCGAGCGCGTCGACGATCGACTGGCTGCCGCCGATCGGCACCGGCCAGCCGCGCGCGTGGGCGTAGGCGCCGAGCGCCAGGGCGGCCGCGGCCGTCGACGGGCTCGGCATCGGGCGGATCGAGTGCGCGGCGACCCCGGAGAACATCGCCGGGGCGACGTCCTCGCGGAAGCGCAGGTTCCACACCGGCGTGCCCTGCTCGAGCACGCGCAGCCCGAAGCGGATCAGCACGCTCGGGTCGGTCGGGATCCGCAGCAGCGCGTCGTTGGTGAAGCCCGCGACGCGGTCGGCCCGCTCGGCGAGCGGCCCCATCAGCGCGCGCCACGCCGCTCCGTCGCGACCCAGCGCCTCGGCCGTGCGGTCGAGGTCGCGGTAGGCGATGCCGGCGCGGCCCCCGTCGAGCGGATGCGCGTACGAGATCTCGGGGACGACCAGCTCGATGCGCCGGTCGAGCCCGAAGGCGCGGAAGAACCCGGACGCGAGCGCCATCGGGTGCACCGCCGAGCAGACGTCGTGGTGGAAGCCGGGCAGCGTCAGCTCCGCCGTGCGCGCGCCGCCGCCGATCGTCGCGTTGCGCTCGAGCACGGTGACCGAGAGCCCGGCCCGCGCGAGCGTGACCGCGGCGGCGAGGCCGTTGGGCCCCGCCCCGATGACGACGGCGTCGACCACGGTCACTTCCTCCGCAGGGCCGAGACGACGCCCACGGCGCCGGCGGCGAGGGCCGCGGCCGCCCCCGCGTAGCTCAGGGCGCGGTGGCGGATCATCCAGATCTGGGGCGTCATGGTGTGCGCGCGGTCGCTGAAGAGGCCGCGGGCGCCGTGATCGCCGGGGACCGGCTCGTAGACGTTGTTCGGGAGCATCGGCTCCGTCTTGTCGGGGGCCTGCTGCCCGTCGAAGGCGCTGCGGGCGAGGTACCAGTCCATGAAGCGCCCGGCGAAGCGGTCGCCGAGGATGGTGCCGGCGGTCGGCTCGCCGACCCATGTGCGGCGGCGGGGCTTGTCGGCCACGTCGGCGATCGCGATCGCGCCCACCTCGGGCTCGTAGATCGGCGGCACGGGCTGCGGGTGGTGCGGCAGCTGCGACTTCACCCAGTTGAACTGGATGGTGTTGAGCGCCGGCATGTCGACCTCGGACAGGCGCACGCGGCTCTTCGCGTGCAGCAGCTCCGCGGTGACGGCCTCGGTGAAGCCGCGGGCCCCGAACTTGGAGGCGCAGTACGCGGCCTGCAGCGGGATGCCCCGGTGCGCGAGGGCGGAGCCGACCTGGATGACGTGCCCGCGGTCGCGCGGGGTCATCCGGGAGAGGGCGGCGCGGGTTCCGTTGACGAAGCCGAAGAAGTTGACGCCCACGGCGCGCTCGAAGTCGGCGGGCTCGGTCGAGAGGAACTCGCCGAAGACGCCGACCATCGCGTCGTTGACCCACAGGTCGATCGGGCCGAGCTCGGCCTCCACCCGGTCGGCCGCCGACTCGACGGCCTCGCGGTCGGCCACGTCGGTCGGGATGCCCAGCCCGCGCCGGCCCTTCTGCTCGATCTCGGCGACCGTGGCCGCCAGTCCGTCCTCGCCGCGCGCCAGCACGGCGACGTCCCAGCCGCGGGAGGCGAGCTCGCGGACCGTGGCGCGTCCGAGCCCGGCCGTCCCGCCCGTGACGACGGCGACTCCGCGGCTCATGCGCGGGCCTCGCGGGAGGCGGTCTCGAGGCGGGGGTGCTGCGTCATGGTGCGGGCTCCTTCGTGAGGGCGCGGTGTGCGTCGGGAGTCCCACGCTAGGCGGGAGCGGCGGCGCGGCGCGCGGGGTTGCGCCCGATCGGTGGAGAGCTCGGAGGATCCGCGCCCGGGGAGGAGAATCGCTCCCGAGCGCTCCCGGCTCTCCTCCAGAGACCGCCGCCAGACTGACGCCCGCCCGCCCGAGCACCCTCCGACCGGATCGACGCATGACCTCTCTCCTCGACCTGAGCCTCGTCTCCGGCCCCCTCGTCGTCGCCGTCTACGTGGTCGCGGCCGCAGCGCTCCTCCTCCTGCTCGCCGCCCACGTCCGCGCACCGCGCCGCGGACGCTCCCGACGCGGCGGGATCGCCGTCGCCGTCCTCCTCCTGGGCCTGATCGGCGGCGCCGCCCTGGCCGCCCTCGTCGACGGGCCCGACGGCCCGTTCGGCGTCGACTTCACACCGGTCACCCGGGTCGCGATCGGCCTCGGGATCGGCGGGCTGGGCGTCGCCCTGGTCGTCCTCGGCCACGCGATCGCCCGCCGGCGCGTGCGGGGGATGCTCGCGTCGCTCGCGGCCGGAGTGCTCGTCGTCGCAGCGGCCGCGATGACCGTCAACATTGACTTCGGCCAGTACCCGACGGTGCGCAGCGCACTCGGGATCAGCGCGTACTCCGACTCCTCCGTGCCGGTCGCCGCCGCGGACGGACCGCACTCGGACCTCGCGACCTGGACCGCCCCGGCCGGGATGCCCACCGCAGGCTCGGTCTCGACGGTCGCCATCCCCGCCACCGCGTCGGGCTTCCCGGCCCGCGACGCCGTGGTCTACCTCCCGCCCGCCGCCCTCACCGCGACCCCGCCGCTGCTGCCGGTGATGATCATGCTCTCGGGGCAGCCGGGGTCGCCCTCCGATCCGCTCTCGACCGAGAAGTTCCAGCAGACGCTCGACGCCTACGCCGCCGCGCACGCCGGCCTCGCGCCGATCGTCGTCTCGCCCGACCAGCTGGGCGATCCGGACAAGAACCCGATGTGCGTCGACTCGCCGCTCGGGAAGTCGGCCACCTACCTCACCGTCGACGTCCCGAACTGGATCCGTGCGAACCTCCCGGTGCTCGGCGACGCGCAGCACTGGGCGATCGGCGGCCTCTCGCAGGGCGGGACCTGCTCGATCCAGCTCGGCGCCGGCCACCCGTCGCTCTTCGGCAACATCGTCGACGCCTCGGGCGAGCTCGCGCCGACCCTCGGCAGCGAGGCGGCGACGGTCGCGCAGGGCTTCGGCGGCGACCAGGCCGCCTACGAGGCCGCGAAGCCGGTGAACGTCCTCGCGGCGAACGCCCCCTACACCGGCACCGTCGCGATCTTCGGAGTCGGCGCCGAGGACACCTCGTTCCTCCCCGGAGCGAAGACCGTCTACGCCGCGGCCGTCGCCGCCGGCATGAGCGCCACCTACCTCGAGGTGCCGGACAGCGCCCACGACGTCACGGCGTGGTCGGCGACCTTCGACAAGGGCCTCGAGATCCTCGCCGACCGCTGGAAGCTCGTCCCCGCCTCCTGAGCGGCTCCGGGCCTCAGGCGCTCTCGACCAGCCGGACCGCCGCCTCGATCCCGCCGCTCCACGGCGCTCCGTGGCCCGGCACCACCCAGCGCGCCCCGGTGGGCAGGAGCGCGCGGAGCGACGCGAGCGCCTGCTCCGGCTCGTCGGTGAAGGGCGCGGGCTGCGGACCCGTGCGGCCGGTGAGCACGTGGCGGGTGGTCAGCCCGTCGCCGACGAAGACCGCGTCGGCCAGCGGCACGTGCACGGCGATGCTCCCCGGGGAGTGACCCGGGAGCGCGATCACGCGGGGAGCGCCCGGCAGGTCGAGCGTCTGCCCGTCGTGCACTTCGACGACCTCGGTGAGCGGCGGGACCGTCGCGATGCCCTTCCGCAGCGCGTAGGCCGCGAAGCCGAGGAGCGGCAGGACGCGCAGCCGCGGTGTCGCGGTCCTCGGCTTCGCCCCGCCCTTCGCCCGCTCGGCGTCGGCGGCGTGCACGTGGACCGGCACGCCGTGGTCGCGGCGCAGGCGCTCGGCGAAGCCCACGTGGTCGGAGTCGCCGTGGGTCAGCACGACGCCGCGCACGTCGTCGAGGGTGCGGCCCATCGCTCGCAGCTCGGCGAGGAGCTCCGGCCAGAGGCCGGGCAGGCCGGCGTCGATGAGGGTGACGCCCTCGTCGGTGTGCACGAGGTGGACGGCGACGATGTCGGTGCCGATGCGGCGCAGGTGGGGTCCGAGTTCCATGATGGCTACGCTAGTTAGCCATCATGGCTACTGTCAATAGCTATACTCGGCCCATGCCCACTCCCGACCGCACCTCCCTCGAGGCGATCGTGCGCGCCGCCGGCGAGCTCCTCGAGCGCGACGGGCTCGCCGGGGTCACGATGCAGGCCGTCGCGCAGAGCGTCGGAGTCCGCGCCCCCTCCCTCTACAAGCGCGTCGAGGGACGCGAGACGCTGATCCGCCTCGTCGCCGCGGACGCCCTGACCGTGCTCGCCGACCGCCTCGCCGACGCCCCGGACGCCGCCGCGCTCGCCGACCGCCTCCGCGCCTTCGGCCACGAGCGGCCGGCCGCGTTCCTCCTCGTGATGGCTCCCGCTCCCGGCACGCCCGTCGCCGCCCAGGAGTACCGCGACGCGGCGAGCGCCCGCCTGCTGGACCTCACCGCGCAGCTGGCGGGCGAGGAGGACGCCCTCGAGGCGGCGCGCACGCTGACCGCCTGGGCGACGGGGTTCATCGGCATGGAGATCACCGGCGCCTTCACCCTCGGCGGCGACGGGGAGAGCGCCTGGCGCTTCGGGCTGGGGCGGATCGTCTCCGCGCTCGCTCCGGCCGCGTCGCGCTGAGCGCCACCGCTCAGGCCCGGCGGAGCGCCGCATCGTCCTCGAGGAACCGCGGACGGCACGCGACGATCCCGCTGACCAGCAGCACCGCCACTCCGGCGAACAGCAGCGCGTACGCGCCGCTCCAGTCCCCCTGCGCCTCGTAGAGCACGCCGATCAGCAGCGGACCGAGGCAGGCGAGCCCGTAGCCGAGCCCCTGCGTGGCGCCGGAGAGGGTCGAGGAGCCGGTGGTCGTCCGCGTCCGCGCGTTCACGAGCGTCAGCGTCATCGGGAACGTGCTGACGCCGAGCCCGAGGCAGACCACCCACGCCACGGCTCCCTCCAGCGGAGCGACGACGAGGCCGGCGTAGCCGACCGCGAGCAGCGCGCAGCACACCACCACGACCACGACCGGGTTGCGCATCCCCAGCGTCAGCGGCGGCACCACGAAGGCGGCGGCGAGGCCGAACACCGAGAACAGCGCCAGCAGCGCCCCCCCCTGCGCCGGATCCGCGCCCGCGTCGACGAGGATCGTCGGCAGCCAGGTGATGATCCCGTAGGTGTGCAGACCGGTCATCCCGAGCATCAGCACCATCGCCCAGAGCAGAGGCGTGCGCCACGCCCCGTCCACACGGCCGCCGGCGGCCGCCGGAGCCGCACCGCCTCCTCCGCGGGCCGCGAGCGCCGCCCAGAGCAGGCAGGCCGCGGCCGTCATCACGGCCCAGACCCCGATCGCCCAGCGCCAGCCCGCCGTCGAGGCCAGCGGCACCGCGACCAGCGGAGCGACGAACTGGCCCACCTGCAGCAGCGCCAGGTAGAGCGAGCTGACCGTCTTGATCCGCTCGGCGAAGTACCGCTTCACGATCGGCACGATGAGCACGTTCGTGGTGCCCACGCCCGCGAAGGCGACGACGGTCGAGAGCACGAGCGCGACCGGGCTCGGGCTCAGCGCGCGGAGGGCGATGCCCAGCGTGGTCACCAGCGTCGCGATGGCGAGCGTGCGCTCCAGGCCGATCCGGCGCGAGACGGCCGCGGCGACGAAGCCGAAGACGGCGAAGGAGGCGGTGACGATCGTGCCCAGCGCCCCGTAGAGCGAGGGCCCGAAGCCGAGGTCGGCGCCGATCGTGTCGAGCAGCGGGCTGAAGCCGGTGACGGCGGTGCGGAGGTTCAGCGCGGTGATCGCGATGGCGGCGAGGGCCAGGAGGGCGGTGGCGCGGAGCGTCGGTGCTGCGGTCATGGAGTCCCCGAGAGATAGGATGATGGGATGAATCCTGGCGAGTCTAGCCCCGCGGCGCCGTTCCAGCGCGAGAGCGTGATCGACCACGTGACGGCGCTGTTCCACGAGGAGATCCGCTCCGGCCGCTGGGCCGTCGGCGAGCGGATCCCGGTGGAGGCCGAGCTCGCCCGCTGGACCGGCGCCGGCCGCAACTCCGTCCGCGAGGCCGTCCAGGCCCTCGTGCAGGCGGGCCTCGTGCGGCGGGAGCAGGGCCGCGGAACCTTCGTCACCGCGCGCTCGCAGCTCGCCGAGTCGCTGCGCCGCCGCATCCCCAGCGCCGCCCGACGGGAGGGCCTCGAGCTGCGGTTCGCGATCGACGGAGCGACGGCCGCGCTGGCGGCCGAGCGCCGGACCGACGAGGACGTCACCGCCCTCCGCGCCCTGCTGGCCCGGCGCGCGCGATCGTGGGAGGCGCCGGAGCTCGCCGAGCGGATCGCCGCGGACACGGCGCTCCACCGCGCGGTGGTCGTCGCGACCCACAACGACCTGTTCGTCGAGCTCTACGACGGCCTCACCGGCATGTTCGAGTCGGTGCTGGAGGAGGACGTCGTCGGCGAGGAGGACCCGCACGCCCGGCAGCACGCCGAGCTGGTCGAGGCGATCGCCGCGGGCGACGCCGAGGGGGCCCGGCGTCGGATCGAGGAGCTGCTCGCGCCGCTGCTGGCCGAGGCGCAGCACGACGGCGGCTGAGGGGAGTCCTCCGCGGCGGGCGGCAGGTGCTCGGGCCGGTGCCGCGTCGTCAGCCGAGCGGGATCAGCCCCGCGGACGCCGGGTCGACCAGAGCGCCCACGCCACCAGCAGCGGCTGGAACGCGAGGCGCACGGTCCGCTTGCGGTCGGTGTCGAGTCCGAAGGCGCTCGTGCGCGTCACCCACTGCGAGACGTTGCCGGGGAAGATCGCGGTGAAGAAGGCGGCGGCCGCGGCTCCGACCAGCGGCGCCCGGCGGCGCGCGAGCACCAGCGAGGCGCCCAGCCCGATCTCGACCACGCCCGAGGCGAGCACGACCGCGTCCTTGTCCAGCGGCACCCACTCGGGCACCTGCGCCTGGAACTCCTCCCGCTTGCGGGTGAGGTGGCTCACCCCCGCGAAGAGGAGGGGGGGAGCCGAGGAGCACCTTGGCGCCGGTGCGGAGGAGGGACGGGGAGGAGGAGGTCATGCGCTCCATCGTTCCGGATGCGAGCCGCCGCCGCCGGGTGGCGCGGCCACTGCGCACGAACGTGCCGGTGTCGGAGGCGGCGCCTAGTCTGATCGCGTGACTGACCGCATCCTCGTCCTCACCACCGGTGGCACCGTCGACAAGGAGTACTCGCTCGCGGGCGAGCTCGAGATCGGCTCCCCGATGGTGCCGCGCCTGCTCGCCCCGGTGCTCACCACGCTCGAGTTCCGCATCGAGGAGGTCCTCGCCAAGGACAGCCTCGAGCTCGACGACGCCGATCGCGCCCTGATCCGCGAGCGGGTGCTCGCCGCCGAGGAGGACCGGATCGTCCTCACCCACGGCACCGACACGATGACCGCGACGGCCGAGGCCCTCGGCGTCGTCCGCGATCGGGTGGTCGTCCTCACCGGCGCGATGCAGCCCGCTCGCATGCTCGACAGCGACGCCGCCTTCAACCTCGGCACCGCGGTGGCGGCCGTGCAGCTGCTGCCGCCGGGCGTCTACCTCGCCATGAGCGGGCGGGTGATGCCGGCCGGCTCCGTGGTGAAGGACCGGTCGATCGGCGTGTTCCTCCCGGCCTGAGCCGCCCGCGGATCGAGGGGCTCCCTCGGGCGGGCCCCCGCTCCGACCGGCCTCAGGCCTCGGCGAGCTCCGCGGTGCAGGCCGCGCAGAGCCCGAAGACGTCGACGACGTGGTGGGCGTCCGTGAAGCCGTTCTGCGACGCGACCGAGCGCGCCCACTCCTCGACCTCGTCGGCCGCGATCTCGACCGTCAGCCCGCAGCGGCGGCAGATCAGGTGGTGGTGGTGCGTCCCCGGCGTGCAGGCGCGGTAGAGGCTCTCGCCCTCGGGCGACTGCAGCGAATCGGCCTCGCCCTCCACGGCCAGGTCGGAGAGAGCGCGGTACACGGTCGCGAGCCCGATCGGCGAGCCGGAGGCGTGCAGCGCGCTGTGCAGGCCCTGGGCGCTGACGAAGTCCTCGCGGCGCCCGAGGGCCTCGCGCACCGCCTCGCGCTGCCACGTGTTGCGCTTGACCACAGGACCCCCTCCACTCCGCACGACCCGGGCCACGCTACCGCCCCCCGCCGACGGCGAGCCGGGAGCGCCGGACGCCGTTGCGGCCGATGATCCGGCAGACCGCGTAGATCGCGAACGAGATCGTCGTCACGTACGGACTGATGGGGATCGATCCGCCCAGCGCGAGCAGGATGCCGCCCACGAGGGCGCCGACGGCGAAGAGCACGCTCAGCAGCGGCACGACCACCGGTGAGGCGGAGAGGCGCAGCGCCGCGGCCGCCGGCGTCACCAGGATCGCGAGCACGAGCAGCGAGCCGACGATCTGCACCGAGACGGCGACCGCCAGGCCGAGCAGGAGCATGAACGCGATCGACAGCGCCCGGGTGGGGATGCCGCGGGCGGCCGCCACGTCGGCGTCGACGCTCGCGAAGGTGAGGGGGCGCCAGATCAGCGCGAGCCCGACGAGGACGACCACCGAGATGCCGATCAGCCACCCGAGCTGCGGGTCGTCGACCGCGACGATCTGCCCGGTGAGCAGGCCGAACTTGTTCGCGCTGCGCCCCGGGTAGAGGGCCAGGCAGAGGATGCCGATGCCGAGCCCGAACGGCATCAGCACCGCGATGATCGAGTTGCGGTCGCGGGCGCGCGAGCCGAGGACCCCGATGAGGACGGCCGCGATCAGCGAGCCGACGATCGAGCCCTCGACGACCCCGACGCCCAGCAGCAGCCCCGCGGAGGCCCCGGCGAACGAGAGCTCGCTGATCCCGTGGACCGCGAACGCCATGTCGCGCGACATCACGAAGACGCCGATCAGCCCGCCGACCACTCCGAGGACCGCGCCGGCGATCACCGAGTTCATCAGCAGCGCCAGCAGCGCCCCGTAGTCCGAGAAGTCGAAGATCTGCGACCAGACGTCCGTCACGACTGCCCCTCCTCGTGCTCGTGCACGTGCGAGTGGTCGGGGGCGCCGACCACGATGACCCGGCCCCGGGCGCGGATCACGTCGACCGGTGCGTCGTAGAGCTCGCTGAGCACCTCCGACCGCAGGACCTCGTCGGGCGTGCCGATCCGGAACCGGCCGCCGGCGAGGTAGAGCACGCGGTCCACCATGCCGAGCACCGGATTCACGTCGTGCGTGACGAAGAGGACGCCGAGGTTCCGCTCGCGGCGGTGCCGGTCGATCAGCTCACTGACCGCCCGCTGGTGGGCGAGGTCGAGCGCGATCAGGGGCTCGTCGCAGAGCAGGAGCGCCGGGTCGCCCGCGAGCGCCTGGCCGACGCGGACGCGCTGCTGCTCGCCTCCGGACAGGCTGCCGATGGGGGCGTCGGCGAAGGCGGTGGCGCCGACGGCCTCGAGCAGCGCGTCGACGGCGGCCCGCCGGGAGCGGGAGGGCAGGGGCAGGCCGAACCGGTGCCCGTCGATCCCGAGCCCGAGCAGATCGCGGGCGCGCAGCGGCGTGCCCTCGTCGGCGAGCTTCTGCTGCGGGATGTAGCCGATGCGCCGGTTGCCGCGGTGCACGGGCTCGCCGAGGACCTGCAGCTCCCCCGCGCTCAGCTGCTGCTGGCCGAGCACCGCGCGCAGGAGGCTCGTCTTGCCGGAGCCGTTCGCGCCGAGCACCGCGACGAACTCGCCGGCGCGCACGTCGAGGTCGACGCCGCTCCACAGCTCGCGGTCGCCGAAGCGGAGTCCGGCGCCGCGCAGCCGCAGGACGGACGCCGAAGGGCCCGCCTCCGAGGAGGCGGGCCGGGTCGGGGAGTCGGTGCTCACTGGGAGAGGGCTCCCTGGATCGCGTCGAGGTTGGCGGTCATCCAGCCGGTGTAGTCGTCGCCCTCGGGCAGCGTCTCGGTGACGGGGACGGCCGGGATCCCGGCGGCCTTCGCGGCGTCGAGCACCGCGTCCGTCTGCGCTCCCTCGGTCTGCTCGTTGTAGATCAGCGCGTCGACGGCCTCGCCGGAGAACAGCGCCAGCGTCTCCTTCAGCGTTGTCGCGGGGACGTCGGTGCCCTCCTCGACCGCCTCGCTGAAGGCCTCCGGAGTCGCGTCGGTCAGGCCGAGCGCGTCGGTCATGTACAGCGGGACGGGCTCGGTGATCGCGATGGACCGGCCGGAGAGCGTGCCCTTGAGCTCGCTCTCGCGGGCGATCAGGGCGTCGAGCCCCTCGTCGAGCGTGGCGAGGTTGGCGGAGTAGGCGGAGGCGTTGTCGGGGTCGAGCGCGGCGAGCTCGTCGCCGATCCGTTCCGCGACCTCCTTCATCGCCGAGAGGTCGTACCAGACGTGCTCGTTGAACTCCGCGTGCTCGTGCTCGCCCTCCGACTCCTCCTCCGCGTGGTCGTGGACGTCCTCCAGGCCGGCGATCACGGTGGCGGTGATGACGGGGGCCTCGGTGCCGGCCGCGCTGATCATGGTGTCGAGGAAGTGGTCGTAGCCGCCGCCGTTCTCGATCACGAGGGTCGCGCCGGACACCGCGAGCTGGTCGCGGGCGGTGGCCTCGTACTCGTGCGGGTCCTTGTCCGGGCTGTCGATGATGCTGGTCACCTCGACCAGGTCGCCGCCGATGCTCGAGACGAGGTCGCCGTAGACGTTCGTCGACGCGACGACCTTCACGGGCCCGCCCGCGGCGGCGGCGGAGGAGCTGTCGGAGGCGCTGCCCGCTCCGGAGCAGCCGCTCAGGGCGAGCGCGGTGCCGCCGAGGAGGGCGGTGATGGCGAGGAGGCGGGTCTTCACGGTGTGCCGATCTGGGTCAGGGGCCGGGCGGGTGCTCCCACGCTAACCGCTATTGATAACGATTGTCAAAATCGTGCGGAGGCGCCCGCCGGTCATCCGCCGACACACGCGGACACGCGGCGACACGCGCCTCGCTCCGGGCCCCTCGCCCCTGGCACAGTCGCTGCACACCGCCCCCGACGAGACGAGGACACCGTGACCACCACCGCACCGACGACCACCGAGACCGGCGCCGCGACGATCGGCTCCGCCGCCGAGCGCTGGTCGGCCGCCCCCCGGCCCGACTCCCCCGACGCCTGGCTCGCCCGCGCCGAGGAGGTCTCCGCCGTGCTCGCGACCGACGCCCTGGAGCGCGACCGCGCCGGCGCCGCCCCCTTCGCCGAGGTCGCCCTGCTCAAGGCGGCAGGCCTCGTCACGCTGCTCGGGCCCGCCGAGCACGGAGGCGGCGCCCAGGAGTGGACCACCGCCCTCCGCGTCGTCCGCACCGTCGCGCGCGGCGACGGCTCGATCGGCCAGCTCCTCGGCTACCACTACCTCTGGGCCTGGGCGGCGCGCCTCGTGGGGACCCCCGAGCAGATCATCGCGGTCGAGCGGCTCGCGACCGAGGGGGACCTCCTCTACGGAGGTGCGGTGAACCCGCGCGACTCCGACCTCACCGTGCGGGAGGAGGGCGACGAGCTGGTCTTCACCGGCCGGAAGTCGTTCTCGACGGGCGGCGTGGTCAGCGACCTGACCGTGCTCGAGGGGGTGCTCGAGGGGACGGACACCCGCCTCTTCGCGATCGTGCCCACCGATCAGGAGGGGATCGTCTTCGGGCGCGACTGGGACAGCCTCGGCCAGCGGCTCACCGAGTCCGGCTCCGTCGAGATCCGCGGCGTCCGCGTGCCGTGGGCGGCGGCGGCCGGCTTCGTCGACAAGGTCTACCGTCCGCTCGTCTACAACACCCTCAACGTGCCCGTCATCCAGCAGATCTTCGCCGAGTTCTACCTCGGCATCGCGCAGGGAGCGCTCGAGCGCGCGGCGCAGTACACGCGCGAGCGCACCCGGGCCTGGCCGTACGGCGGCGACGACAAGGAGCGCGCCGGGGACGAGTGGTACGTGCTCGAGGGATACGGCGACCTGCAGTCCCGGCTCTGGGCCGACGAGGCGCTGATCGACGCGACGGGGGCCGCGCTCTCGGCCGCGCTGCACGCTCCGCGCGAGGAGCTGACCCCCCGGCGCCGCGGCGAGATCGCCGTGCGGATCGCCGCGGCCAAGGCGCGGATCGTGGAGGACGGCCTCGCGACGGCGACCCGCGTCTTCGAGCTGACCGGCGCCCGCGCCTCCGCGAGCTCGGTCGGACTCGACCTCTACTGGCGGAACCTCCGCACGCACTCCCTGCACGATCCGCTGCCCTACAAGCGCCGCGAGGTCGGCGTCTTCGCTCTGCTCGACACCGTCCCCGAGCCCAGCTGGTACACCTGATCGGCCGCGGGGCGCGTCCCGCTCCGGCGGCGCGCCCCGCCCGCACGCCGCCGCGGCGTCGGTCCGCGACAGGCCGGAGCGGAGCCCCGGGGTAGCGTGAGGGCCGAGCGGAGGGAGGACCGTGGCCGTCACGCTGCACGACGTCGCCCGCGCCGCCGACGTCTCGATCAAGACCGTCTCGAACGTGATCAACGACTACCCGCACGTGCGCCCCGCCACCCGCTCGCGCGTGCAGGCGGCCATCGCCCAGCTGGGCTACCGCCCCAACCTCGCGGCGCGGAGCCTGCGCCGCGGCCGCACCGGCGTGATCGGCCTCGCCCTGCCCGAGCTGAGCCTCCCCTACTTCGCCGAGCTCGCCGACAGCGTGATGCGCGCCGCCGACGAGCGCGGGCTGACGGTGCTGATCGAGCAGACCGGTGGCGACCCCGAGCGCGAGCGCAGCGTGCTGGCGAGCGAGCGCCGGCAGCTCACCGACGGCCTGCTCTTCAGTCCGCTGGGCCTCGGCGACGCGGACGCGCTCTCGGTCGGCTTCCCCCTGGTGCTGCTCGGCGAGCGGATCTTCACCGGGCTGGTCGACCACGTCACCATGCAGAACACCGCCGCGGCGCACGCGGCCACCGCCCACCTGCTCGCCTCCGGCCGGCGCCGGATCCTCGCACTCGGGACCCACCCCGACGCCGCGGTCAGCTCGGCGTCGCTCCGTCTCGAGGGCTACCGCGCCGCCCTCGCCGAGGCCGGCATCGCCTACGACGAGCGGCTGATCGGGGTCTCGGGTCCGTGGCGGCGCTCCGGCGGCGCGGAGGCGATGCGTCGCGTGCTCGCCTCCGGCCTCGACTTCGACGCCGTGTTCGCGCTCAACGACACCCTCGCGCTCGGCGCGGTCCGGGCGCTTCAGGAGGCGGGGGTCCGCGTGCCCGAGGAGGTGGCGGTGATCGGCTTCGACGACATCGACGAGGCGCGCTACTCCTCCCCCAGCCTCTCCAGCGTGGACTCGGGGCGCGACGAGATCGCGCGGACCGCGGTCGAGGTCCTGCAGGCCCGGATCGAGGGCACCCGCACCGGCCCCGGGACCCTGCACGAGGCGGCGTTCACCGTGGTCGCCCGAGAGTCGACCAGAGGCTAGGCGCAGCTCCCGCTGCTGCAGATCTCGCGGCGGATCCACGCCCCCGCGTCCGCGACGGCCAGCTCGCCTCGGCGGAGGAGCCTGCTCCACTCCACGGCCCGCGTCGTCAGCCGGTCGTCGGCCGAGCCGCGGACGTCGCCGCCGATGGTGCGGAGGAACAGGTGCGCGAGCGGGCCGCCGAGGTAGAGCGTGGCGCCCGCGACACCGGCGAAGTGCCGGGCCTGGCCGCGGGTGCCGTCGTCGTAGGGGCCGCGGAAGCCCTTGCCGCGGATCCGGTTGCGGCCGCCGTGCGCCAGGTCGAGGGCGCCGAGCGGGGCGCTGCGGATGCCGGCGACCTCCTTCGCGACGGCCGCGAGGAACGCGCGCGGGCGGGGATGGGCGGCCGCGAGGGCGTCGGCGCGGTCGGCGAGCTCGGAGCAGGCGTCGATGACGGCATCGGAGGAGGGCACCCGCCCAGTCGAGCACAGGTGCGCTGAGCAGTGGCGGGGAGGCGCGACAGGTGAGGAGGTCTTCCGCCCTCGGCAGCGGCGAGCGGCCAGGCCGGCGGGGTCCGTGCCGCTCTTGACAGCAGCGGAGGCGGGGCGGACCATCGTGTACAACGTTAGAAAGACTTGCTCGCCGCCGAGCCCGCTGCGGGAGCCCGAAGCCCGAAAGGCCCTCATGACCGACGCCCCCGCCGCCACCGCGCGCATCAGCCTCGACCCCGCCGCGGTCGTCGCCCCCGTCACTCCGCGCCTCTTCGGCTCGTTCGTCGAGCACCTCGGCCGCTGCGTGTACGACGGCATCTACGAGCCCGGCCACCCCGCCTCGAACGAGGACGGCTTCCGCCTCGACGTGGTCGAGCTGGTCAAGGAGCTCGGCACCACGACGATCCGCTACCCCGGCGGCAACTTCGTCTCGGGCTACCGCTGGGAGGACGGCGTGGGCCCGCGCTCCGAGCGCCCCCGCCGCCGCGACCTGGCCTGGCACTCGCTCGAGACCAACGAGGTCGGGCTCGACGACTTCGCCAAGTGGGCGGAGCTGACCGGCAGCGAGATCATGTACGCCGTCAACCTCGGCACCCGCGGCGTCCTCGAGGCTCTCGACGTCCTCGAGTACGCGAACGGCCCGGCCGGCACCGCTCTCGCCGACCAGCGCATCGCCAACGGCGGGACCGAGCCCTACGACATCCGGATGTGGTGCCTCGGGAACGAGATGGACGGCCCCTGGCAGGTCGGCCACATGAGCGCCGACGACTACGGCAAGCTCGCCTCCCGCACCGCCAAGGCCCTCAAGATCGCGGACCCCTCGCTCGAGCTGGTCGTCTGCGGCTCGTCGAGCTCGTCGATGCCGACCTTCGGCGAGTGGGAGCGCGTGGTCCTCGAGCACGCGTACGACGACGTCGAGTACGTCTCGTGCCACGCCTACTACCAGGAGTACGACGGCGACCTCGGCTCCTTCCTCGCCTCCTCCCTCGACATGGAGTACTTCATCGCCACGGTCGCGGCGACCGTGGACCACGTGAAGTTCAAGCTCAAGAAGACGAAGGACATCAAGCTCTCCTTCGACGAGTGGAACGTCTGGTACCTCGAGGAGTGGCAGGCCAAGGAGAAGGCCGACGCGGAGGGCGACCAGAGCACCCGCGAGTGGGCCTACGCCCCTCGCCTGCTCGAGGACGTCTACTCCGTCGCCGACGCCGTCGTCCTCGGCAACCTGATGATCACGCTGCTGAAGAACTCCGACCGGGTCACCTCCGCCTCCCTCGCGCAGCTCGTCAACGTGATCGCGCCGATCATGACCGAGCCGGGCGGAGCCGCGTGGCGCCAGACCACGTTCTTCCCGTTCTCGACCACGGCGCGCCTGGCCTCCGGTTCGGTGCTGCGCCCCCGGATCGACGCGGGGACCTACTCGACCGCCCGCCACGGCGACGCTCCGCTCATCGATTCCGTCGCCACCGTCGACGAGGGCCGCGCGGCCGTCTTCCTGGTGAACCGCTCGCAGACGGAGCCGATCGAGGTCACCGTCGACGTCAGCGGCCTCGGAGTCTCGAGCGTCGCGGAGGCGGTGGCCCTGTTCGACGAGGACCCCTACGCCAAGAACACCCGCGACGACCAGGACCGCGTGCGCCTGCGCGAGGCCCCGGCGTCGCTCGAGGACGGCGTGCTGACGCTGACCCTCCCGCCCGTCTCGTGGACGGCGGTCGCGCTCACGGCGTAGCGGCGTCCGACCCGCGGGACCGCGCCCGGCTTCCCGGAGCCGCGCGGTCCTGCGGGGCCGGTCGAGAACCGTCCCGGCTCAGCCCGCGGGCCACTGCACGGGCACCGGCAGGCGGCGGCGCTCGGGAGGGGCGTCACGACGGGCGAGGCGCTCGATGAGCAGCTCCGCGGCCGCCCGGCCCAGCTGCTCGCCGTCCACGTCCACCGCCGGCACCCCCACCAGCCCGAGCGCGTCGACGATCGACCGCTCCGAGCTCACCACGAGCCGCTCCGGGAGACCGCCGGAGGCCAGCAGCGCGTACTGCACCCCGAGCCCGAGCGCGGTCGCGTAGGGCACGACCGCCGTCGCTCCGGACTCGCGCACCGCGGCCGCGGCCGAGACGCCGGCCGCGAAGGTGGCCGGGAACGGACCGAGCACCGTGAGCTCCGCTCCTCCGCTCGCCGCCGCCTCGTGCACGGCCGCGGTGCGCTGCCTGTCCTGCCACGAGCCCTCCGGCCCGCCGAGGTAGAGCACGCGCTCGTGCCCGTCGGCGGCGAAGCGCGCCACCAGCGACCCGAACGCGGCGGCCGTGTCGGCGACGACGGAGGCGAGACCGTCGACCTCGCGGTCCACCAGCACGGTCGGCTTGTGCGACCCGGCCGCCAGCAGCAGCTCGTCCCCGCCGCGGGGAGCGACGACGATGAAGCCGTCGACCTGCCTCGAGAGCCGGTCGAACGCGCCGAGCTCGCGCACGGCCTCGAGCGGGTGCACGGCGACGGTCAGCTGCAGGCCGTCCTCGTCGGCGCGGCGCTGCGCCCCTCCGATGATCGGGGTGAAGAAGGCGTTGTCGAGCGTGGGGACGACCAGCGCCACGACGCCGGTGCGGCCGCGGGCGAGCTGGCGCGCGGCGGAGTTCGGGATGAAGCCGAGCTTGGCCGCCGCGGTCAGCACGCGGGCGGCCGTCTCGGGCGAGACGACCTCCGGGCGCGAGAGCGTGCGCGAGGCGGTGGCCTTCGAGACGCCGGCGAGGGCGGCGACGTCGGCGAGCGTGGCCATCCGGCTCCTCCCTGCGGTCCTCCCGCGATCATAGGGGCGCGCCTGCAACCGGTCGCACCGGCGGTGCGAAGCAGTGCCGGATTCCGAAACACGGAATTTACACGGGCGACGCAGACCGGGTACCGCCCCACCCGTAGGGTCGATGCAACCGGTTACATCCGCAGCCGGCCACCGCTCGCCTCGGAAGGAGCCACCCGTGAGGACACGATCCGCTCCCCTCCTGCTCCTGCCGGGACTCGGGTTCCTGCTGCTGTTCTTCGTGGTCCCGTCGCTCGTCATGCTGTTCGCACCGCCCGGCGCCACGGCCGCGGACGTGATCGCGCGAGTCGGCCAGATGCTGACCGACCCGTACGAGCTGCGGATCATCGGCCGCACCGTCGGCATCGGCCTCGTCGTCACGCTGATCTGCGTCGTCCTCGGCTTCCCGATCGCCTACCTGCTGGCCCGCTCCACTTCCCGCTGGGCGGGCGTGCTGCTGGCCCTCGCGATCTTCCCGCTGCTGCTCAGCAACGTGGTGCGCACCTTCGGCTGGCTCGTGGTCCTCGGCTCGAACGGCGCGATCGGGCAGCTCCTCGTCGCCACCGGCCTGGTCGACGAGGCGCCTCAGCTGCTCTACACCGAGCTGGCGATCGTGCTCGGCCTCACGCAGCTGTTCCTCCCGCTCGCGATCATCTCCTGCTACTCCGCCGTCTCGCAGGTGGACGCCGGGCTCGACGACGCCGCCCGCGGCCTCGGGGCGAGCCCGACCCGGACCTTCTGGGACGTCGTGGTGCCGCTCTCGCTCCCCGGCGTCGTCGTCGCGGCGACACTCGTCTTCGCGGGCTCCGTGACCGCTTACACGACCCCGTACCTGCTCGGCGGGTCCTCGCAGCGGATGCTGAGCACCCAGCTGTTCTCGTACTCGAGCGTGACGATCGACTGGGCGGGCGCGTCGGCCACGGCGATCGTGATGACGATCCTGGTCTTCCTCGTCTCCGGGCTCTCCTCGCTCGTCGCCCGCCGGGGGGCCGTCTCGTGAGGACCCGCCGCCCCGTCGCCGCGACCCTGGCCGTCGCCGGCTACGTGATCATGATCGTGCCGATCCTGTTCGTGGTCGCCACGGCGTTCACGGCCGGATCCACGCTGCGCTTCCCGCCGGAGGGCTTCTCGTTCCGCTGGTTCGGCGAGGCGCTCTCGTACGACCCGTTCCTCGAGTCGCTCGCCACCAGCGCTCAGCTCGCCGTCCTCTCGACGGCGATCGCGCTCCTGCTCGGGATCCCGGCCACCCTCGCCGTCTACCGCGGGCGCATCCCGGGAAAGGGGATCGTCGAGGGGCTCTTCCTCTCGCCGCTGATCGTGCCCGAGCTCGTCGTCGGGCTGGCCCTGTTCCAGCAGCTCGTCGTGACGCTCAAGGTCGACAACGCGGCCGTGCTCCTCGTCGGCCACACCGCGCTCCTGCTCCCCTACGCGGTGCGCGTCACCGGCGCCTCGCTCGCCACCAGCGACCCGGCGCTGGAGGAGGCCGCCCGTGGACTCGGCGCCGGACCGCTGCGCACCTTCTTCACGATCACGCTGCCGATCCTGCGCCCCGGCGTCTTCTCGGCCGCCCTGCTCGGCTTCGTGACGTCCTTCAACAACGTCCCCCTGTCGCTCCTGCTGCAGAGCCGCGACGCCAGGACCCTGCCCGTCACGATGCTCGACTACGTGCAGCAGAGCTACGACCCGATGGTCGCGGCCACCTCCACCCTCATCCTCGCGGCGACCGTCGTCATCGCGTTCCTCGCCGAGCGCAGCGTCGGCTTCGCCCAGATCTTCGGAGGCATCAACCGATGAGCGCCGCAGCGGAATTCGTCACCGTCAGCCAGGTCTTCGGGGACTTCACCGCCGTCGACCGCATCGATCTCGCGATCCCCGCGGGGCGGCTGACCACCCTGCTCGGCCCCAGCGGCTGCGGCAAGACCACCTCGCTCCGGATGCTCGCGGGCTACTCGACCCCCAGCTCCGGCCGCATCCTCATCGACGGCCTGGACAGCACGAAGCTGCCCCCGGAGAAGCGCGGGCTCGGCATGGTGTTCCAGTCGTACGCGCTCTTCCCGCACCTCAGCGTCGCCGAGAACGTCGGCTACGGACTGAAGCTGCGCGGAGTCGGGCGGGCGGAGCGGCAGGCCCGGGTCGTGGAGAGCCTCGAGATGGTGGGCCTGGCGCACCTCGCCGCCAGCCGGCCGCGGAAGCTCTCCGGCGGCCAGCAGCAGCGGGTCGCGCTCGCCCGGGCCATCGCGATCCGGCCGCGGCTGCTCCTGCTCGACGAGCCGCTGTCGAACCTCGACGCCCGGCTGCGCGTGCAGATGCGCTCCGAGATCCGCCGCATCCAGGCAGAGACCGGGCTGACCGTGGTGCTCGTCACCCACGACCAGGACGAGGCGCTCGAGATGAGCGACGAGATGGTCCTGATGCGCGCCGGGCGGATCATGCAGCAGGGCGCCCCGAGCGCCGTCTTCGGCTCCCCCGCGAACCGCTTCGTCGCCGACTTCCTCGGCTACGAGAACTTCCTCGTCCTCGCGGACGGGTCGCTCGCGACGGTCCGGCCCGAGCACCTCGCGGTGTCGGCGGCGGCCCCCGCCTCGCCCGGGCTCGCGCTCGACGGCGTGGTCGTCGACGTCGCCTACCGCGGCGTCGACGTGCTGGTCACCGTGGCCGCGTCCGACCCCTCCGGCGCCCCGGTGCGCCTGGTGTCGGACGTCCGGGCCGACGGATCGGCCGCGCTCTCCCCCGGCGACGCCGTCGTGGTCTCGGCGCCGGCCGCGCGGCTGGTGCCGCTCGCCGCCGACGTCCCGGCCTGATCCGCCGCGGTCCTCCCGCCGCTCGCACCTCCCGACCCGCACCTCCCGCCCCGCACCGCCTGCTCCCTCCTGCACCGCACCGCTCTCCTCCTCCACCGCGGCCGCCTCCGCACCGCCCCTCGAAAGGACCCGCCATGTCCCGCACCACCGCCCGGCGCACGCTCGCCCTCACCGCGGGGGCCGTCATCGGCGCCCTCGCCCTGGCCGGCTGCTCCGGCTCCGGCTCCTCCGACGAATCGGACGCGCAGTCTCTCGTGGTCAGCACCTTCCCCTTCGGCGTGGAGGAGTTCCAGGAGGCCGTGATCGACCCGTTCACCGAGGCCACCGGCATCGAGGTCGAGGTCGAGACCGGCTCCAACTCCGACCGCCTCTCGCAGCTCCAGCTGGCCGGCGGGGACGACCCCGGCGTCGACGTGATGCTCCTCAGCGACTACTACGCCGCGCTCGGGCAGAAGGACGACCTGTTCCAGCAGGTCGACGCGGCCTCGGTGCCCGCTCTCGCCGACGTCGCCGCCTTCGCCACCGAGGAGTCCTACCTCGGCCCCGCCTACAGCTACCAGCTCAACGGCACGCTCTACTCGACCGACGCCCTCAGCGCCGACCAGGCGGCGCAGTGGTCGGTCTACTCCGACCCCGCGAACGCCGGGAAGGTCGCGCTGCCCGACATCTCCGTCACCGCGGGTCAGCTGATGGTCAGCGGAGTCGCCGCGACCGAGGGCTCCGGCCCGTACGACATCGACGCGGCCCTCAGCACCCTCGCCGACTGGGCCCCCGGAGTGCTGCAGTTCTACAGCTCCTCCACCGAGGTCACGAACCTGCTCACGCAGGGCGAGATCGTCGCCGCCGACGCCCTCAGCGGCTTCGCCACCGACCTGGTGGCCTCCGGCGAGCCGATCGGGTGGACCCCGCCCGCGACCGGCCGCTACATGGCGACCAACCGCGCGATGATCCCGACCGGAGCCGCGAACGTCGACGCCGCCGAGCAGTTCATCGACTACCTGCTCTCGGTCGAGGCGCAGACCTCCTCCGCCGCGATCGTCGGCGACCTGCCCGTGAACCTCTCCGCCGAGGTGCCCGACACCATCACGGCCGTCGTCGGCGACATCGCGGCCGACCCGACCGCCGCCGGCTACTCCACCCTCGACCCCGCCGAGCTCGTCCCCACCCGCTCGGAGTGGGTCGACCGCTTCGCCCGCGAGGTCACCGCCCAGTAGCGGCCCGCCCCGTGCGCGACGCCCGCGCACGGGGTCCCGACCGTCCGATCCCGCACCTCCGGAGACCGCCATGAGCACCACCCCCACCGCCGCCGTGCCCGACGAGTGGATCCGCCGGATCCCGAAGGCCGACCTGCACTGCCACCTCATCGGCACCGTGCGGCCCGCGACCTTCGCCGAGCTCGCCCGCCGCGAGGGCCTCGCCCTGCCTGCCGAGCCGGAGCGGATCTTCGCCGACATCAACTCGCTGCCCCCGGACCCGGCGCTCTACCGCGACACCGTGATCCCGGTGCCCCAGGGCCGCTCCGCCGACGAGCCCGCGGTGTCGTACTCGCTCTTCCAGGTCTCGAACTGGGTGGTGCAGCTGCTGCGCACCCCCGAGGACCTGACCCGGATCGTGCACGAGGCGTTCGAGGACGCCCACCGCACGAGCGGCACCCGCCACCTCGAGCTGTTCTTCGACGGCGTCCCGGAGCACCTCGCCGGGCTCGGCTACCGCGGCAGCGTCGAGGCGTACGCCGAGGGCATCCGGACGGCCGAGCGCGACTTCGGCATGACGGGGCGGATGATCGCCGGCATCGACCGCAGCCGCAGCGGTGAGGAGGCGCTCGAGCTGGTCCGCGAGGTCGTCCGCCACCCCCACGAGTACGTGGCGGGGATCGGGCTCGACAACCTCGAGACGGCCGGTCCGCCCGAGCGCTTCGCCGACGCCTACCGCCTCGCCGGGGAGGCCGGCCTGGGCCGGACCGCCCACTCCTCCGAGCACGCCCCGACCGCCGCCAACACGACGACCTGCCTCGACCTGCTGGGCTGCGACCGGATCGACCACGGCTACTTCGTCCTCGAGGACCCCGCCGTCGTCGAGCGCGTCCGCGAGCAGGGCGTGGTGTTCACCGTCGCCTCGACGACCTCGCGCCGCTCGTGGCGGCCCTGGCGGCGCGCATCCATCCGGGCGATGCTCGACGCAGGGCTGCGGGTCGTGCCGTGCTCCGACGATCCCGGGATGTTCCCGACCACGCTCGCGGACGAGTACCGTCTCGCCGCCGGCCCGATCGGCGCGACCGCCGCGCAGCTGCGCGCGATGGCGCTCACCGGGGCGGAGGCCTCCTGGCTGCCCGCCGACGAGAAGGAGAGTCTGCGCGCGTCGTTCGCCGCGGAGCTGGACGCGCTGGACGCGGAGTTCGGGCTCTCCTGAGGCCCCGGACGCGACGGGCTCCCCGCCCTGACAGAGTGGACGGATGAGCCCGCTCCCCGATCCCCTGGCCTACGACCTCGAGGCGCTGCGCCGGGAGGTGCTGCCGGACGACGGGGGCGAGATCGACGACAGCATCCCCGCGCTCGCGGACGCCGATCCCCGTCTCTGCGGGATCGCGCTCGTCCTGCCCGACGGCTCCGTCCGCGCGAGCGCCGACGCGGAGGCGGAGTTCAGCATCCAGTCGGCCGTGAAGCCGTTCCTGTTCGCGCTCGCCCTGCTCGACACCGGTGGCGACGCGCTCGATCGCGTCGGCATCGAGCCCACCGGCGAGGCCTTCGACGCCCTCAAGCTCGAGAGCGGCACCGGGCGCCCGCCGAACCCGATGGTGAACGCCGGAGCGCTGCTGACCGCCGCCCTGGTCGACGGGGGCGACGCCGACGGCCGGAGCGAGCGGATCCTCCGCGGCCTCTCCGCCTTCGCCGGCCGCCGGCTCTCCGTCGACGAGAGCGTCGCCGCCGACGAGCACCTGCTCGGCGACCGGAACCACGCCCTCGCGCATCTGATGCGCGCGGAGGGCACCCTGCACCGCGGCGCCGATGACGCCGTCTCCGCGTACGCGCGGGCCTGCGCCGTGCTGGTCGACGTCCGCGACCTGGCCGCGATGGGCGCCACGCTCGCGTTCGGCGGCGTGCACCCGGGGACCGGCGCGCGGGTCGTGCCGGCCTCGGTCGCGCGCGATGTGGTCGCGGTCATGGCGACGTGCGGCGTCTACGACGGCTCGGGCCGCTGGATGCGCGCGGTCGGCGTCCCCGCCAAGTCGAGCGTCTCGGGCGCCCTCGTCCTCTCCGCTCCCGGCCGCCTCGGCGCCGCCGTCGTCAGCCCACCGCTGGACCCCCAGGGCACCAGCGTCCGCGGCGCCCGCGTCGCCGCCCGCCTGAGCGACGCCCTCGCCCTGCACTCCTTCGCCGTCCCCCCGCGCTGACCGGCCGCCCCGCTCGCCCGGCGGCACCCTGCTCGCGACAACCTCAGCTGAGAGCACCCGCCCTCGCTCGACGGCTCAGGGACACCCCTCTCAGCTGACGTCCTGCCCCGTCTCCCGCTCGCCCGCAGGCCCGAGCCCCCTCTGCCCACGCTCGCCCGCAGGGCCGAGCCCCCTCTGCCCCACGCTCGCCCGCAGGCCCGAGCCCCGTCCGCCCCACGCTCGCCCGCAGGCCCGAGCCCAGTCCGTCGCACGCTCGCCCGCAGGGCCGAGCGAACCGACGAATCGCGTTCCAGCGATTCGGCGTAGCGGTACGCGGCCCGCTCCACGAAACGCGCCCACCTCCCCAAGCCGACCGCGGAGCGGCCGACGACGAAGGAGGAGGCCGCTCGATCGAACACAGCGATTCGCCGTAGCGCTACGCGACCCGCTCTACAGAACGCACCACCTGCGATAGCCGACCGCGGAGCGGATGACGACGAAGGAGGAATCCGCTCAAGCGAGCACCGCCCGCTCAGTCGAGCAGCAGCGCCGGTTCCTCCAGCACGCTGGCGACGTCGGCGACGAAGCGGCTGACCACGTCGCCGTCGACGACGCGGTGGTCGAAGGAGCCGCCCACCGTGGTGACGAAGCGGGGGCGGACCTCGCCGTCGACGACCCAGGGCTTCTGCTTGATCGTGCCGAGGGCGATGATCGCGACTTCGCCGGGGTTGAGGATCGGGGTGCCCGTGTCCATCCCGAAGACGCCGATGTTGGTGATGGTGATGGTGCCGTTCTGCATGTCGGCGGCGGTGGTCTTGCCGTCTCGGGCGTCGAGGGTGAGCTTCTCGAGAGCCTGGGCCAGTTCGAGGAGGCTCATCGACTGGGCGTCCTTGACGTTGGGGACGAGCAGTCCGCGCGGGGTGGCCGCGGCGATGCCGAGGTTGACGTAGTGGCGGACGACGATCTCGGTGTCGGTCCAGGCGGAGTTGACCGTGGGGTTGCGGCGGACGGCCCAGATGATCGCCTTGGCCATGATGAGCAGCGGCGAGACCTTGACGCCGGCGAAGTCGGGCGAGTTCTTGAGGCGCTTGACGAACTCCATGGTGCGGGTCGCGTCGACGTCGACGAAGACGCTGACGTGGGGCGCGGTGAACGCGCTCGTCGACATCGCCGCGGCGATCGCCTTGCGGACGCCGCGCACGGGGATCCGCTCCTCGCGGTCGTCGCCCCAGGCGGGGGTCTGGATGTTGCGGAAGACGCTGGCCTGGGAGGCGTGGCGGATGACGTCGTCGCGGGTGACCTCGCCGGCGAGGCCGGTGGCCTGCACCTCGAGGAGGTCGACGTCGAGGTCCTTCGCGAGCTTGCGGATCGGCGGCTTCGCGATGACGGGGAGCGCGGCGGCGGCGGGCACGGAGGAGGGCCGGGCGGGTGCCGCCGGGCGGGCGGCGGGTGCGGCGGCCGGGGCAGTGGCGCCCGGGCGGCGGCGGCGGGTCTGGACGTGTCCGCCCGCGGTGCCGTAGCCGACGAGCGCGGCTCCGGAGCCCATCGCGGCCAGGTCGCGGACGTCGACCAGCACGGCGCAGGCCCGCGCGTACGCGGAGACGGCGTCATCGGCGCCGCGGTGCAGGGTGC
>NZ_PSWM01000027.1:0-54036 GCF_002932795.1 Rathayibacter sp. AY1B5
TGGGGGTGGGGTTGGGGTTTTGCGGTGGCGTGCAGGAGGAGCGCTGCGGGACGCTCCTCCCCCGGCCCGTCGCGCGGGGTCGCTCCGGGCCGGGTGGGGAGGGGATCAGCTCGCGAAGGTCCAGGTGAGCGGGAGCGAGGCGGACAGGCCCTGGTAGGCGTTGGTGGCCGACGAGTCGAGGGTCACGGCGATGGAGAAGGGGGTGGAGGTGCCGGGGGTGACCGGGGCGGTGTTGAGGGTCTTGACGGCCGAGCCGGCGAGGGTCGCGGCGGTGCCGGTGAAGACGGTGGTCCCGCCGGAGGTGATCACGACGTTGAGCTTGCCGCAGAAGTCGGTCGCGGAGCCGGAGGCGCCGGCCGCGACGTTGGTGCTCTGCGAGCAGGTGGCGCCGGGGGTCAGCGTGAAGGTGTTGGCGGCGACGGTGCCGGTGTTCTTCAGCGTGATCGCGGTGGTGACGGTCTGGCCGGGGACCATCGTGGTCGATCCGCCGAACTTGTTGATGGTCGCGCAGGTCGCGGTGTTGGTGCTGATCGAGCCGCCGTCGGTGCTGAGGCAGGTGATCGGGCTGGCGCCGGTCGACTTCTCCTCCATGACGAGCGAGCCGGACGCGGCGGTGTTGCCGGTGTTGGAGATGCTCGCGACGAAGCCGGACAGGGTGCCGGACATCGAGACGGAGAGCAGGGCGGCGGCGGCGATGCTCGTCGCGATGGCGAGGGGAGCGAAGCGGACGCGCTTGGACTTGGCGGTGTGGGTCGACATGGCAGGACTCCTGATCGGATGGGGCGGGCTGGTGCTGAAGGGGGAGGGTCCGGCTGGTGGTCCGCCGAACTCGATTGACCGCTAAGTTACTTTATGACCAAGATACATTGCAATCGTTCTTTAGCCCCCTGTCCGGGGGACACGTCGGAACCCCCGAGAGCGACCCGTACGATGACCCCCAGCCCTACCCCGAGAAGGACGAATGACCACCGAGAAACCGACCCCGCGCGACGTCGATCAGGACGCGCCCGCCGTGCAGCTGCGGCAGTCGCTCCGCCTGCTCGAGAACGCGCAGCGGCACCTCCGCGCGAGCATCGCCGCGGGCGTGGGCGTGGGCATCTCGGAGCTCACGGCGCTCGAGGTCCTCGGCGAGTCGCCGGACCTCACGCCGAAGTGGCTGGGTCTCGAGCTCTCCCTCTCGACGGGCGCCGTGACCGCGCTCCTCGACCGGCTCGCCACGGCCGGCCACGTCGACCGGCTCGCCAACCCGCAGGACCGCCGGAGCGTCCTGCTGCGCCTCACCGCCTCCGGTGAGCAGCTGCTCGCACAGGTGGACGAGCGCTACGACGACGTCAGCGCGGAGGTGCTCCAGGCCTCCCCCGGGCTGAACGGCATGGCGGACGACCTGGCGCGTGCCGCCGCGGTCATCACCGCGCACACGATCCGCTGACCCGCGCCGGTCGCTAGGAGTCCAGCGCCCGCGTCAGGGTCCAGACGTTGCGCCCCTCGGAGCGCTCGTGCTCGAACGTGGTCGTCAGCGCCTGGATGAGGGCGAGCCCGCGGCCCGACTCCGCGAAGACGTCCGGCATCTCCCGTGGCCCTGTGTCGATGTCCGGCGGATCGGCGGTGTCGATCAGCTCCGCGCGGATCACGTCTCCCTCGACGCGCACGACGAGGCGGCAGACGATCGTCGTCGTCGACGTCGCGTGCTGGATGACGTTGTCGACCAGCTCGACCAGCGCCGTCTCGACGGCCATGCGGTCGCGGGCCGGCAGGTCCGGGCGCTCGCTCCAGAGCCCCGCGAGCAGCTCGTGGACGACCTCGGTGTCGTCCGGGGGCGTGCGGAACCCGACGCTGCGCTCAGTCACGGTACGCGTCGCCGGCCGTGTCGAAGAGGGTGAGCACCCGGTCGAGGTTGGACAGCTGCAGCACCATCACGACCTGCTCGCTGGGCGCCGCGATCCGCAGGTCGCCGCCCGCCTGCCGCGCGGTCTTGAGGGCGCCGACCAGGGCGCCGAGGCCGGAGGAGTCCATGAACGTCACCGCGCTGAGCTCGACGACGATGCGGGGGCCGCCCTCGTCGATCGCCCGGCGGACGGCCGCGCGCAGCTCCGGAGCCGAGGCCGCGTTGAGCCGCCCCTCCCCCCGCAGCACGGCGATGTCGGGGGCGATCGTCTCGGTCGTGAACGTCATGCGGAGTCCTTCTCGGCGGAGCGGTCGGCGCCCGTGCGGGTCAGCACGAGGGCGGTGATGTCGTCGGACGCCGAGCCGGAGGCGGCGAGCGCCCTCAGCGCCTGCAGGAACGCGGCGGTGCTGTCGGAGTCGCGGGCGAGGTCGACCGCGCGCGCCAGGGACTGCAGCGTCCCGTCGTACAGGTCGAGGACGCCGTCGGTGAAGGCGAGGAGCGAGTCCCCCGCCTCGAGCTCCACGGTCTGGGTGATCCAGCCGCCGTCCTCCGCGATGCCCAGCGGGAGGCCCAGTGCCGCGAGCCGCTGGAACGAGCCGTCGGCGCGGAGGAGGACGGTGAGCCCGTGGCCCGCGTCGACGAAGTCGATCCGGCCGGACGCGGTGTCGAGGCGCCCGTGGAAGAGCGTCGCGAAGGTCTCGGTGGCCGTGAAGTCGTCGTGCAGCTGCGCGCTCACCGCGCTGACGACCGCGTCGGGGTCGCCGCCGAGGCGCGCCCGGAACGCGGAGCGGATCGAGGCGGCCACGATCGCCGCCGCCGTCCCCTTGCCCATCACGTCCACGAGGGTCAGGTCGACCGTCTCGTCGTCGCCGCGCCAGCTGTAGAAGTCGCCGGTGATCGTCCACCGCGGCAGCGAGAGCCCCGAGAGCTCGTAGCCGGCGGGGTGGTGGAGGGAGGAGGGCGCCATCTGCGTCTGCATGTCGGCGGCGCGGTCGCGCTCCGCCGTGTCGCGCAGCTCCCGTTCGACCCACTCGCCGAACTCCTCGAGCAGCTGCCGCTCGTCCGGGGTGAGGCTCCGGGGCACGAAGTCGATGAGGCAGAGCGTGCCCAGCTGCAGGTCGCCCTCGACCGACAGCGGCCGCCCGGCGTAGAAGCGGACGTGCGGGTGCCCCGCGACGTGCTCGTGCCCGGCCCACGCCTCGTCGGCGCCGAGGTCCGGCACGACGAAGGTGGTGCGCTTCTCGAGCGTCGCGTCGCAGAAGGTGCCGGCGCGAGGGTAGGCGAGCACGGCCTCCGGATGCTGCGGGGACTTCGTGAACAGCGTGGTGTCGTCGAGGAAGTGGATCTCGGCCACGGGCACGCGGAACAGCTCCTCGGCCATCCGCGTGATCCGGTCGAAGCGCTCCTCCGGAGCCGACCCCATCATCTCGAGCGCCTCGAGCGCCACCAGCCGCGGATCCTGCTCGGCCTCGATCATCTGTGCCCCTTCCCCCGCGAGCCGCGCCGGTACCCCCGATGCGCACACGCACCCCCGACCGTATCGCCCCGCCTGACGGGTGGGGGACCTTCGGCGCCTCTGTACCCCTCACGGGGTACGGCTGTCGCAGATCGCGCGGTCGGGAGCGTCGGCGGTGGCCGATCCCGGCCGTCCTCGCCTCCGTCCCTTGCCGCCGGACGGAGCGGACCCCTATTCTTCACCCGACGCTCCCCCGGCGACCCGCGAGCACCCGAAGCCCGCAGGCTCGTGGGCGTCGCCTCAGGAGCGCCCGTGCCCACCCAGCCGCGTCCCCTCCGCCGAACGCGCGCGGAGACGAACCGACCCTCTCGATCCGACGCGCCCCGGCGCGGGAGCCCGCTCGCTGCGGCGCTCCTGCTGGTGACCGCCCTGATCCTCCCGCTCGCCGCCGCGCCGACCGCGTCCGCCGTCGACTCGGCGGGCGACGAGTACGACGCGATGCGCCTCGGCCTCGTCGCCGACCTGACGGGCACGATCCCGGGCAGCGCGAGCGTCGGCGGCCTCGCCGCGGCGAAGGGCCGCCTCGTCGCCGAGGCCGAGGGCTACTGGTCGACGCTCGAGACCGACGGCGGCGAGCCCTGGCCCGACCTGGTCACGGGCACCTCGGCGGTGGAGGTGTGGGCCGCCTACAAGCGGGTCACCGTCCTCGCGACCGCGCTGAAGACCCCCGGGACCGCCCTCACCGGCGACCCGGCGCTCCTCCGCGACGTCGTCACGACCGCCGACTGGCTCTCGGCGAACCGCTACAACCGCTCCACCACCGGCACCTCCCGCTGGTGGGAGCAGCAGATCGGCATCCCGCTCGAGCTGAACAGCATCACCGCCCTCCTCTACCCCGACCTCTCGGCGGCGCAGGTGCAGGCCTACCTGTCGGCCTCGACGCGCTTCGCCGACACCGTCACCCGGACCGGCGCCAACCGCGTCTGGACGGCGGCGGTCATCGCCGGGCGGGCAGTGCTTCTGAAGCAGCCGGCGAAGATCGCGGAGGCGGCCGCCGGCATCGACCCGGCGCTGCGGACGGTGGCGTCCGGCGACGGCTTCCACGCCGACGGCTCCTTCGTGCAGCACAGCGTCTTCGCCTACAGCGGCGGGTACGGGCTCTCGATGCTCGACACCCTCGACGACCTGTACGCGCTGCTCGACGGCTCCCGCTGGGAGATCACGAGCCCGGAGGGGCTCGGCGTGTACGACCGGCTCGCCTCCTCCTTCGCCCCCGTCACCTGGTGCGGCGCCGTGATGTCGACGGTCCGCGGCCGCGAGACCGCGCGGGCGGAGTCGGAGGACGGCGACGTCGGAGTCCAGCTGCAGGCGGCGGTGCTGCGCCTCGCCGACAGCGCCCCTCCCTCGGCCAGGACACGGACGAACGCGCTGGCGAAGAGCTGGCTGGCCTGCAACTCCGGCAGCCCCGTGAGCATCGAGACGGCCGGATCCGTCAGCGACGTCGTGCGCGCGCGGCTCGTCCTCGCCGACACGGGCCTGATCGCGACCCCGATCGGCTCGGGCGTCCGGGCCTTCGCCGGGATGGACCGCTTCACGCGGACCACGGCGACCTCGGGCTTCGCCGTCGGCCTGTCGAGCACGCGGATCGCGCGCTACGAGTCGCTCAACGGCGAGAACCGCAGCGGCTGGTACACCGGCGACGGCGCGACCTCGCTCCACCTGGGCAGCGGGCGCCAGTACGACGACGGCTACTGGGCCACGGCGAACCCGTACCGGATGCCCGGCACCACCGAGGACACGATCGTCCGGAGCGCGGGCGAGGGCGCGTCGTCCCGCCCGACGACGACCTTCACCGGGAGCCTCGAGAGCCCGTCGCGGCGGACGGGGATCGCGGCGCTCGACTTCGACGCGGCGTCGGTGAGCCTGGTCGCGAAGAAGGCCTGGTTCACCTTCGACGACGAGATCCTCGCGCTCGGCTCCGGGATCACGGCGACCGACATGTCCGGGACCGGCTGGGACGGGGCGCGCCGGCGCGCGGAGACGGTGATCGACGACCGCCGCGACGTCGCTCCCGATGCGAGGCTCCGCGTCGACGGCGTCCTCCGCGGTGCGGAGGCGACCGCCACGAGCACCGCCCGCTGGGCCTCGATCACCGGCTCCGCGGAGTCGGTGGGCTACGTCTTCCCGTCGCCGATCGCCCTGACCGCGCAGGGACGGACCCGCACCGGAGCCTGGAGCGCCGTGAGCGCCGCCGGTCCGACGGCGCCGGTGACCGGCCACTACTACTCCCTCACGACGAGCCACGGCACGAACCCGACCGGCGCCTCCTACGCGTACACGGTCCTCCCCGGCGCCTCCGAGGCGGCGACCGCCGCGTACGCGGCGGACCCGGACGTGACCGTGCTCAGCAACACACCCCAGCTGAGCGCCGCCCGCGACCGCTCGACCGGCACCGTGAGCGCCGTGTCGTGGAAGGCCGGGACCACGAGCCCCGTCCTCGTCGGAGGCACCCGGGTCGCGAGCATCACCGGCGCCGGACTGGTCTCGATCCGGGAGGACGCGGACACGGTGACCGTCTCGACCGTCGACCCGACGCAGGTCTCGACGAGCGCGCTCACCGTGACGCTCGCGCGGCCGACCGCGGGCACGGTGTCCTCGAGCGCCGCCCTGAGCGTGACGAGCAGGACGAGCACCGCGACGACGATCACGTTCCGGCCGAGCGGGCTGAAGGGAGCGACGGCGTCCATCGTGCTCGCGAAGAGGGCCGCCACTCCGGCGCCGACGGCCACGCCCACGCCGACCGCGACCCCCGCGCCGACCTCGACGCCGACCGCCACCGCGACTCCGCTCGCCGCCGCCGGGGCCGGCACCCACCAGAACGGCTCGCCGGCCGTCGCCGTCACGGGCACCTGGTCCACGACCTCCTCCTCCGCGGACAGCGGCGGAGGCGTCTCCTTCTCGTCGACAGGGGGCGCCTCCGCCACCCTCCGCTTCACCGGCACCGGAGTCTCGTGGGTGAGCCGCCGGTCCAGCACGTCCGGGATCGACGAGGTCCGCCTCGACGGCGTCCTCGTGGCCTCGGTCGACCGCTACAGCGCCACCACCCGCTCCGCCCAGACCGTCTGGACCAGCGGGACCCTGCCCGCCGGCACCCACACCGTCACGATCACCCGCGGCAGCACACGGAATCCGGCGGCGACCGGGGGCAACCTGATCCACGACGCCTTCGTCGTGAGGGGCTGACGGCCCGGCTATCACCGGCCGCGGTGCCTGGCCAGGCCCTCGCCCGGCGGCGGGCGGGCGCGTAGCGTCGCCCGGACCGATCGACCCGCCGGGGTCACGACGAGAGGACGCGCCATGAGCAGCACGAGCGACATGATCCGGAGCCACCCCGAGGAGCTGCGCGGCGTCGATCCGGAGGTCCTGGCCGAGTGCATCGACGCGTGCGGCGCCTGCGCACTCACCTGCACCGCCTGCGCCGACGCCTGCCTCGGCGAGGAGTCGGTCGCCGAGCTGGTCCACTGCATCCGCACCGACCTCGCCTGCGCCGACGTGTGCGCCGCGACCGGCGCCGTGCTCTCCCGCCGCGGCGTCGTCGGATCCGCGGCCGTCCGCGCCCTCGTCGAGGCCTGCCTCCTGGCCTGCCGCGCCTGCGCCGACGACTGCGAGCAGCACGCCGGGATGCACGAGCACTGCCGGATCTGCGCCGAGGCCTGCCGCCGCTGCGAGCAGGCGTGCGAGAGGCTGCTCGCGCAGCTCTGAGCGCGGAGGCCGACGCACGGAGCCGCCGGAGCGTCCGCCTCACCGGACCCGACGGGCGGCTGTCAACCGTCCTGCCCTGCGCGCCCGGCCCTCCTACGGTCGGTGGCGAGCACGGCGACGTCGGGGCTCGGAGCGATCGCAGGCGGTCCTCCGTCCCCGACGACCGGCAGACGCTCGAGACGGAGGACGACCGTGGCCCAGACCAGCACCGAGCGCGACCGCACCGCGCCCGACCCCGACGACTCCCGCAAGCCCGACGGACCGACCGAGGTCAGCAAGCGGTCCTGGGGCTACGTCCTCAAGAAGACGCTCCGCGAGTTCGGCGCCGACCAGTGCACGGACATCGCTGCGGGGCTGACCTACTACGCCGTGCTCGCACTCTTCCCGGGGCTGCTCGCGATCGTGTCCATCCTCGGCTTGTTCGGGCAGGCCGAGACCACGACATCGACGGTCCTCGACCTGCTGGGCGGATTCGTGTCGACCGACGTCCTCGACACCGTCCGCGGCCCCCTGCAGGAGCTCACCTCGGCCCCCGCCGCCGGTCTGGCGTTCGTCACCGGTGTCCTCGGCGCCCTCTGGTCCGCCTCCGGCTACGTCGGCGCCTTCGGGCGCGGCATGAACCGCGTCTACGAGATCGACGAGGGCCGCCCGATCTGGAAGCTGCGCCCCACGATGCTCGCCGTCACCCTCGTGACGGTCCTCCTGCTCGTGATCGCCGGGCTGATCCTCGTGCTCAGCGGACCCGTCGCGCAGACCATCGGCGACGCCGTCGGCCTCGGCGAGGTCGCGCTGACGGTGTGGAGCATCGCCAAGTGGCCCGTCCTGATCGCGATCATGGTCGTCATCGTCGCGGTCCTCTACCACTGGTCGCCCAACGTGCGGCAGCCGAAGTTCCGCTGGACCAGCATGGGCTCGATCCTCGCCCTCGTCGTCTGGGCGCTGGCGTCGGCCGGCTTCGCGTTCTACGTCGCCAACTTCAGCAACTACAACAAGACCTACGGCGCGCTCGGCGGCGTGATCGTCTTCCTCCTCTGGCTCTGGATCACGAACCTCGCCCTGCTCTTCGGGGCGGAGTTCGACGCCGAGCTCGAACGCGGCCGCCAGCTGCAGGCCGGCATCGAAGCCGAGGAGCACATCCAGCTCCCGCCCCGCGACACCCGGCAGAGCGAGAAGAAGGCCCAGAAGCACGCCGAGGACGTCGCCGACGGCCGCGAGCTCCGCGAGAGCGCCGGACACCCCGAGCGGTGATCCCGATCGGGCGGGACCTCCCGGTCCGTTAGGGGAACCGCCTCCCCGCGGCAACCCTCTTGAGGCCCCGCGGGCGGCGCGCGGAGGCTGGACGCATGCGGAAACTGCACTACTCCAGCGGCCACCTCCTCGTCGGCGACCTGACCTGCAAGGCGGTCCTCCGCTACGCGCGTGCCGTCGCGGACGTCGGCAAGTCGGACGTCGTCTCGGTGCCGGTCCTGACCGAGGGCGGCGGCCGCGCCTACGCCCACCTGCTGATCGGGCCGGCGAGCCAGCTCTGGTCGGTGCCGATCGACAGCAGCGAGGTGGAGGAGCCGGACGACGCGGAGGTCATCGCCCACATCGAGCTCGAGACGCGCCGCATGCAGCCGGCCCGCCCCTCGTGGAGCGAGGAGATGACCGACATCCCGCCACTGGACTTCCTCGAGTACACGGACATCGCCGACCTCGAGGACGCCCGGCGCGACCCGATGGACTAGGCCGCCGCCGGCTCCTCCGTGGAGCGGGAGTCGCTGAGGGACAGCGAGCCGATCGTCGCGATCACGCCGACGAGGACCGCCACGACCAGGTAGGCGACCCGCTCGCCCGCGAAGAAGCTCCGGACGAGGTCCGTGCTCCATGCGCCCGCCGGGAGGGTGGTCGCCACCAGGGCGGCGATCAGCGTGCCGACGACGGCCGTGCCGATGCTGGTGCCGATCTCCTGGGCCGTGTCGTTGAGCGCCGCACCGATCGAGGTGCGGTTCGCGGGCATCGCCTCGACGAGGGCGACGGCGCAGATGGTCATGATCGTCCGCAGGCCCACCGTCATCACGACCATCATCACGGCGATCGCGAGGTAGCCCCGGTCCACCGCCCAGGACATCCCGAGCAGTGCGCCGACCAGGAGCCCGGTGCCGATCAGGCAGGCCGCGCGGTGCCCCAGCCTCGCGGCGAGGCGTTCGGTGATCGGAGTGGCGGCGAGCATCGTGACGATGACGGGCAGGTTCGCGAGGCCGGCGCGCACCGGGCTCCAGCCGTAGGCGTACTGGAAGTGCAGGATCAGGCCGAACAGGACGCTCGCGAAGGCGACCGAGGCGCCGAGCTGCGTGAGCGCCGCTCCCCGCGCGGCACCGGCGCGGAAGATCGCGAGGTCGATCATGGGCGAGGCGGCACGGCGCTCGCGGACGACGAATCCCGCGACGGCCGCGACGGTCCCCGCGGCGCAGGCGATCGTGACGAGCGACAGCCAGCCGTTCTCGACTCCGCTGGTGAGCGTGTAGCAGCCGAGCCCGACCGCGGCGATGGTGAGGACCGTCCCCGGCAGGTCGAGCCGCTCCGAGGTGAGGTCGGCCCGCCGGTCGGCGGGGACTCCGAGGCGCACGCCGATCCAGACCAGCAGCGCGATCGGGGCGTTGACGACGAGCAGCCACTGCCAGCTGACGGTGCTGAGGATCGAGCCGCCCAGGAGGGGGCCGAGGACCATGCCGGACATCCCGACGATCATCACGATCGTGATCGACCGCATGCGGAGCCTCTCGTCGTCGAAGAGCCGGAACACCAGCGACATCGTGACGGGCGCCATGGCGGCCGCGGCGCAGCCGAGCGCAGCACGGAGGGCGATCAGCTGGCCGATGTCGGTGACGAGGACGACGGCGAGGCTGATCAGCCCGAACGCGGCGAGGCCGGTGAGCAGCACGCGGCGGCGGCCGAACCGGTCGGCGGCGGACCCGGCGGTCAGCAGCAGCCCGCCGAAGGTCAGGGAGTAGGCGCCGGTCACCCACTGCAGTCCGGCGGTCGAGCCGTCGAGCGAGCGTCCGATCGTGGGGAGGGCTATCGAGAGCAGCGTGTTGTCGACCATCTCGACGAAGAAGGCGAGGCAGAGAGCGGCGAGCGGGAGCGCCGCGGAGCGGAGGGAGGTGTGAGCACGGGACTCGGCGGAGGTGGTCGTCGGAGCGGACACGGTGGCGCCTTTCTATCGAACGCCGTTCGACTCTCGTACGGCGTTCGATAGTATGGAACGCCGTTCGGTAAGATGCAAGCCATGCCTGCAGATCGCCCGACGGAGACCGCCGGCGCCGCCGCGCCCTCCCCCGCCCGGGGCCGCCGCCGAGCGTCGCACTCGCTCGACACCGT
This sequence comes from Rathayibacter sp. AY1B5, assembly GCF_002932795.1. Classification (NCBI taxonomy): domain Bacteria; kingdom Bacillati; phylum Actinomycetota; class Actinomycetes; order Micrococcales; family Microbacteriaceae; genus Rathayibacter; species Rathayibacter sp. AY1B5. Next base: position 10,464 of record NZ_PSWM01000027.1, read on the forward strand.
GCTGGCCGAGGCGATCGCGATCCTCGACGAGTCCGGGGAGTCGGCCCTCACATTCCGCGCGCTCGCGGCCCGGCTCGGCGGCGGCGTGGCGAGCATCTACTGGTACGTCGGAAGCCGCGACGAGCTGCTGGAGCGAGCGACCGACGAGGTCATGGGCCGGGTCCTCGCCGACAGCGAGCCGCTCACCCACGGGCCGGACCCGATCGACAACGTCCGCGCCGTCGCACTGGCCCTCTTCGACGAGTGCGTCCGCCGACCCTGGTTCGGCCTCTACATGCTCCGCACGACCGGGGTGCAGCCGAACTCGATGGCGATGTACGAGCGGCTCGGCCAGCAGCTCATGGCACTCGACCTGACGCCCCGGCAGCGGTTCCACGCCGTGTCGTCCATCGTCAGCTACGTCGTCGGAGTCGCGGCCGACCTCGCGCAGCCGCCGCCCCGCGAGTTCCTCGAGAGCGGGATGGAGAGGGGCGAGTTCCTGGAGCACCTGGCCGACCGCTGGCGCGCCCTCGACCCCGAGGAGTTCCCCTTCGGCCACCACGCGGCCGACGTGATGGCGACCCACGACGACCTCGACGTGTTCCGCTCCGGCCTCGACCTGCTCCTGGCGGGGCTGCGCCTGCAGGCGGGGCGGGGCTGAGGCCTCGAGCGCGACGCCTGTCGGACAGGACCTCACCAGGAGCGATGAGAAGTAGGCACGGCCCTCCACCCTCGATACAGCCGTCCGTGTATCGTCTCCCCCGTGCCCGCCACCGCGACCCTCACCCACTCCGCCGCACTCGCGCGCCTAGGATCCGCCCTGGCCGACGAGACCCGGTCGCGGATCCTGCTCGCCCTGCGCGAGGCGCCAGCGGTCCCGTCGGACCTGGCCGACGCGCTCGGAGTGTCCCGGCAGGTGATGTCGAACCAGCTCGCCTGCCTCCGCGGCTGCGGTCTGGTGGAGGCCGTGAAGGACGGCCGCTACACCTGGTACCGGCTGGCCGAGACCCGGATCGCCGGGGCGCTCGACCACCTGCTCCGCCTGGCCCTCGTGGTCGATCCGGACTGCTGCTCCGGCGACGACTGCCGCTGCGCATGACCGCCCTCCGCGCTCCGCTCCTCCCCGCCCGCCGCCGCGTGCTGCAGAGGCGCATCCGCTGGATCGTCGGCGCGACCATCGCCTACAACGTGGTGGAGGCGATCGTGGCCCTCGCAGCCGGGACGGTCGCGTCGTCCACCGCCCTCGTCGCCTTCGGCCTCGACTCCGTGGTGGAGGTGCTCTCCGCCGCGGCCGTCGCCTGGCAGTTCTCGGGGCGCGATCCGGAGGCGCGCGAGCGCACCGCGCTGCGGGTGATCGCCGTCTCGTTCCTCGGCCTGGCCGCGTTCGTCGCCGTCGACTCGGTCCGGGCGCTGCTCGGATTCTCGGAGGCCCAGCACTCCCCCGTCGGCATCGTGCTGGCCGCCGTCAGCCTGCTGGTGATGCCCGCGTTCTCCCTGCTCGAGCGCCGGACCGGCCGCGAGCTCGGCTCGGCCTCGGCCGTCGCGGACTCGAAGCAGACGCTCCTCTGCTCGTACCTCTCCGCCGCCGTCCTGGTGGGCCTGCTGCTGAACAGCACGCTCGGATGGACGTGGGCCGACCCCGTCGCCGGACTCGTGATCGCCGCGGTCGCCGTCCGCGAGGGCCTGGAGGCCTGGCGCGGCGAGTCCTGCACGACGCCGATCGCCGCGCTGACGAGCGAGGACTCCGAGGCCTGCGGCTGCTGCTGACGAGGACAGGCGGAGTCCCGGCATCCCTCACCGACGGCCGGCCCGCGCCTCGACGACGTGCCGGCACCCGATTCCGCCGCGCTCCAGCTCCTCGCGCTCGCGGCGGAGCCCGACGCGGATCCGCCGCGTTCGGGACCGGTCCGGGACGTCCGCCCCGCCTCGGCCCTCGGCGACCGCCCGCGCGACGTCGGCGTCCACGCATGGGGTTCCTTCTCTCGTCCTGCTGCGGTGCGAACGGCGCCGCTCCTCCATCCCACGACTCGGGCACCCGGGCCGGGGGGAGGGTCGCCGAGCACGTGTCGGCGGGTCAGGAGGCGCCGGGGCCGCCCGGGATGAGAGGGTTGCGCGGTGTCCACTGCGAGCGTGCCGTCGCCGCGCGCCGGAGTCCGGACCCGGCGCTTCCGGCGCCTCGCGCGCACGGGCTTCGCCGTGAACGGACTGATCCACCTCCTGATCGGCGGCCTCGCCCTGCGCGTCGCGGTCAGCGACGAGACCTCGCGGGAGGCGGACGCGTCCGGAGCGATCGGGCGCATGGCCGACTCCCCCGTCGGCCTCGTGGTGGTCTGGGCCGCGCTGGTCGGACTGGTCGCGCTCGGACTGTGGCAGCTCTCCCTCGGCGGGCGCTCCTCCGCGCCGGGCCTGCTCGCCCGCCTGGGCCGCCGGATCGTCGAATCCGGCAAGGGCTTCGCCTCGCTCACCCTCGCGGGCACCACGCTCGTCTTCGCCCTCGGCGGTTCGACGAGCTCCTCGGCCACGATCCGCCGCATCAACACCGAGCTGCTGACGAGCACGGTCGGCGTCGTGATCCTCGTGATCGTCGGCGGGATCGTGCTGGGCAGCGGGATCGGCTTCGTCGCGATCGGGATCCGCCGCGGGTTCCGCAAGCTCGTCCGCATCCCCGAGGGCCCGACCGGGACGGCCGTGCTGATCCTCGGCGCGACCGGCTACATCACGAAGGGGCTCGCTCTCGGCCTCGCCGGCGGGATCTTCGTGGTCGCGGCGCTGACCGGCGACGCCCGCCAGGCGACCGGGCTCGACGGGGCCGTCCGCTTCCTCGACGTCCCTCCGTACGGCACGATCGCCCTGACCCTCGTCAGCGCGGGACTGGTCATGTACGGGCTGTTCCTCGTGGCCCGGGCGAAGCTCGCGAAGCTCTGAGCCGACGCGGCAGTCGCTCACAGTCGCCACCCATATCGCTGAGTATCGTTCGGAGAAACAGGAGGTCATCATGAACGGATCGTCATCGACCGGCGCGTTCGGCACCGGCACGCCCATCGAGAGCATCTGGCGCGCGATGGAGCAGGCCCGCTCCCGCATGGAGAAGCGCGTCGGCTCCCGGGTCGGCCGCGGGGACGTGCGCACCGCGGTGCTCGCGCTCCTCGCCGAGCAGCCCATGCACGGCTATCAGATCATCCGCGAGATCGAGGAGCGCAGCGGAGGCGACTGGAAGCCGAGCCCCGGCTCGGTCTACCCGACCCTCCAGCTCCTCGCGGACGAGGGCCTCATCACGGCCGACGAGCAGAACGGCCGCAAGACCTACACGCTGACCGACGCCGGGCGCGCGACGGTCGCCGAGCACGGCACCTCGACCCCGTGGAACGACTCCGACCACGTCGACTTCGGCGCCCTGCCCAAGGCGGGCCTCGAGCTCGCTCAGGCCGCGGCCCAGGTCGGACGCTCGGGCACCCCCGAGCAGGTCCGCAAGGCCGTCGCCGAACTCGAGGACGTGCGCCGCCGCCTGTACGCGATCCTCGCGCAGGACTGACCCGGGTGGCCTCGGTCAGCCCGGGTCCTGCCGCCCCGGGCCACCGAGAGCGGGAGGACCGGCGGCGCTACCGCCGGATCCTCCGCTTCGCCGCGTGGCATCTCGCGGTCACGTGGTTCTTCGACCTGCTCCTGCCGCGGCTGGGGCTCACGCGCGTCGCGCTGCGCACCCGGCCCGGCCGGATGCGCCGCTTCGCCCGCAGCTTCCACGTGCTCGCGGTCGACCTCGGCGGCCTGATGATCAAGGTCGGCCAGTTCATGTCGTCGCGCCTGGACGTGCTGCCGCCCGAGATCACGCGCGAGCTGGAGGGGCTGCAGGACGAGGTCCCGCCGGTCCCGTTCCCGCGGATCCGGGCGCTGGCCGAGTCCGAGCTCGGGCTGCCGCTCGAGCGCGCGTACGCCGGAGTCGACGACTCGCCGGTCGCCGCCGCCTCCCTCGGCCAGGCCCACCGCGCCCGGCTCTCCCCCGTCGACGCCGAGGACACCGGCTACTCCGCCGCGATCATGAAGGTGCAGCGGCCGGGGATCGACCAGATCGTCGAGGTCGACCTCGCGGCCCTGCGCCGCGTCGGCGGCTGGCTCAGCCACGTGCGCCTGGTCTCGGACCGTGTCGACGCCCCGGCGCTCGTCGAGGAGTTCGCGGTCACCAGCCTCGAGGAGATCGACTACCTGCAGGAGGCGGCCAACTCCGTCCGCTTCGCCGCCGACTTCGACGGCGACGCCCGGGTCGCCGTCCCCGACGTGGTCTGGGAGCGCTCGACCCGCAAGGTCCTCACCCTCGAGGACGTCACCGCGATCAAGATCACCGACCACGCCGCACTGCTGGCCGCCGGGATCGACCCGCGGGAGGTCGCTCCGGTCTTCGCGGCCGTGATGTTCGACCAGCTCTTCACGCACGGCTACTTCCACGCGGACCCGCACCCCGGCAACGTCTTCGTCACGCCGACCCCCGGGGGCGAGCTGCCCTGGCGCCTCACCTTCATCGACTTCGGGATGATGGGCGAGGTGCCGCCGAGCACCCGCGCTGGCCTGCGCCGGATGCTCATCGCCGCCGCCTCCCGCGACGGCAAGGGGCTCGTCGACGCGGCCCGTGCGGTCGGCGTCCTCCTGCCCTCCGCCGACTCCCGTGAACTGGAGCGGGCGCTCACGCAGCTCTTCGCCCGGTTCGGCGGGATGGGCTTCGCCGAGCTGCGGGAGGTGGATCCGCGCGAGTTCCGCGACTTCGCCGTGCAGTTCGGCGACGTGGTGCGCGCGCTGCCGTTCCAGCTCCCCGAGAACTTCCTGCTCGTGATCCGCGCGATGTCGCTGACCTCGGGCGTCTGCAGCGCGCTCGACCCGGCCTTCAACCTGTGGGACTCGGTCGAGCCCTACGCGCAGCAGCTGATCCGCGAGGAGCGCGGCTCGGTCGTGCAGGACGTCGGCAAGCAGGCCGTCGACACGCTCGGCCTGATCTGGCGCCTGCCGCGCCGGCTCGACGAACTCGTCACGACGCTCGACGACGGCGAGCTGGCGGTCACCGTCCCCACGATCGAGCGCCGGCTGAACCGGCTCGAGGGCACCGTCCGCCGCGTGATCTCGGCCGTGCTGTTCGCGGGCCTGCTGATCGCCGGCGCCGTCGTGCGCCCGGACGACAGCGGGTTCGGGACGGTGCTGATGATCGCGTCGGTGCTGCCCCTCCTGCACGCGCTGCTGGCCCGTGGCCCGCGCGGCTGACGGCCTCGGTCATCCGCGGCGGCGAAGGGGCCCGCGGCGCGGGCGACCGCCTCCGAGAGCGCCCGGATCGCCGGGGTCCGGACGCTGCCCGGAGCAGCTGCCGGACGCGAGCGCGACCGGAGCGGTTCGGGGATCCGCCGCGGCTCAGCGGCTGGTGAGCAGCTCGACGAACTCGTCGGCCATCGCGAGCTGGGCGCTCAGCGCCTCCCGGCGCTCTCGGGCCTGCGCGACGAAGCCCTCGAGCTGCGCGCGGACGTCGGCCGGCGCGTCGTCGCCCTCGGCCTCGAGGGTGTCGATCACGCGCAGCAGCGCGGCCATCTCCTCCAGCGAGAAGCCGAGCGGCTTCATGCGGCGGATGAGGATCAGGCGGTCGTAGTCGGTGGACGTGTAGAGGCGGAAGCCGCCCTCGGTGCGGCCGGACGCCTTCACGAGGCCGATCTCGTCGTAGTGCCGCAGGGTCCGGAGCGAGAGGCCGGTCCGCTCGGCGAGCTCGCCGATGTGCATGGTGCCGATCCTGCTCACCCCTTCAGATCTACCCTCACGTAAGGGTAGGGTTGCCCGTGCTGCTGACACGCCTCTGCAAGCTTGGCATCCCCGCCCGCTTCCGCCGACCCGTCGCCGCAGTCCTCCGCGCTCCTCGTCGAGCACCCCTCCCACTCCCTGGAGCCGCCGCGATGGCCCTCGCCTCGAAGACCCCTGCCCGCCCGCACGCTGAGCCCACGGTGATGACGGCCCTGCGCACCCCCCGCATCCTGACCCGCGAGGTCCTCGCCGGCCTCGTCGTCGCGCTCGCGCTCATCCCCGAGGCGATCTCGTTCTCGATCATCGCGGGCGTGGATCCGCGGGTCGGCCTCTTCTCGTCGTTCGTGATGGCCGTGTCGATCGCCTTCCTCGGCGGGCGCCCCGCGATGATCACCGCCGCGACCGGCGCCGTCGCCCTGGTGATCGCCCCTGTCGCCCGCGACTACGGGATGGACTACTTCCTCGCGACGGTGATCCTCGCGGGCGTGTTCCAGATCGTGCTCGGGCTGCTCGGAGTGGCGAAGCTCATGCGCTTCATCCCCCGCAGCGTGATGGTCGGCTTCGTGAACGCGCTGGCGATCCTGATCTTCTCGGCGCAGATCCCCAACCTGATCGGCGTGCCCTGGCTGGTCTACCCGCTGGTCGCCGTCGGCATCGTGATCATGGTCGTGATGCCGCGCCTGACGAAGGCCGTTCCGGCTCCGCTCGTCGCCATCGTCCTGATCACCGCGGCGGTCGTCGCCACGGCCGTCGCCGTCCCGACCGTGGGCGACCAGGGCGAGCTGCCCCGCAGCCTCCCCGAGCTGTTCGTCCCGGACGTGCCGCTGACCTGGGACACCTTCACGACCATCGCGCCGTACGCCCTCGCGATGGCGCTCGTCGGCCTGCTGGAGTCGCTGATGACCGCGAAGCTCGTCGACGACATCACCGACACCCCCTCCCGCAAGACCCGCGAGTCGCTCGGGCAGGGCGCCGCGAACGTGCTCTCCGGCCTGTTCGGCGGCATGGGCGGCTGCGCGATGATCGGCCAGACGATGATCAACGTGAAGGCGTCCGGCGCCCGCACCCGCATCTCGACCTTCCTCGCCGGCGTGTTCCTGCTGATCCTCGTCGTCGCGCTCGGCGACCTCGTCGCGATCATCCCGATGGCCGCGCTGGTCGCGGTGATGGTGATGGTCTCGGTGGCGACGTTCGACTGGCACAGCATCCGCCCCTCGACCCTGAAGCGGATGCCCGTCGGCGAGACGGTGGTCATGATCGCCACGGTCGTCGTGGTCGTCCTCACCCACAACCTGGCGATCGGAGTCGCCGTCGGCGTCCTCGCCGCGATGGTCGTCTTCGCCCGCCGGGTCGCCCGCTTCGCCACCGTCGAGCGCACGCTCTCGGCCGACGGATCGACGGCCCGCTACACGGTCACCGGCGAGCTGTTCTTCGCCTCCAGCAACGACCTGACCACGCAGTTCTCCTACGCGGAGGACCCCGCGCACGTCGTGATCGACCTCTCCGGCTCCCACGTCTGGGACGCCTCGACCGTCGCCGCGCTGGACGCCGTCACCACCAAGTACGAGCGCCACGGCATCCGCGCCGTGATCGAGGGCATGAACGACGCCTCCACCCGGATGCACGGCCGCCTCGCCGGGAACCTCGGCGCCGGGCACTGAGGGTCGGGGCTGCGGGACCGCACGCGCAGCCCCTCAGAGCGGCGAGAGCACCAGCGACCAGAGCCAGCGCCCGCCGACGATCCGGTGCACGACCACGAACAGGGCGGTGATCGCGAGACCGACCGGCAGCAGCACGGCGCCGGCCGCGAGGCGGTCGGCGGGCACGGCGAGCAGCAGGCCGAGCGGCACCGACGCGCAGGCTGCGACCAGCGCCGCGACGAGAGCGGCGCGGCGGTCCCGGGTCGGCTGCGGCACGACGCCGATCCGGCGCCGGACCAGCCAGTGGGCGAGGGCCCACGCGGCCGTGGTCCCGAGGGCGGTGCCGCCCGCGATCGCCGGCACGACGAGTTCGGCAGGCAGGAGGAGCCCGCCGACGAGCGCCCCCACCGCGACGCCGACGGCCGAGACGACCTGGGTCGCCAGCGAGTCGCGGGCCCGACCCAGCGCGAACATCGCCCGGTTGAGGACGTAGGTCTGGCTGAAGCCGACCAGGCTCAGGGCGAGCAGCTGCAGGACTCCGCCGATCACCGGTGTGCCGAAGACGAGCTGCGTGAGCAGTGGCGCCGCCGCGACGAACAGGAGCGTCGCGAGCAGAGTGACGGCGAGCACCGCGTCCTCGGTCCGTCGGAGGTTCACCGCCGCGGCCGCCCGATCGCCGCGGTGCAGGTCCCGGCTGAGCGGCGTGAACATCGCCGTGGCGACGGAGACGACCAGGATGCCGTGCGGCAGCAGGAGCAGCAGCTGCGCGCTCGAGAAGGAGTTGAGGCTCGGCCCGTCGACGCCGGCGCGGTTCATGGCCTGGCCGGCCGCCGTCGCCGCGTTCGAGACGACGACGTACGACACCTCCGCGACGAGGGCGCCGAGGAACACCCAGACCGCGTCCCGCGACACTCCGCCGAGCCCTGCGACGCCGAAGCGCGGCCGCAGGCGGACGCCGACGGACCGCGAGAACGCGACCGCGATCACCCCCTGCACCACGATCGCCGCAGTGGCAGTGCCGCACAGGAGCGCCACCATCTCCGGCGTCCACTCGTCGGCGGGCGTCGACGCCGCCTCGGGGTGGATCAGGAGGAACACCGCGATCCCGAGCACCGAGACCACGTTCGCGCAGGCGGGCGCCCACGCGCCCGGCCCGTACTTCTCGGCGGAGTTGAGCAGCTGCGAGAAGACGGCGAAGACGATGTAGAAGAAGATCTGCGGCAGGCACCAGTAGGCCATCTGGGTGGCGAGCAGAGCCCAGTCGGCCGACCAGCCCCCGGCGTAGAGCCCGACGATCAGCGGCGCCGCGAGCGTGCAGGCGGCCGTGAGGAGCGCCGCTCCGCCGAGGCACACGGTGAGCAGCCGCTCGAGGGTCCGCACGCCCTCCGGTCCGTCCGCCCGCGCCCGGACCATCTGCGGCACGAGCACCGCGCCGAGCACCCCGCCCGCGATGAGCCCGTACAGGTAGGTGGGCGCGGAGTTCGCGACCTCGAACACCTGCCCGCCGACCGACGCGCTCGTGCCGCCGACCGCCACGATCAGGAGCGCCAGCCGGACGAACCCGAGGATCCGCGAGATGAACGACGCGACCACCATCCCCCCGGTCGCGCTGCGCATCCGGGCAGCATAGGCGGTGCGACCCGGGTCGCCACCGACCGCGGCGCCCGCCGGGGTCGATGCGTCACGAACGGTCGTCACGGGCGCCGGATGGGGACCGTTCGTGACGCATCGATCCCGAGGGGGCGGGGTGGGAGGGCGAGCGGGCGGCGCTAGACGCGCACCGGCGCGACGGACGCGCGGCGGATCAGGCGCGTCTCGAGCTCCATGCGCGTGGCGGAGGCCCCGGAGGCGAGCGGGGTCGCGGACCGGTGCGCCTGGTGCAGCATCCGGAAGGCGATGGCGCCCATCTCGCCGATGGGCTGCTGGATCGTGGTCATCGGCGGGGTCGCCCAGGCCGACTCCTCGACGTCGTCGAAGCCGATGACGCTGAGGTCGCGCGGGATGCGCAGGTCGGCGTCGTCGGCGGCCTCGTAGACGCCGAGCGCCATCACGTCGGAGCAGGCGAAGAAGGCGGTCGGCGCGTCCGGCTCGGCGAGCATCAGCCCGGCGGCCTCGCGGGCCAGCTCCCGATCCCAGTCGCAGTAGGCGACGCGCGGCTCCTCGGCCCCGGCGGCGCGGAGCGCGGTGGTGAAGCCGTCGATCCGGGCGCTGCTGTAGAGCTGGGTGCGGGTGCCGCCGAGGACGCCGAAGCGGGTGTGGCCCTCGGCGAGGAGGTGCTCGGCGGCCATGCGGCCCCCGTCCCAGTTGGTCGCGCCGACGCTCGCGACGTCGGCCGGGGGCCGCGTGCTGGGGTCGACGACGACCACGGGCAGCTCGGCGGTGGTGAGCAGGTGCAGCTGCGCGGCCGAGACGTTGACCAGCACCACGATGGCGCCGAGCGAGGGGCGGCGGAGGAGGCGGCTGATCCAGGCGCCGTCGTCGCGGGCGCGGGTGAGCACCAGGTCGACTCCGGCGGCGGAGGCCTCGGCCTCGATCCCCTCGAGGACCGGGCCGATCCAGGTGCCGCCGATGTGGCCGACGACGACGTCGACGATCTGAGCGGAGTGCGGGTCCTCGACCGGCGGGCGCAGGCGCGGACGGCGGCGGTAGCCGAGCGCGTGCGCCGCCTCCATCACGCGCAGACGGGTCGCCTCCGAGACGTCGGTGCCGCCGTTGAGCACCTTCGAGACGGTGGGGACGCTCGTCCCGGCACGCTCGGCGATCAGCGCCATGGTCGGGCGGGTGGTCGCTCCGGAGACGTCGTCGTGGTCGGGCATGTGCTCACCGTAGCGGATACCGACTTTCGCAACTAGACCGGCGCGCGGACGGCTTGCTCCCGCCGGGAACCGCGGTGCATGATGGTCGAACGCCGGGGCTCCCGCACTGAAGTTGCGCAAGTCCTGTTCGACGACGAACCGCGGAGCGATCCGCCAGCACGTGAGGACGACGATGACCGACCACTCCCCGACCACTCCCGGCAAGACGGCCCTCGTCGTCCGAGGGGGCTGGGACGGCCACCAACCGGTCGAGGCGACCGAGCTGTTCCTGCCGTTCCTCCGAGACAACGGCTACGACGTGCGCGTCGAGGAGTCGACCGCCGTGTACGCCGACGAGGCGTACCTGCGGACGGTCGACCTGATCGTGCAGTCGAACACGATGACCTCCATCCAGTGGGAGGAGTTCCTGGGCCTGCGCGCGGCGGTCGAGCGCGGCACCGGCCTCGCCGGCTGGCACGGCGGGATCGCCGACTCCTACCGCGACAACTCCGACTACCTGCAGCTGATCGGCGGCCAGTTCGCCTCGCACCCCGGCAAGCACCCGGACGAGCGCACCGGCGAGCAGTCGGACAACTACATGCCGCACACGATCGAGATGACGGCCCTCGCCGCCGACCACCCCATCACGCAGGGCGTCTCGGACTTCGAGCTGGTCACCGAGCAGTACTGGGTGCTGCACGACGACTACAACGACGTGCTCGCCACGACCACGCAGGCCGTCCGCCCGTGGGACCCGTGGAAGCGCCCCATCACCTCCCCCGCGATCTGGACCCGCCTCTGGGGCGAGGGCCGCATCTTCGTCTCCACGCCGGGCCACCGCGTCGAGATCCTCCAGGACGAGAACGTCCGCACGATCATCGAGAGGGGAATGCTGTGGGCGTCCCGCTGAGAGTCGGCATCATCGGAGTCGGGAAGATCAGCGAGCAGTACCTCGCGAACCTCCCGACCTTCCCCGGCCTCCGCCTCGTCGCGGTCGCCGACCTGAACCAGGAGCGGGCGCAGCAGGTCGCCGACGAGCAGGGCGTCCGCGCCCTGTCCGTCGACGCGCTGATCGACGACCCGGAGATCGACGCGGTGCTGAACCTCACGATTCCCGCGGCGCACGTCGAGATCGGCACCCGCGCCCTGAAGGCGGGCAAGCACGTCTTCGCCGAGAAGCCGCTCGGGCTGAACCCGGCCGAGGCCGCGCCGATGCTCGACCTCGCGGACGAGCTGGGCCTGCGCTTCGCCAGCGCCCCGGACACGGTGCTCGGGACCGGCGTGCAGACCGCGCGCCTCACCCTCGACTCCGGAGCGATCGGCACGCCGATCGCCGCGCAGGTGCACTGGGCCGCGCCCGGCCACGAGCGCTGGCACCCGGCGCCCGAGTTCTACTACCAGCCCGGCGGCGGCCCGCTGCTGGACATGGGCCCGTACTACCTGACGGCGCTCGTGCACTTCTTCGGGCCGGTCGTCCGCGTCACGGGCCTGGCCACCCGCTCCGACCGCCCGCGCACGATCGAGACCGGACCGAAGGCGGGCACGCCGATCGAGGTGACGATCGACACGCACATCACCGCGCTGCTCGAGCACGCGAGCGGAGTCGCCACGACCGTCACCGTGAGCTTCGAGGTCTGGCGCAGCCGGGCCCCGAAGTTCGAGGTCTACGGCACCGAGGGCACCATCTCGGTCCCGGACCCGAACATGTTCTCGGACCCGGTCGAGGTCGCCGTCCGCGACGAGGACTGGCGGGTCGTCCCCGACTCCGCCGGCGTGATCGACACCGGCCGCGGAGTGGGACTCGCCGACCTCGCGGAGGCGATCGCGGAGGACCGGCCGCACCGCGCCTCCGGCCGCGTGGCCCTGCACGTGCTCGAGATCATGGACGCCGTGCTCCGCTCGAACGAGGAGAAGGCGGTCGTGACGATCGAGAGCACCGCCGAGAAGCCCGACGTGATGCCGCTGCGCACGGCCGGATCGATCGGCGGATGAGGCGGTGGAGGCGGGGGATCGCCGCCACCGCGTCGCTCCCCGTTCGGGGGTGACCGCGGCGCGCGACGCCGTAGACTCGGCGGATCGACGGTCCTCAGCCGTCGTCGCACGCGGAGGGGGATCGGCCGTGGCAGTCGGCTTCCGACGGAGCGGTGAGCTCCGTGCTCTTGCACGCCCCCGGCTCCGGGCGGTCGGCGACCCGCTCTCCCTGGAGGACCACCGCTCCCGGCTGTCCGGCTGGCTCAGCATGCCCGGCGGGCCGGGGCTCGTGCGCCCCTCCGCCCTCGCTCCGGCGTGGGAGGCGCCCCTGCTCCGGCTCGTGCGCGCCGGAGCACCGGCGGAGGACCTGCACGAGGCGACCACCGGCTCCCCCGAGGGCTCGCGCCTCGCGGCCGTCGTCGAGCTCGTCCGCGACGCCCTGCACTCCTCCGACGACGACCGCGCTCTGCGGCTCACCGGCTGGCTGGTGCGCATCCGATACGACCCGTCGGTCGACTCCTTCCTCCGCCGCTACGGGATCGCGCTGACCGTCCGCCTGCCGCTGAGCGGCGGCCTCGACGTGGAGGTGCCGCTCGACGCCCCGGCGCTGCGCCTGCTCTACGCCGAGCTGGCGGCATTCACGGATCCGGCCGCGGCGGTCGTGGCGGTCGAGACCCTGGAGCCGTCGACCCTCGCGGCCTCGACGCTCGCCTCCCTCTACTCCGCCCGCCGACGCTGGAGCGACGTGGCCGAGTTCTCGGCGCCCGTCGAGAACGTGGACGCCGCCTCCGCCGCGGTGCTCATCCGCCGCGGCGTCGCTCTGCGCGAGCTCGGCCTGATCGAGGGCGCCCTCAAGGCGTTCGACCGGGTGGTGCGCCCGACCGTCACCAGCGCGCGGCCCGTGGAGCTGCGGGCGGAGGCGCTGCTCGAGCGCGCGAGCACGCTCCTCTCGGACGGGCGGACGGCCCCGGCCCGGCGCGATCTGGAGCGCGTGCTCCTCCGCTACCCGGACAGCGCCGAGGCGCAGGAGCTGCTGGCGGTCGTCGAGCGCTGACGCGACGGAGGGGCGCACCCGCTGCGGGATGCGCCCCTCCGGGAGTGCGTCGGCTCAGCCCTCGGCCTTCGAGGGCTTGCCCTCGGCGGGCAGGACCTCGTGCGGCGTGTCGCGCTCGTCCTCGCCCTCGGCCTGCGAGGGCTTGTCGGACTGGTCGTCCGGGTCCTCGACGGGGCTCGGGGTCTGGTCGCTCATCGGGGTCTGGTCGCTCATCGGAGTCCCTCCGGCTCGTCGGACGTGGCGGACGGCTCGGGGTGCGCCTCGAACTCCATCCAGGCGCGGTCCAGATCGGCCTGCGCCGACTCGGGCTCGCTGGCGAAGTAGCCGTCGTAGATCGCGCGGCCGCCGTGCTCGGGCAGGTCGTCGCGACCGCCGAAGGCCTGCGCGAAGCGGCCGACCTCGTCGTCCCTCTTCTGCTGATCCCGCAACCAGGCGGGGAAGGTCTGCGTCATGGTGACACCTCTCTCTCCTGCCCTCCAGCCAATCCCCCGCCGCGGATCCGGGCAAGCCCTTCCGCCGGGCGCCCCGAGGGGCCAGGCTCCGCCCTGGTGGAGTGACGCTCCGCCCTCTAGAGGACATGTCCGCTACAGGGCGCCCCCGCCCCCGCCGCAGAGGAGGGCCGAGCCCTAGCGTGAGCCCGTGACCCCCGCTTCCCCGCGCCCCGCCCGCACCGCCGCGGGCCTGCGCCGCACTCTGCTCGCTCTGACCGCGACCGTCGCGCTGCTCGCCGGCACCGCGGCTCCCCTCGCCTCCGCCGAGCCGGACCCGGTGCCGGTCGGGAACGACCACCTCGCGAACGGCGTCGCCGCCTGGGGGCGATACCTCAACGGGGAGTGGGACGTGCCGGCGGGCATGTCCGACCTCACGGACGTCGCCAGCAGCTACAGCCACACCCTCGCGCTCCACACCGACGGGACCGTCGTCGCCTGGGGCGCGGACCTCGAGGGCGAGCGGGACGTGCCGGCCGGGCTCCGCGAGGTGACCGCGATCTCGACCGGCTACCTCCACAGCATCGCCCTCACGATGGACGGAACGGTCGTCGCCTGGGGTGACGACCGCCAGGGCCAGACCGATGTCCCGGCCGGACTCGACGGCGTGACCGCCGTCGCCGCGGGCAACTACCACACCCTCGCTCTGCGGGGCGACGGGACGGTGGCGGCCTGGGGCTCGGACCAGTTCGGAGCGACCGACGTGCCGGCGGGTCTCTCCGGAGTGGTCGCGATCGCCGCGGGCGGCTGGAACAGCCTCGCGCTGCGCGCCGACGGGACGGTCGTGGCGTGGGGCGGCGACGACAGGGGCGCGTACACGGCCCCGGCGGGGCTCCGCGACGTCACCGCCGTCGCGGTCAGCTACTCCCACAGCCTCGCGCTGAAGCGGGACGGCACCGTCGTCACCTGGGGCGACCCCGACGACTCCGGCCTGCCGCGGGTCCCCGCCGACCTCCGCGGCATCACCGCGATCGCCGCCGGCATCGGCTTCAGCGTCCTGCTGACGTCCGACGGCACCGTCGTCTCCCTGCACCCCGAGGGCGACACGGAGCTGGACGTCCCGGCCGGGATCACCGGCGCCACCGGCATCGCGGTCGGCTTCAACCACGCCTTCGCGATCGGCCCGCTGCCGACCCTCACCGCCGACACCGCCGAGACGCTCGTCAAGACCGGGACCCGCTACTCCGCGACCTTCACGGCGTCCGGCCCGGCCGCGACCTTCGAGGTCTCCTCCGGCTCCCTTCCCGCGGGGCTGACCCTCTCGCCGGAGGGCGCCGTCTCGGGCAGGCCGACCACCGCCGGCGACTCCACCTTCACGGTGAGCGCGCGGAACGCGTACGGCACCACGGCCGGCACGCCGCACACGGTCACCGTGGTCCCCGCCAACACCCCGCCCGTCGTCACGGTCGCCCACGTCACCGACGGCGCCTCCTACGAGAAGGGCTCGGAGCCGAGAGCCGCCTGCGCGATCACGGATGCGGAGAGCGGGACCTTCAGCGAGGAGGCCGTCGTCACCGGCACGCTCGTGAACGGCCTCGGCACCCGCACGGCGACCTGCACCTGGACCGACCCCGGCGGACTGAGCACGACCACCACCGCGACGTACCGGATCGTCGACACCGGCGTCCCCACCATCGCCGCAACGACCACGCCGACGACTCCCAACGCCGCGGGCTGGTTCCGCTCCCCCGTCTCGGTCGGCTTCTCCTGCGCCGACGCGGGCGGCTCCGGGATCCGCAGCTGCACCCCCGCGCGGATCCTGCGCGAGGGCCCCGGCCAGAGCGTCACCGGCACCGCCGTCGACAACGCGGGCAACCGCGCCACGACGACCCGCAGCGGCATCGACGTCGACACCACGAAGCCGCAGCTCGCGTTCACGTCGAAGCCCGAGGGGTCCTACCCCTCCGGCACCGCGTTCCCGGTGGCGCGCTGCCTCGCGGACGACGCGCTCTCCGGCCTCGACGGCGACTGCGTGATCACGGGCGGCGGCCGCTCCGTCGGAGCGCACGTGTACCGGGCGACCGCGACCGATCGGGCGGGCAACGTCTCGACCCTCACCGCGTCGTACACCGTGACCCCGTGGACGATCGGCGGGCTCAGCACCTCGGTGAAGAGCGTGGCCGCCGGCGCCGCGACCGGCATGACGTTCCAGGTGACGTCCACGTCGTCCGCGGGAACGTTCCGCCACTCCGCCCTCGCCGACGTGCGCAGCGTCACGCAGAAGCAGACCTCCTGCACCGCCGGCGCCGTCCTCACCGGAGCGCCGACGACCACGCTGACCGGACGCCTCCGCTACGACACCGCGACGAACCGCTACGTGAAGGCGTGGACAGTGCCCGCGAAGCCGGGCACCTGCTGGACGCTGACGGTCACGACGGCGGACGGCAGCACGGGGAGCGCCCGGTACTCGGTGAAGTAGCGGGGGCGGACGGCCGAGGCGCTCCGGTCAGGCTCCCGCCTCGGCGTACCGCTCCGCGAGCACGCGGAACGCGGCGGCCAGCTCGGGCGGCCGGGCCCCGGCCATCGGAGCGTCGAACCGGCCGAACGACGCGGCGAGCGCCTCCCACGACCAGGCGCCGAGGGCGAGTCGGCAGCCCGCGTCGCCGAGGTCCTCCACCTCGCCGTCGCCCGCGTAGGGCAGGACCTCGGCGGCGGGCGCCGCCAGCACCACCGATCCGCGGCACGGCCACCCCTCCCCGGGCGCTCCGCCGCGGAACCGCGCCTCCAGGAATTCGGCGGGACTCCCGCCCGGCAGCGCCCGGCGAGGGAAGCGGGCTCCGCGGGGCGAGCGCGGCTCGAGCCGGTCCACGCGGAACACCCGCCAGTCGTCGCGGTCGAGGTCGAAGCCGATGAGGTACAAGCGGCCCCGGCGTGCGACCAGGTGGTGCGGCTCGACGCGGCGCACCGCATCCGCGTACTCGAAGCGCAGCACCTCCCAGGCCCGGACGGCCGCCGCGACCGCGACCAGCCGCTCCGGAGGGACCGCGGGACCCGGCGCCGCCGCGACCGTGAAGCGCAGCGCATCCGCTCGGGGCCGGAGCCGGGCGGGCAGGACCTGCCGCACCGTCGCCAGCGCACGGGCCGACGCCTCCTCGAGCCCCGCGACCGGCGCGCGCAGGGCGGCGGTGAGGGCGAGCACCTGCTCGTCGTCGAAGAGCAGCGGCGGGAGCTCGGCGCCGGCCTCGAGCCGGTACCCGCCGTCG
Organism: Rathayibacter sp. AY1B5; assembly: GCF_002932795.1. Lineage (NCBI taxonomy): Bacteria > Bacillati > Actinomycetota > Actinomycetes > Micrococcales > Microbacteriaceae > Rathayibacter > Rathayibacter sp. AY1B5. The sequence continues at coordinate 27,360 of NZ_PSWM01000027.1, forward strand.
GGCCCCTTCGCCGCGTCGATCCGGTAGCCCATCGTGCGGAGCCGGTCGACGTCGCGGCGCACCGTGCGCGGCGCGATCCCCAGGCGCTCCGCGAGCACTCCGCCCGGCCAGTCGCGGCGGGTCTGCAGGAGGGAGAGGAGCAGGAGGAGCCGCTCGGTCGTCGTGGGCACGTCCCGAGGGTAGTTCGAGAAGAGGACCGGATCCGTCCTCTTCTCCTGCGAGCGTCGGGGCACCGGGTGATCGACCCGGCACGACTGCGAGGAGCGCACCATGAGCATCACCACCACGACCCACCTCAACTTCCGCGGACAGGCCCGGGAGGCGCTGGAGTTCTACGCCTCGGTCACGGGCGGCCGGCTCGACGCGATGACCTACGCGGACGCGGACGCCGTCACCGCGCCCGACGAGGCCGACCAGCTGATGTGGGGCCAGGTCGTCTCCGAGGCAGGCTTCCACGTCATGGCCTACGACGTCCCCGCGCACACGGCCCACGACCCGGGCACGATCCCGGTGTTCGTGTCGCTGCGCGGCTCCGACGCCGACGAGCTGCGCCGCCTCTGGGACGCGCTCGCGGAGGGGGCGACGGTGCTCGCACCCCTGGCCCCGGCGGCGTGGTCCCCCCTCTACGGGATGCTCCGCGACCGCTTCGGGGTGACGTTCGTCGTCGACCTCGAGGTCGCCTGGGGCTGAGGCCCGCGGGCTCGGCGGCCGATCGCGTCCCGCCGCGGACGCGCCGGCCGCCGACTCGGTACGCTCGGCACCGGATCCGGTCGGAGGGACGCTGCATGCTGGAGACGATCTCCGAGGCCCTCTCGCTGGTCACCCTCCCCCTCGGCGTGCTGTTCCTGCTCGCCGCGTTCGTCGCGGCGCTGGTCGACGGACGCTGGCTGACGACGACCGCCTACCTCGAGGAGGGTCCGCCGCTCGCGCTGCACTGGGTGACCCGGGCCGGCGAGGTCCGGTCGCGTCCGCTCTCCGCCGGGGATCCGCTGACGCCGGCGCGGTCGGACCAGCGGGAGGTGTACTACCGCGAGGAGGATCCGCACCGCATCCGCCTGCACCGGTGGAGCGACGCGGTGCGGGCGCTGCGCCTGACCGGCCTGATCCTGCTCGGGGCGGGAGTCGTCCTCGGGATCCTGTCGACGGGCCTGGCGATCCTCGCCTAGGCGGCGCTCGTGCGCGAGGATCGGACCCGTGCATGCGGAACGGGTTCTCGGTGACGGTCGGGCCGACGGGGTGTGGTGCCGGCTCGGGGAGCCGCTGACGGTCGCGCAGATCGCGCGCGGCGGGCCCGCGTGGCTGTGCCTGGACGCGCAGCACGGCGCGTTCGACGACGCCGCGGTCCTCGCCTCCCTGCGCGCGCTCGGCGCGGTGAGCGGGAGGCCGCCCGTCGGCGTCCGGGTCGCCGGGCTCTCCGACGCCCTGATCGCCAGGGCGCTCGACGCCGGCGCGGACATCGTGGTCGTTCCGATGATCGAGACGGTCGAGGAGGCGCTCGCGGCCGTCCGCGCCGCGCACTACCCGCCGCTCGGCCGCCGCAGCTGGGGGCCGATGACCGATCTCTGGGGCGCCGCTCCCCCGTCGGCCGCCGAGGCCCGCACCGCGCTCTGGGTCATGATCGAGACGCAGGCCGGCCTCGAGGCCGTCGATCGGATCCTCGCGGTGCCGGGCGTGAGCGGAGTCTTCGTCGGCCCGTTCGACCTCGCGATCGGCCTCGGCCGGGACCTGGCCGACCTGCTCGCCGCGGACGGGCCCGACGATCCGCTGCCGAGGATCGCCGCGGCGGCCCGGCGCGCGGGCAAGGGTGCCGGAGCCTACGCGGGCGACCGCGAGCGCGCCCGACTGCTGCGGGCGCTCGGCTTCCCGAGGGTCGCGGTCGCGACGGATCAGTCGCTGATCGCGCTCGGCACCGCGGCGGCGCTCGACACGGACGCCGGGTGATGAACTCGAGGCAGGGTATCGAGCCCGACGCGGGTCACCGGCGGGCGGTCCCGTCCGGGGGCCGCACGGGCTCCGGCGGCTCGGGGACGAATCGGAGGCCGCCGGCGGAGTTCGCGAGGTCGGTGAGCGCCGCGATCCAGGCGGGGTTGATGCGGGGCATGCGGCCGCCGGCGTAGGTGTAGCGGAGTGTGTGCGAGGGGTGCGGCCAGATCGCGCTGCGGCCGTCGCTCATCCCGCTCTCGTCGCGCCAGCTGACCAGGCACGACTCCCCCCGGCGCAGCTTCGCGATGAGGACGATCTGCAGGTGGGCGAGCACCCGGTCCTCGACGTCGATCTCGACCGATCCGTCGTAGTGCAGCTTCCCCATCGGCGTCTCCCGGCCTCGTCCTCGGAAGACGGGAGCGCCTCCGGCCCACCATCCTCGGGTGTCGTCCAGTGACCAGTTCGGGGCGGCGACAACCGGCGGATCTGCTTGTAGCAGCCGGGCTCAGGCCGGCGGGTTCGCCGCCATGAAGTCGCGCATCGGCAGCAGGTTCTGAAGGGGCGCGGAGTACCCGAAGCGGGGCAGGTCGAAGACCACTCCTGCGACTCCGGAGGATCCCATCGCCGCGATCCACTCGAGCGCGGCGGGCATCGGCACCTTCAGCACCCGCGACGCGTCCTCGTCGGAGAGGCCGGCGTGCAGCGCCCCGGCGCGGGCGCGCTCCCCCGTGGTGAAGGCGAAGACCATCGGCCCCGACTCCAGGCCGCCGACGAAGGGGGTGGGCGCGTCGTCCGGCCCCCGCGCGATGAAGCACCACATCCGCAGGGCGTAGACGCTGCGCCAGAGCGCGTCCATCGCGGCGAAGCTCTCGGGGTCGGCGCGCAGGGCCTCCGCCCGGGCGTCGATCTCCTCGGTCTGGTCCATGGGGCTCCCCTCGGCGCCGGCGATCGACGCGGACCTCCACGCTAACGAGGCTCCCGCTGGGCCGCACCCGCGATCGATCCGTCAGCGGCGGCCCGTCCCGGGGGCGCGCACGGGGCGCGGGCGACGGATCGAGGCGGCGGCGGATCGCGTCCGGGCGCTGATCCGCTCGGCCACTGGCCCCGTCCAGGCGGTTAGGTTAGGTTAACCTTCGCAACCCCCACCACCCCCTTCGAAGGATCGCCGTGCCCGCCACTCGCACCCCCCTCCGCCTGACCGCCGTCGCCTCGCTCGGCCTCGCCGCGCTGCTGCTCACCGCCTGCTCGGGAGGAGCCGACGCCGGCTCCGAGGGCACGTCCGAGATTAGCGCCGCCTCGAGCGGCGAGGGCTTCCCCGTCACCGTCGACCACGCCTTCGGCAGCACCACCGTCGAGTCGGCCGACCGCGTCGTCGCGACGAGCTGGACCAATCAGGACGTGGCGCTCGCGCTGGGCGTGACGCCGGTCGGCTTCACCCGCGCCTCCTACGGCGACGAGGACGGCGACGGCCTGCTGGCGTGGACGAAGGAGGCGCTCGACGCCTCCGGTGCCGCGACGCCGACCCTGTTCGACGAGACCGACGGCGTGCCCTTCGAGGCGATCTCGGACCTCAGCCCGACCGTGATCCTCTCCGCGTACTCCGGCATCACGCAGCAGGACTACGACACCCTCAGCCAGATCGCCCCCACCGTCGCCTACCCGGGCCTGCCCTGGGGCACCACCTGGCAGGACTCCGCGAAGCTCGACGGCGCCGCGCTGGGCCTCGAGGACGAGGCCGTCGCGAAGGTCGGCGAGGTCGAGAGCGAGATCACGCAGACCACCGCGTCGTACCCGCAGCTCGCGGGCACCACCTTCATGTACGGCTGGTACGACCCGACCGACGCGAGCACCTTCACCTACTACACGCCGAACGACGCGCGCGTGAAGTTCGTCGAGGACCTCGGGCTCGACGTCGCCCCCAGCATCACCGAGCTCTCCGGCGACTCGGAGGCGTTCAGCGGCACCATCAGCTCCGAGAACGCCGACCAGCTCGACGCCGACGTGCTCGTCGTCTACGGCGACGACACGACTCTCGCCGCGCTGCAGGCCGACCCGCTGCTCTCGAAGATCCCGGCCGTCGAGCGCGGCTCCGTCTACGTGCTGAAGGACGGCTCCTCCGCCGCCATGGCCACCTCGTCGCCCAACCTGCTGAGCATCCCGTGGGTGCTCGACGAATACACCGCCGGCCTCGCCGAGGCCGCCGACAAGGTGTCGTGACCCGCACCTCATCCACCCGGACGAGGGCGACCGCTCTGGCGGTCGCCCTCGTCGCGCTCGCCGTCGCGTCGGTCCTCTCGCTCGTGTACGGCTCACGCGAGATCCCGCTCGGCGAGGTCTGGCCGGCGCTGACCGCGCCCGACCCGGCGTCCATCGTCGACGCGGCCGTGCAGGGGCGGGTGCCGCGGACGGTCCTCGCGATCCTGGTCGGCGCCGCGCTCGGGCTCGCCGGAGCCGTGATGCAGGGCCTGACCCGCAACCCGCTCGCCGATCCGGGCATCCTCGGCCTCAACTCCGGCGCCTCGCTCGCGGTCGTGCTCGGGATCGCCGGGGTCGGCGCGACGAGCCTGCCGCAGTTCATCTGGCTCGCGTTCCTCGGCGCCGCGGCCGCCGGGGCGTTCGTCTACGCCGTCGCCTCGCTCGGCCGCGAGGGCGCCACTCCGCTCAAGCTCGCCCTCGCCGGAGCCGCGACGGCCGCGGCGCTCACCTCCCTCATCAGCGCCGTCCTGCTCACGCAGGAGACCACGCTGAACCGCTTCCGCTTCTGGCAGGTCGGCGGAGTCGGCGGCGCCGAGACCGCGAGCATCCTGCAGGTCCTCCCGTTCCTCGCGGTCGGCGCGATGCTGGCCCTCTCCAGCGCGCGGGGGCTCGACGCGCTGGCGCTCGGCGACGACCTGGCGACCGGCCTCGGCCGGCGCGTGGGGCGCATCCGCCTGGTCGCGGGGCTCGCGGCCGTGCTGCTCTGCGGCGCCACGACCGCGATCGCCGGACCGATCGGCTTCATCGGACTGGTCGTCCCGCACCTCGCCCGCCGAGTCACCGGCCCCGCGCACGCCTGGCTGCTGCCCTCCTCCGCTCTGCTCGGCGCCCTGCTGCTGCTCGTCGCCGACGTGGTCGGCCGCGTGGTCGCCCGGCCGAGCGACGTCGAGGTGGGCATCGTGACCGCGCTGATCGGCGCCCCGGTGCTCATCGCGATCGTGCGCCGCTCGAAGGTGCGGGCGCTGTGAGGACCGCGGAGGCGCCCGTCGCGGCCGGCATCGCGGCCGGCCGCGCGCTCCGCCGTCGCCGCACGGTCCTCGGCTGCGCGGTCCTCGCGGTGCTCGCGCTGGCGCTCGTCATCGTCTCGCTCACGGTCGGCAGCACGGTCTACTCGGTGCCGGAGGTCGTCCGCGTGATCCTCGGCGAGACCGTCCCGGGCGCCTCCTTCACCGTGGGCACGCTGCGGCTGCCGCGCACGATCACCGCCGTCCTGGTGGGCGTGGGCTTCGGGATGGGCGGCGTGATCTTCCAGACGATGCTGCGCAACGCCCTCGCCAGCCCCGACATCATCGGCATCACCTCGGGGGCGAGCGCGGCGGCCGTCGTCGCGATCGCGTTCTTCGGCCTCTCGGGAGGCGCGGTCTCGGTGATCGCGGTCGCGGCCGGGCTCGCGACGGCCCTGATCATCGCCGGTCTGGCCGAAGGCGGCGGAGTGATCGGGGCGCGGCTGATCCTCATCGGCATCGGCGTCGCGGCGATGTTCCAGAGCGTGATCGCCTACGTGCAGACCCGCGCCGACTTCGAGGACGTCCAGGAGTCGCTGCGCTGGCTGACCGGCAGCCTCAACTCGGCCGCCTGGCCCTCCGTCCCGCCGCTCGCCCTGACGATGCTCGTGCTGGTGCCGCTGGCGCTGCTGCTGTCGGGCCGGCTCGGAGTGCTCCAGCTCGGCGACGAGACGGCGACCGCGCTCGGGCTCGACGTGCGGCGCAGCCGGCTGGCCCTGCTCGCGGTCGGAGTCGGCCTCGTGGCCGTCGCGACCGCCGCCACCGGCCCGATCGCGTTCGTCGCCTTCGTCTCGGGGCCGATCGCGCGGCGGATCCTGCCGAGCGCACGCACGCTGCTGATCCCCTCCGCCCTGGTCGGCGCGGTCGTGGTGCTCGCCGCCGACCTGCTCGCCCAGTACGTCGTCGGCGCGCTGTTCTCGGGCGCGCGCTTCCCGGTCGGCGTCGTCACCGGCGCCCTCGGCGCCCCTTTCCTGCTCTGGCTCCTCGCCCGCCGCAACCGCTCCGGAGGCTCCCTGTGACCGACGCCCCGCCCACCCTCGTCGCCGACGCGGTCACTCTCGCCTACGACGAGCGCGTCGTGGTCGACGGGCTCTCGCTCGCCGTGCCGCCCGGAGAGATCACGGTGATCGTCGGCGCGAACGCCTGCGGCAAGTCGACGCTCCTGCGCGCCATGGCGCGGCTGATCACCCCGCGCTCCGGGAGCGTCCTGCTCGACGGGCGCGCGATCCACCGGCTCCCGACGCGCGAGGTCGCGCAGCAGGTGGGGCTGCTCCCGCAGACCCCGATCGCTCCGGAGGGGATCGCCGTCTCGGACCTGGTCGCCCGCGGCCGCTACCCGCACCGGGGCCTGTTCGGCCGCGGCTCCGGATCGGACGACGACGCGATCGTCGAGGAGGCGCTGCGCGACACCGGCACGCTCGAGCTCGCCGACCGCCCCGTGGACGAGCTCTCGGGCGGGCAGCGCCAGCGGGTGTGGATCGCGATGGCCCTCGCCCAGCGGACCGACGTGCTCCTCCTGGACGAGCCGACGACCTACCTCGACGTGTCGCACCAGGTCGAGGTGCTCGACCTGCTCACCGACCTCAACCGCTCGCGCGGGACGACGATCGTGATCGTGCTGCACGACCTCAATCTGGCCGCCCGCTACGCCGACCACCTCGTCGCCGTGCGCGACGGCGCCTTGTACGCCTCGGGCACGCCCGCCGAGGTGGTGACGCCGGAGACGGTGCGCGCGGTGTTCGGGATGGAGTCGCGCGTGATCGAGGACCCGGTCTCGCGGACTCCGCTGGTGCTGCCGATCGGGCGCCACCACTCGGGCTGAGCCCGGCCGGTCGCGGCTGATCCCGAGCGGTCAGGGCTGAGCCCGGCCGGTCAGGCCGGCGCCGCGGCCAGGGAGGCGCCGTCGACGAGCGTGCAGCGGAGGAGCTGCTGCTCCCGCCTCGCGGGGTCGCCCTCGATGAGGATCTGCACCGCGCGGCGCCCCATGTCGCGCCGGGGCAGCTCGAAGCCGGCCTGCCAGCCGGTGCGGTCGGCCGATCCCGAGAGCGACACCAGCGACAGGTCGACCGGCACCGCCACCCCCTCGGCCTCGGCGGCCGCCTGCAGGAGGACGAACTGCTCCTCCTGCTCGGCGAGCACGACCGTGACGCCCTCGGCGGCGATCCGGCGGATCCACTCCCGCGGCGACGCCTCCGGCCCCGGGACGAGGTGGAGGAAGCCGTCGCCGAGCTCGGCCCGCGCGCCGGCCATGCGGTCGGTGTACGACTCGACGCCCTCACCGTGACCGGCGTAGGCGAAGCGGGTGTGGCCGAGGGCGCGCGCGCAGGAGATCAGCTCGCGGACGATCGACGCGTAGTCGGCGGCCACGTAGGGCACGGGTCCGCCGGCGTCGTCGCGGCGGCCGATGCTGACGAAGGAGAAGCCGCTGGCGTTGAGGAACTCGAGCTCCTCGCGGGGCATGTGCTGCCCGAGGAGGATGCAGGAGTCGGCCAGGCGCAGCCGTGTGGTGCCGCCGCTGAGGCCGCCGCGGCGGCCGCCGACGCGACCGCTGGTCAGCAGGAGGAGGTCGATGTCGCGGTTCTGCGCCTCCTCCTCGATGCCGGCGAGGAACGGGTGGAAGAAGTCCTCGCGGTCGAGCGGGAACAGGCTCTCGTAGGTGTAGACGCCGATCATGCCGGTGCCGACCTGCTTGAGGCGGCGCGCGATGGGGTCGGCGACGTACCCCGTCTCCTGGATCGCCTTGAGGATCCGCGCGCGCGTCGCCTCCGGGACCCGCGCGAGCTGCTCACCCTTGTCGTTGAGCACGAACGACACCGTCGTCTGGCTGACTCCCGCGAGACGCGCGATGTCCTTCTGCGTGATCCGCGGCACCCGGACACCCCCGCTTCATCCTGGTAATAGGTATTACGTCTTGACCTCAGGCTAACCATGACGAAGGATCGCCGTACGCCCATCCGGGGCGAGAGAGGGCGGAACGTCGACGATGATGAATCCCGCAGACCCAGACAACCAGACCACGGACCCCCAGGGGCCCGATCAGCCGCACCGTTCCGATCAGCAGCACAGCCCCGATCAGCAGCGCAGGCCCGACAACTCCCGCCGGCTCTTCCTCGCCGGGGGCGCCGCCGCCCTCGCCGGCGCAGCGGGGGCCGTCGGCGCCGCCACTCCGGCCGCCGCCGCGCCCCCGGCCGACGCTCCCGGGCAGAAGAAGCGCCTGAGCGTCACCGAGGGGCCGATCTCGCCGCTCGACAAGGAGTTCCGCTGGGACGACCGCGCCGGCGCCGACAACACCCGTGCTGTGCAGGCGGCCATCGACAAGGCCATGACCGCTCCGGGCGGCGAGGTGTCGCTGCCCGCCGGCGAGATCCGGGTGACCGGCCTCGCGGTCGACTACCGCGGCTACCCGGTGCAGCCCGAGAACGGGCCGCCCTACGGCTACGCCGGGCCGAAGATCGTCGGTGCCGGCATGCGCCAGACGAGGATCGTCCAGATCGAGGGCTCGACCCGCGACATCTTCACCGTCTCCGGCCAGACCGGCGACGCGGCCGGTCCCGCCAACAACAACAAGGCCACCGGCGTCGTCCTCGCCGACTTCGAGATGACGGGCACGCCCTCCGGCGGCCACGGCATGTCGCTGCGCTCGCTGGTCAACTGCGAGTTCCGCAACCTGTGGATCCAGAAGACCGGCAAGTCGGGCGTCTTCCGCGAGCGCGCCACCTTCGTCTCGGGCGTCGACGACGAGTACTCCTACGCCAACTCCTGGAACAAGATCAAGATCGTCGCCCCCGCGCGCTGGGGCGTGGAGGACTCGGGCAAGGCCTCCATCGGCGGCTCGATGACCAACGTCGAGGCGATCAGCCCCGGCCTCGGCGGCTTCCTCCTCGCGCCGACGAACATGACGCTGCTCGACTGCCAGGCCATCGGCGGCACGGTCGGCCTCCGGTCGATCCGCAACGAGAACCGGCGCTCGGTCAACTCCGGCCTGACCCTGATCAACTTCCGCTCGGAGGGCTCCCGCGACGGCTGGGAGGTGCTGATCGAGGCGGGCACGAGCCACATGATCGTGAACCCGAACTTCTTCCCGACCTCGGGCGCGAACTGCCTCGGCGTCGGCCTGACGAACGGCGGAGCGGACTTCGAGGTGCGCAATCTCACCGTCCTCGGCGGCTTCTACGGGCTCAGCCTCGGCCGCTTCCCGCAGCAGAAGGCCATCGTGCTGGGCAGCGACTCCTCGCAGACGCGCCTCGTGAACCCGTTCATCGAGCGCGGCGCCGCGGGAGTGGACGAGGGCTCGCTGATCGTCGACGACGGGCGCCTGACCTCGTTCGAGCTCGGCCGCGGCCGGGTGGAGCGCGCGGCCGGCTACACCACGGTCGCCCGCGCCCCCGAGACCATCCCGACCCCTCCGGCCGGACAGGTCAACGAGGGCTGGGAGCGCTCCGGCGACACCTGGCGGAAGGTGGCCGTCTTCCCCGACGGGCACCGCGTCGTCATCGCCTCCTGACCCCGAGGCGGCGGCGCCCTCCGCGCCGCCGCCTCCCCCCACCGCACACGGAACGAGCACTAGAACGCATGCATGACGACAGCACCCGCATCGAAGCCCGCATCGCCCGCTTCCGCGCCGAGAGCCTCCGGCCGGCGGTCCACCGGGCGGTCGAGCCGCTCGGGATCGAGTCGTGGACCGCTCCGGGCGAGCCGGTCCCCTTCGACCAGGCGCGGGGCGCGTCCTACGCGCCCGTCCGCATCGGGGAGCCGTGGGGCGCCCCGTGGGGCACCGTCTGGTTCCACGTGCGCGGCGAGATCCCCGCCTCGTGGGTCGGCGTCGAGGGCTGCGAGCCCGAGCTCGTCGTCGACCTCGGCTACACCGGCGCCCAGTCCGGCTTCGAGGCGGAGGGGCTCGTCTTCTCCGCGACCGGCACGGTCGTGAAGGCGGTCGAGCCGTTCAACCAGTCGGTCCCGCTCGACCGGCTTCCCGGCCGCGAGGCGGGTGACCGCACGGTCGAGCTCTACATCGAGGCCGCCGCCAACCCGAACATCACCGGAGACTGGTCCTTCACCCCCACGGCGCTCGGCGGCCGCCCCGCCGACGGCGCCCTGCCGTCCGACCCGCTCTACCGCCTCCGCCGCCTCGAGCTCGGTCTGCTCGACCGGGAGGTCTGGGAGCTGGAGCAGGACATGGCCGTGCTCGTCGGGCTGATCGGGCAGCTGTCCGAGTCCTCCCAGCGCCGCGCCGAGATCGTGCGCGCCCTCGACCGCGCCGTCGACGTCCTCGATCCGGACGACGTCTCCGGCACCGCCGCCGCCGGCCGGGAGGCGCTGCGGACGGTCCTCGAGCGCCCCGCCTCGGCCAGCGCGCACCACCTGCACGCCGTCGGCCACGCCCACATCGACTCCGCCTGGCTCTGGCCCGCCCGCGAGACCGCCCGCAAGGTGGCCCGCACGTTCTCGAACGTCTGCGACCTGATCGAGCGCGAGGAGGGCTTCGTCTTCGCCGCCTCCTCCGCGCAGCAGTACGCGTGGCTGAAGCGCGACCACCCGGAGCTGTTCGAGCGCGTCCGCGGCCATGTGCTCGCGGGCCGCTTCGTGCCGGTCGGCGGGATGTGGGTCGAGTCGGACACGAACATGCCCGGCGGCGAGGCGCTCGTGCGCCAGCTGCTCGAGGGCAAGCGCTTCTTCCTCGACGAGTTCGGGATCGACACGGAGGAGGTCTGGCTCCCGGACTCCTTCGGCTACTCCGCCGCGCTGCCGCAGATCATCGCCGGGGCGGGCGGGCGCTGGTTCCTCACGCAGAAGATCTCGTGGAACGAGACCAACACGATGCCCCACCACACCTTCTGGTGGGAGGGCATCGACGGCACCCGCGTGTTCACGCACTTCCCGCCCGTCGACCTCTACAACTCCGACCTCTCCGGCGAGGACCTCGCCCGCGCCGAGCGCCAGTACGCCGAGAAGGGCAGCGGCACCATGTCGCTCGTGCCCTTCGGCTACGGCGACGGCGGAGGAGGCCCCAACCGCGAGATGATCGCGGCCGCCCGCCGCACGCGCAGCCTCGAGGGCTCGCCGACCGTCGAGCTCTCCACGCCCCGCCGCTTCTTCGAGGAGGCGCAGGCCGAGTACCCGGACGCGCCCACCTGGTCGGGCGAGCTCTACCTCGAGTTCCACCGCGGCACCTACACGTCGCAGGCGCGCACCAAGCAGGGCAACCGGCGCAGCGAGCACCTGCTCCGCGAGATCGAGCTGTGGGCGACCACGGCCCTCGTCCGCGCCGGTGTGCCGTACCCGGCCGACGAGTTGCGCGAGATGTGGCGGACGGTCCTCCTGCAGCAGTTCCACGACATCCTGCCCGGCACCTCCATCGCCTGGGTGCACCGCGAGGCGGAGGAGAACTACGCCCGCATCGCGCAGCGGATCGAGGAGATGATCGCCGAGGCCGTCCGGGCTGTCGCCGGCGAGGGCTCCGCGGAGCTGCTGGTGAACTCCTCCCCCTTCGCCGTCGGGGGCGCGCCCGCGCTCGGTGCGGCACCGGCCGGAGACTCCGAGTCGGCCGCCGTTCCGACGCTCTCCGCCGACGGTGACGCGCACGTCCTCGACAACGGGCTCGTCCGCGTGCGGATCGGCGCCTCCGGGCTCCTCGAGTCGGTCGTGGACCTCGCGAGCGGCCGGGAGGTCGTGCCCGCCGGCGCCGCCGCGGGGCTCCTCCAGCTCCACCGCGACACCCCGAACAAGTGGGACGCCTGGGACCTCGACGACAACTACCGCCGCACGGTGGAGGACCTCGTCGGCGTCGACTCGGTCCGCGCCGGCACCGTGAGCGACCCGCTCGGCCGCGAGGTCCCGGCGGTCGTGATCACGCGCTCGTTCGGCGGCTCCACGGTCGCGCAGACCGTCTCGCTGCAGATCGGCCGGGCGGCCGTCGACCTCGACCTCGACATCGACTGGCACGAGCGTCGCAAGCTGCTCAAGCTCGCCTTCCCGCTCGACCTGCTCTCGGACCGGGCGACGTCCGAGATCCAGTTCGGCCACGTGCACCGCCCGACCCACGTGAACACGACGTGGGACGCCGCCCGCTTCGAGACCGTCGCGCACCGCTGGGTGCACGTCGGCGAGCCGGGCTTCGGCGTCGCCGTCGTCAACGACTCCACCTACGGGCACGACATCACCCGCGACCGCGCCGCGGCCGGCACCCCGACGACCACGGTCCGGCTCTCGCTCCTGCGCGCGCCGCTGTTCCCGGACCCGGACGCCGACCAGGGCCGCCACCGCCTCGCCGTCTCGCTCGTCGTCGGCGCCGAGCTGCCCGACGCCGTCGAGGCCGGCTACGCGCTGAACACCCCGGTCCGCAGGCTCACCGGCGCCTCGCCCGTCGCTCCCCTGGTGTCGATCGACGACCCCTCGGTGATCGTCGAGGCCGTGAAGGCGGCGGACGACGGCAGCGGCGATGTGATCGTGCGGATCTACGAGTCGCTCGGCCGACGCGCCACGGCGACCCTCCGCGCCGCCTTCGCCGTCCGCGCGGTCACCCGCACCGACCTGATGGAGCGCCCGACCGAGCAGGTCCGCATCGAGAGCTCCGTCGAGGCGGAGTCGGCCGACGTGCGGCTCGAGCTGCGTCCGTTCGAGATCGCGACGGTGCGCCTGGCGCGCTGAGCGCGGACGCAGGGGCGGACGCAGGGGTGGGAGCAGGCCGGGTCGGCTTGCTCCTGCCCCTGCGTCATGTGGTCTGCTCGAGGCACACCGTCCCGATCCGAGAGGTCCCTCATGCACCCGTTCCCCGCCCCGCCCCGCGAAGTGCAGATCGGCGACGCCGCCGCGTTCGCCGGCGTCACTCCGCGGGCGATCCGCCACTACCACCGGCTCGGCCTGCTCGCCGAGCGCGAGCGGGGCGGCGACGGCCGCCGGCGCTACGGGTACGACGACATCATCCGGCTGCTCTGGATCCGCCGCCTGGCCGATGCCGGGGTCGCGCTCGAGGACATCCGGGACGCCTTCGCCGTCGGCGCCCCGGGCAGCGCCGAGAAGCGCGCCGACCGCGAGGACGAGGTCGCGGGCGTCCTCGCCCGGCTGGACGACGCGCTCGCCGCGCAGGAGGAGGAGCTGCAGCGGAAGCGGGCCTCGGTCCGGCGCATGCGGACCCTCGGCGGCCGGCTGGGGCTGCTCGACGACATCGTCTCGCGCCGCCTCGAGGGCGCACCCGAGGGCTCGCTGCGCCAGGCCGACCTCGACACCCTGCTGGTCACCGAGCGGATGTTCGGCCCGCTGGGCGCCGTCTCCCAGGCCGGCCGCTTCGTCGTCCTCGCCGCCGATCCGGCGCTGCGGGCGGAGGCCGACCGCGTCGACGCCGCCGAGGAGGCCCTCGACGACACGGTCGCCGAGGACGACCCCCGGGTGGAGCAGGTGGCGCAGGAGCGGCACGCCTTCGAAGCCCGGCTGATGCGCGTCGTCGAGGAGTCCGGTCAGCTCGAGGAGGACGAGGCGATCTTCGACGCGTGGGACGAGGCGCACCCGCCCGAGGACCCCGCGCCGGCCCCCGATCCCGCACGGGGCTCCCGCGCCCGGAGCGCCGGCGAGATCATCCGGAGCCTGCCCTACGACGTCTCGCCGGCCCGCCTGCGCGCGATGGAGCTGGCGATGCGGCTGGGGATGGAGGAGGCGCCGGCGCCCTGAGACGCGGGGTCACGCCCGACCGGTCACCCCAGTGCCTCGCGCAGCACCTCCAGTGCCCGCTCCCGGTCGCCGGTCCCGCCGCCCTCGTGACCGCTGTACGGCCAGACGTCGATCGACATCTCGCCGCCCGAGACGTTGTGGGCGGCGAAGACCGTCGAGGGCGGGCAGATCGGGTCCATCAGGCCGACCGAGCGGTGCACCCGGCAGCGCAGCCGCTGCGAGAAGTGGACGCCGTCGACGTAGGAGAGGGTCCGCTCGACGGCGGCGAGGTCCTCGGGGCGGGTCGCCAGATAACGCGCGATCTCCACGTACGGCGCCTCGTTCGTGATGGTCGTGGCACGCAGGACGTCGGAGAGGAACGGCACCAGGGCGATCGCCGCGCGGACCCGGGGTCGCAGCGCCGCCGCCGCGGTCGCGAGCGCTCCGCCCTGGCTGCCGCCGAAGACCGCCACGCGATCCGGGTCCAGCCCGGGGAGCGCCTCCACGGCGTCGACGGCGAGCGCCGCGTCCGCGATCAGGCGCCGGTAGTAGTACGTCTCGGGCGACTCGATGCCGCGGGTGGTGACCCCGGGGTACGCTGGTCCGCTGCCGTGGGGGTCGGGAGTGGCTCCGGAGCGGGCGAGGCGGCCGGCTCCCTGGCCGCGCGCGTCGACGACCAGGTGCGCGAACCCGGCGGCGGCGACCCAGAGGTGCTCGATCGGCCGGCCCCGTCCACTCCCGTAGCCGGGGTACTCGATCACCACGGGGAGCGGAGCGCCCTGGTCGACCGCGGGGGTCACGAGCCAGGCGGCGATCGGCTCGCCCGCGAAGCCGGGGAACCGCACGTCCCGGACGCGGACCAGCGGGAGGCCCGCGTCCACCGGAGCGGCGCTGACGGCGGGGCCGCCCTCCCGCCCGAGCGCGAGGGTGCCCCGCCAGAAGGCGTCGAAGTCCTCGGGCTCCGCGACCTCCGCCCGGAACTCGCGGAGAGCGGCGAGGGGGCGATCCGTGAACACCGCGTCAGCCTTTCAGACCGGAGTGCGCGAGCCCTTCCACGAACTGCCGCTGAGCGAGGAGGAACACGGCCAGCACGGGCACGACCGTCATTGTCGCCGCGGCGAGCTGGACGTCCCACATCTCCCCGCCGTAGGCGTCGGTGAAGCGGGTGAGCGCCTGGGGCAGGGTGAAGAGCTCGGGCGAGGTCAGGTAGACCGTCGGCTCGAGGTACATGTTCCAGGACCCGAGGAAGGTCAGGATGGCGACGGCCGACAGCGCGGGCTTGGACAGCGGCAGGAAGATGCGCCGCCAGATCCCGAAGCGGCCGAGGCCGTCCAGGCGCGCGGCCTCCTCCAGCTCGCCGGGCATCGCGATGAAGTACTGCCGCATGATGAACGTGCCCAGCACCGCCGGCGCTCCGACCATCGGCACCAGCAGCAGCGGCACGTGGGTGTCGATGAAGCCGAGCTGCCGGAAGATCTGGAACAGCGGGATGATCGTCACCTCCGTCGGCACCAGCAGGCCGGTGAGGACGACGAGGAACACCGCGTTGCGTCCCGGGAACGGGATCCGCGCGAAGGCGTAGCCGGCCAGGCTCGACACCAGCAGCGTCACCACGGTGACCGTGACCGCGATGTAGAGGCTGTTCCAGTACTGGAGCGCGAACGGCTGGAACCTGAACGCCTCGGCGTAGCCCGCCAGGCTCGGCGAGTCCGGCAGCAGGGTCGGCGGGTTGGAGAAGATCTCGTTCACCGGCTTGAACGACGAGGCGATCATCCAGAACGTCGGCACCGCGAACGGCAGCACGAGCAGGATCAGGGTCACGACGAGCAGAGCGGTCATGAGCGGGCTGCGGCCGCGGCGGCGCTTGACCGGCGGCTCCGGGACGGCTTCGAGGCGTGGCGTGAGCGGGGTCCCCTGCTCGACGACGGCGTCAGTTCTCATAGAAGACCCATTTCTTGCGCAGCTGCCACTGCACGACCGTGAGGATCAGGACGAAGAGGAGCAGCATCAGCGAGAGCGTCGCGCCGTAGCCGATGTCGCTGAACTCGAAGGCCTGTTGGAACACGTAGTAGACGAGCACTGTCGTCGACAGCTCGGGCCCGCCCTCGGTCAGGACGGCGACCTGCGCGAACGCCTGCAGCGAGCCGACGATCGTGAGGATGGCGGTGAGGAGCAGCGTGGGCGAGATGAGCGGGAGCGTGATCCGGAAGAAGATCGCGCGGGGGCTCGCGCCGTCGAGGCGGGCCGCCTCGTAGAGGTCGCCCGGCACTCCCTGCAGCGCGGCGAGGAAGAGCACCATGTTGACGCCGACGCTGCGGATGACCTGCGTGACGATGACGCTCGCCATCGCGGTGGGCCCCTCCTGGAGCCAGTTCGGCCCGTCGAGGCCGACCAGCGAGAGCAGGCCGTTGATCGCGCCGTTGTCCTGGAGGAGGAAGCCCCAGACGAGGGTCCAGGCGACCACCGAGATGACGACGGGCGAGAAGAAGAGCGTGCGGAACAGGGCGCCGCCCGGGATCCTCCGGTTGAGCAGCACGGCCAGGCCCAGCCCGAGGGCGAGGTTCAGGATCACCACTCCCCCGGAGAAGACCGCGGTCGTGCCGAGGACCGCGCCGATGCTCGGGTCGTTGATCGCCCGCTCGTAGTTCTCGCCGCCCACGAAGGTCATGGAGCCGGTGAAGACGTTCCACTCGTTGAGGCTGAACCAGACCGCGAGCCCGACGGGCAGCAGCACGAACACGATCACACCGAGCAGCTGGGGCGCGATGAAGAGCCAGCCGGCGAGCGCGTCGCGGCGCCGGAGGTTCCAGTAGGCGCCGGTGGGAGCGGATCGGCGGCTGTCCGTCGAGGTCGCGGTCACGGGATCACTTCCCCTGGAGGACGGGCGCGATGGCGTCGCAGACGCCTCCGAGCACCTCGGCGACGTCAGCGTCGGCCGACCACATGCGGTCCAGCGCCGTCTTGCCGACCGAGGTGATCTCGGCGGGGCTCGTCACCGGAGGGGTGGCGGACACGTCGGCCAGCTCGTCGACCACGACGCGGTCGAGCTGCTCGGCGCTGAGCTTCGTGTTGACCTTGGCCAGCTCCTCGCCGGACAGCAGCGATTCGCGGGGCGGCGGGAAGAACTGCGCGAGCTTGGCGGAGTTCTCCGGATTGGTCATGAACGAGAGGAAGCCGGTCGCCTCCTCCACGTGGTCGCCGCCCGCGAGCGCGGCCATGCCTGCCTGGCCGATGTTGCCGTACTCGCCGGCGGGGCCGACGGGCAGCGGGTAGATCTCGAACGGGAACGAGCCGTCGAGCAGGCTCGCGCGCGAGACCTGCGCGGTCGTGAACGCGGCGTCGCCGGCGAAGAAGTCCGCCGTCACGCCGGGCCCGGGGGTCGCGCCGCTGACGTAGACCGAGTCGTGGAAGAACTGGAACGCCTCCACCATCTCGGGCGAGTCCATCGTGCACTGGGTCCCGTCGTCGCTCCACGGCTGGGCTCCCCAGCCCGCCCAGAGGTTCGCGAGGCTCAGCCAGCCCGAGAAGTCGAAGTCGCGGATGATGTAGCCGGCCTTGCCGGTCGACTCGTTGACGGCCGCGCCGATGCGGTCGACGTCCTCCCAGCTGAGGGTCGCGGGGTCGACGGTCTGCCCGGCCTGCGCGATGAGGTCCTGGTTCACGTACAGCGCGAACGGCGAGTTCGAGAACGGGTACGCGTAGAGCTCGCCGTCCTGGCTGAACGACTGCGCCACGCTGGGCAGGATGTCGTCGTACTCGTAGCCCTCGGTCCCCTCGAAGGTCTCGGTCAGCGGAGCGAGCGCTCCGGCGTCGATCAGGTCCTTCGCGATGTCGCCCACCCAGGCGAGGTCGGGGGCGTTGCCGCCCGCGGCCTGCGTGGTCAGCGTCGAGTTGTAGTCCGCGAACGGGAGGGACTCGAAGGTCACGGACTCGATCTCGGGGTGGTCGGCGATGTACTCGTCGGCCATCGAGTCGAACAGGGCGAGCTGCTTCTCGTCGGAGGTCCAGACGGACATCCTCAGAGCGACGGGTGCTGAGTCGTCCCCGCCGCCGGCGGCGCCGCAGCCCGAGAGGGCGGCGATCACTCCGACTGCGGCGAGCGAGGCCATCAGCTTCTTCGCTGGTCTCATCGTCTCTCTTTCTCCAATGGTTTTCTCGGTGTTCCCGGTCAGTACCCGACGACGTCGGGCCAGTGGGTCTCTACGCCGCGCGACTCGAGCCTCGCCTGCAGGCGGGCGACGAGGGCGGGGTCGGCGGCGATCTCGTGGGGCGACAGGTCCTCGGCGAGGGCGAGGGCCGCCAGCTCGCCGACGGCCTCGCCGATGTTCCACTCCACGGGGTGGAGGCGGTACGCGCCGTTGGTGATGTGCGTCGTCCCGATGTTCTTGCCCCCGGGCAGCAGGTTCGTCGGGGTGCGCGGGACGAGGGCGCCGAGCGGGATCTCGAACGGCGAGCACTCCACGTCGAGGTAGTTGTCGCCCCCGGTGGTCGGGTGCAGGTCGATCCGGTACATGCCCACGCCCACGGAGTCGTCGAAGCGCGCGGGGCTCCCCGTCCCGCGGGCGGCGACGGAGACGTCCTGCTCGCGCACCGTGGTGAGCGCGCGGATCCGGCGGGACTCGCGGATGTAGGGGGCCTGCGCGAGGCCGTCGGCGGTGCCCATCACGTCGCCGCGGAGCCGGAGACCGGGCCAGCCGCGGCCGCCGTCGGGACGGGGCGCCTCGGTCTGGAGCCAGTAGAAGTACGACAGCGAGAGCGCGCGGGCGCCGGCGAGGTGCTTCTCCGGCTCCGGCACGTCGAGGATCGAGCTGTCGAGGTAGTCGAGCATCGGCCAGTTCGCGAGCACGATGTCGCTGTCGAGCGCGCCCGGCCGGAGGGTCTCGGTCGCGAGGATGCGGCGGAACATCCAGAGGTCGGTGTCCCCGCCCTGCGCGCGCTGGTCCGCGGTGCGGGTGTCGCCCACGGCGTTCACGTGCATCGTGCGGGTCTCGGGGCGCAGCGTCCTCGGGTTGGGCGCGGTGAAGGACAGCAGCTTCCCGCCCCAGAAGGGCACCTCGTACTCGTGCCAGTAGTCGTAGTCGGCCGGGCGCTCGACGGTGTGGTCGCCGTCCGCGCTGTCGAAGCCGAAGCACCAGGTGACGGCCTGCACGTTCATCGGGTCGGCGACGGCGGGAGCGCTGGGCTCGCCGTGCTCGTCGCGCGACTCGGAGCCCGTGACGTAGTCGACCTCCGCGAGCGGGAGCAGCTCCCCCGTCTCGGTCGCGTCGACCACGTACCGCCCGGAGACGGCGAGCTCCTCGCCCGAGACCGCGTCGCGCAGCAGGACGCGCTCGATCCTGCCCGGGCCGCCGTCGACGGCGAAGGGGACGACGCCGGTGACGACGCGGATCGCTCCGCTCGAGCGATAGGGGGCGAGCATCTCGTCGAGCACGGCGACGGCGACGCGGGGCTCGGCGCAGAGCCGGCTCACGAGTCCGCGGCCGGGATTCAGGCGCTCGTCGCGCATCGCCTCGGCGGTGAGGGGGTAGTTGCGGCGGTAGTAGCCGCGGATGCCGTCGCGGAGGCGCCGGTAGTCGGCGGTGACTCCGAACTGCTCGACCCAGGTGTGCTCGTCCGGCGGGACGCCCTGCGAGGTGAGCTGGCCGCCCAGCCACGGGTACTGCTCGGTCAGCACGACCGAGAGGCCGTTGCGGGCGAGGGCGATCGCCGCCGCCACTCCTCCGAGACCGCCGCCGATCACGGCGACATCTGCTTTCATCGGGGTCACGCGTCCGCCTCGTCCTCGTCGACAGTCTGGATCATCGGCCCGTTACCCATGGGTAATACGTATTGCCGATTGGTTAGACCGTAACGCACGAGTGTCCGGTTGGCAACGGTCTCCGCCGTTCCGAGCGACGCCGCGGCGTCCCGCGGGCGTCCTCAGCCGGGAGTGGGCCGGATGTCAGGGCTCGGTGGCATGCTCGACCCCGAGCGCGGCCGGCGGGCGGCGGAGCGGAGCGGAGCGGAGCAGCATGATCGGGTTGGATCTCACCGGGCGCACGGCCCTCGTCACGGGGTCGGGGCAGGGCATCGGGCTGGCCATCGCGACGACGCTCGCGGAGGCGGGCGCCGAGGTGATCGTGAACGCCCGCTCCGAGCGGTCGATCCGCCGGGCGATCGAGGCCGTCAGCGCGGCGGTGCCGGAGGCGAGGGTGCGCGGGGTCGCGGCCGACGTGTCGACGGAGAAGGGCACGGCCTCCCTCCTGCGCGCGGCCGCCGAGGTGGACGTGCTCGTCAACAACCTCGGGATCTTCGGCTCCGCCGATGCGCTCTCCATCGACGACGACGAGTGGCGCCGCTACTTCGAGGTCAACGTGCTCACCGGCGTGCGCCTCACCCGCGCCTACCTCCCCGGGATGATGGAGCGCGCGTGGGGCCGTGTCCTCTACATCGGCAGCGACTCCGCCGTCGTCACGCCCGCCGAGATGATCCACTACGGAGTGTCGAAGACGGCGCTGCTGGGCGTCTCGCGCGGCTTCGCCAAGGCGGCCGCCGGCACCGGGGTGACGGTGAACAGCGTGCTCGCCGGGCCGACCCACACGGGCGGCGTCGAGGACTTCGTCTACGAGCTGGTCGACCGCGAGCTGCCGTGGGAGGAGGCGCAGCGCGAGTTCATGCGCCTGCACCGGCCGCAGTCGCTGCTGAAGCGCCTCATCGAGCCGGAGGAGATCGCCCACATGGTGGCGTACCTCGCCTCCCCGCTCGCCTCGGCCACCACGGGCGCCGCCGTGCGCGTCGACGGCGGCTACATCGACTCGATCGTGCCGTAGCGCCCGCTGCCGGTGCGTCTCCCGGCGTCGGCCGTCAGCGCGGAGGGGCGACCGAGCCGCCGGGGCGCCACGGGCCGCCGATGCGCTCCTGGAGGAGCGGCGCGGCGGGGTCGGCGAGGCGGGCGAGCAGCGCCTCCACTCCGCGGCGGCCGAGCTCGCGGCCGGGCGCGACGAGCAGGTCGAGCGCGGGGTCGGCCAGGTCGGCGACGTCGGGGTCGGAGGCGAGCAGCACGATCGAGACGTCCTCGGGCACCCGCAGGCCGCGGTGCCGCACCTCGTGCGCGAACCCGACGGCGGCGCCTCCGTTGACGATCACCGCGGCGGTCGCGGAGCCGGGGTCGAACGAGCGGGCGAGCGCGCGGCCGCCGGCGGGCGACTCCTCGCAGCGCAGCAGCACGCCCTCGACGCCGCGGGCGGCGCAGGCGAGCGCGAACGCCTCCTGCGTGCGGGCGTAGGGGCCGAAGTCGGCCGCGGCGTCGCGGTCCGGGCCGAGCACGAGCGCCACCCGGGCGTGCCCGAGACCGGCGAGCCGGCCGAGCGCCTCCTCGACCATCCCCTCGAAGTCGATGTCGACCCAGTCGAGGGCCGACGGGTCGCGGGTGCGGCCGATCAGGGCGAAGGGGGTGCCGGAGTCGCGCAGAATCGGCACGCGCTCGTCCTCGCTGGTGACCTGCATCAGCACGACGCCGTCGATCAGGCCGTCGGCGCGCAGGTCGGCGAGGCGGTCGGATCCGCCGACCGTCGGCCAGAGGACGATCGAGTGGTCCTGCTCCGCCGCGGCCTCGGCCGCTCCGAGCAGGAACGAGGTGGCGGTGTTGAGCGGCCGGCTCGACACGAGCGGATAGACGACCGCGACGATCCCGGAGCGGCGCCGCGCGAGGGCGCGGGCCAGGGCGTGCGGCCGGAAGCCGAGCTCGCGCATCGCCGCCCGCACCCGCTCGCGGGTCTCGGGCGAGACGGGCTTGGTGTCGTTGACCACGAACGACACGGTCGCGATCGAGACCCCCGCGAGGCGCGCGACGTCCCTCATCGTGGCCACCGCGCCTCCTCCGCTCGCGCCGCCCGGCCGTGGTTGACGCGGGGCGGACGTCTCCCGCATCCTAGGAGACGCGGCCGGTAAAGCGGTTAACCCCGTGTCGGGCCGCCCCACTGCCGCACCGTCTCCACCGTCGAAGAAGGAACACCGTGACCACACCCTCCTCCCCCGTCCGCGTCCTCGTCTGGGGCGAGAACCGCCATGAGCAGATCGAGGAGAAGGTCCGCGCGATCTACCCCGACGGCATGCACAGCACGATCGCCGACGGCATCCGCGAGAACCTCGGCGAGCGCGCCACCGTCTCCACCACCACGCTCGACGAGCCCGAGCACGGCCTCACCGAGGACGTCCTCGACGCCACCGACGTGCTGGTCTGGTGGGGCCACATGGCCCACGGCGACGTCTCCGACGAGATCGTCGAGCGCGTCCAGCGCCACGTCCTCTCGGGCATGGGCCTCGTCGTCCTGCACTCCGGCCACTGGTCGAAGATCTTCGGCAAGCTCATGGGCACCACCTGCACGCTGCGCTGGCGCTCGGAGGAGGACCGCGAGCTGGTCTGGACCATCGACCCCACGCACCCCATCGCCCAGGGGATCCCGCACCCCTTCGTGATCCCCCAGCAGGAGATGTACGGCGAGTTCTTCGACGTGCCGGCGCCCGACGAGCTCGTGTTCCTCTCGACCTTCACAGGCGGTGAGGTCTTCCGCTCCGGCATGACCTGGAAGCGCGGCCACGGGCGCATCTTCTTCTTCTCCCCCGGCGACCAGGACTACCCCGTCTACCACCAGGCCGAGGTGCGCCGCGTGATCGCGAACGGCGTCGAGTGGGTGCGCTCCTCGCGCCCCGAGCGCCGCCTCCCGGTGCTGCAGCGCTACGAGACCGAGGACTTCCACAACGGCCAGGACTACGAGGGAGCGCTCGTCCGATGACGGTCCGCCTCGTCCAGGTCGGCGCCGGCGCGATGGGTCGCGCCTGGATCCGCACCATCCGCGACTCCCCGGACGCCGAGCTCGTCGGCCTGGTCGACCTCGACGTCGACCTCGCCACGGCGGCGGCGGAGGAGGAGGGGGTCGGCCCGGTCGCGGTCGGCACCTCCGTCGCCGAGGTCGCCGCGCGCTCCGGCGCCGACGCCGTGGTCAACGTGACCGTGCCGCGGGCCCACCTGCCCGTCAGCTCGGAGGCGCTGTTCGCCGGGCTGCCCGTGCTCTCGGAGAAGCCGATCGCGCCGACCATCGCCGAGGCGCTGGTGCTCGCGGCGACGGCCGAGGCCTCCGGCCGACTCCTGATGACCAGCCAGTCGCGCCGCTACTACGCGGCGATCACCGCCTTCCGCGAGCAGATCGCGGGACTCGGGCAGCTGGGCACCGCCTCCGTGCACTTCGCGAAGGCGCCCCGCTTCGGCGGCTTCCGCGACGAGATGGACCACGTGCTCCTGGTCGACATGGCGATCCACGCCTTCGACGCGGCGCGGTACCTGCTCGACAGCGACCCGGTCGCGGTCTACTGCGAGGAGTACAACCCGGGCTGGAGCTGGTACGCCGACGGAGCCGCGGCGAGCGCCGTGTTCGAGTTCGCCGGCGGAGTGCGCTTCAGCTACACCGGCAGCTGGTGCGCCGACGGCCTCGAGACCTCGTGGAACGGCGACTGGCGCGTGAACGGAGCCGGCGGCACCGCGCACTGGGACGGCGACGGCGCCCCGGAGTGGCAGTCGCGCGAGTCGGAGGCGGTGCGGACCGCCACGCTCCAGCCGGTGCCCGAGGAGATCGCGGGCTCGCTCGCGGAGTTCGTGCGGGTGCTGGGCTCGGGGGCGGTGCCCTCGGGCGAGGTGCACTCGAACGTGCGGAGCCTCGCGATGGTGGAGGCGGCGGTCCGCTCCTCCGAGACGGGCTCACGGGTGCGGCTCGACGAGGTGCTGGAGGAGGGGTACGCGGAGGCGCTGACGCTCGCTCGCGACGAGCGCGTCCGCGCGGCCCTCGCCTCCTGGGGCTCGGCCGCGGCGGGCCTCGCGCGCTGACGACGCCGCCCGGCGGCGTCGCGGCTCCGCCACCGCGCGTTCGCCGGGCGGACACCTGCGGTCGGCGGAGCGTTCACCGGAGGCGGTCAGCGTGAGCGGGTTCCTTCGAAGCCGCTCAGGAGACCCGTGTCCTCTCGCCGTACCCGCACCCGCACCGCCGCCCTCGCTCTCACCGTGACCCTCGCCGGCTGCACACTCGGAGCCGCGGCCCTGCCCGCCTCCGCCGCGGGCGACTCCTTCTTCACCCGCATCGCCACGGTGCCGGCCTCCCTGAACGCGGCCGACCCTGCCGTCGATGCCGCGGTCGCCGAGATCTCGAGCGCGTCGCCCGACGGTCGCCTGGTCTACTCGACGGACTCCGCCGGGCAGCGCATCAACGTCCTCGACATCTCGGACCCCGACTCCCCGGAGCCGCTCGGCGGCGTCGGCGTAGGCGGCGAGCCGACCTCGGTCTACGCGACCGGCGAGTACGTGCTCGCGGTGGTGGACACGAGCGACGGCGACTTCGCGAACCCCTCCGGCCACGTCAGCGTCCTGCACGCCGACGACCTCGCGCCCGTCGCGAGCATCGAGCTCGGCGGCCAGCCCGACTCCATCGACGTCACCACCGACGGCTCGACCGCGGTGATCGCGATCGAGAACCAGCGCGACGAGGACCTCGCCCCCGAGGGCGGCGAGGAGGGCGACCTCCCGCAGGCGCCCGCCGGGGAGCTCGTGGTGATGGACCTCGCGGGCGATCCCGCCGGCTGGGTGCCGGAGCACGTCGACCTGACCGGTCTCGCCGGCCTCGACACCCCGTCCGACCCCGAGCCCGAGTACGTCTCGATCAACCCGGCCGACACGGCCGTCGCCGTGACGCTGCAGGAGAACAACGCCGTCGCGATCGTCGACCTGGCCACGCGCTCCGTCACCGCCTCCTACACCGCGGGCACCGCCTCCGTCAGCGGCATCGACACGCTCGACGACGACTCGATCTCGCTGACCGGCTCGATCACCGACGTCCCGCGCGAGCCCGACGCGATCGGCTGGGTCGGCGACGACCACGTCGCGATCGCGAACGAGGGCGACTGGAAGGGCGGCACGCGCGGCTGGTCGATCCTCGACGCCGCGACCGGGGCCGTGCAGTGGGACGCCGGCAACTCCTTCGACCACCTCGCGGTGCGCCTCGGGCTCTACCCGGACAAGCGCTCCGACGCCAAGGGCTCCGAGCCCGAGGGTCTGCTCTCGGCGACCTTCGACGGCGTGCCCTACGTGTTCGTCGGGGCCGAGCGGGCGAACTTCGTGGCCGTCTACGACGTCTCGGATCCGACCGCCCCGCGCTTCGTGCAGGCGCTGCCGTCGACTCCCGGCCCGGAGGGGCTGCTCGCCCTGCCCGAGCGCGATCTGCTGGTCGTCTCGAGCGAGACCGACGACGCCGAGGCCGCCGTCCGCGCGAGCGTGCAGCTCTACGCGCTCGGCGCCTCCGCCCTCGCGTTCCCGACCGTGCTGTCGGCCGACGTCGACGGATCGCCGCTGCCCTGGGGTGCGCTCTCGGGCCTCTCGACCGACCCGGCCGACTCCGAGCGCCTGTACGCGGTGAGCGACAGCGCGTACGCGCCGAGCACCCTCCACTCCATCGACACCTCCGTCTCGCCGGCGCTGCTCGACACGACGCTCACGGTGACCGAGGGCGGCGAGCCCGCCGCTCTGGACCTGGAGGGGATCGCCGCGCGCGCCGACGGAGGCTTCTGGGCCGTGACGGAGGGCGCGACCGGCAACGGCAACGCGCTCCTGCGACTCGACGCGGACGCCGCGGTGACCGAGCAGATCGTCCTCCCCGCGGAGCTCGCCTCCGCACTGGGCAAGCAGGGCTTCGAGGGAGTGGCCGTCGAGGACGGCGCCGACGGCGAGATCGTCTGGACGGCGCTGCAGCGCGAGGCCTCGATCGACGCCGAGGGCGTGGTCCGGATCGGGCGCTACGACGTCGCCGCCGGGACCTGGAGCTTCTTCGGCTACCCGCTGGAGGCCGTGTCCGGTGCGGACGGCGACTGGAACGGGCTCTCGGAGATCACGCTGACCCCCGCGGGCACGCTCGCGGTGATCGAGCGCGACAAGCTCAACGGGCCGGACGCCGCGCTCAAGGCCGTCTACACGGTGCCGCTGCCAACGGGCGCCGGCGCGGCGGTCGGCGAGACGCTGCCGATGCTCGAGAAGACCCTCGCGGTCGACGTGCTGCCCGCACTGCAGGCCGGGAACGGCTGGACCCAGGAGAAGCTCGAGGGCCTCGGGATCACCGGCTCCGGCGAGGTGTTCGCGGTGACCGACAACGACGGCGTGGACGACGCTAACGGCGAGACGGTGCTCGCCTCGCTCGGCTCCGCGGAGTCCCTGTTCGGGGCGGGGACGGTGCCGACTCCTGCGCCGACGGTGGCGCCGACTGCTGGGCCGACGGTGGCGCCGACCGCGCAGCCCACTGTCGCACCCACGGTCGCACCCACTGCTGAGCCCACCGCTCAGCCGACCGCTCAGCCGACCGCGCAGCCGACTGCTCAGCCCTCGGCCGAGCCGACCCGCACGCCGGCTCCCGCTCCGGCCGGCGCCGTTCCTCCGCGGACCGGCTCGGGACTCGCGAGCACCGGCGTCGAGACGGGCTGGACCGCCGCGGCGGCCCTCGCCCTGCTCGCCGGTGGAGCGCTCGCGCTCGGAGTGACGCGCCGCCGCCGCGACGCGCGCTGACACGCGCTGACGCGTCCCGCCATCGAGGGAACCCCGACCCGTCGAGGGAGCCAGATGCATCTGGTTCCCTCGACGGTCCGGGGTTCCCTCGCCGGTGGCGGGGAACTAGCTTCCGGTGGGGGCGTCCTCGGTGTCGGGAGCGGTGCTCTCGGAGGGCGCCTGCGGGGCGCGGCCGGCAGGGCCGGAGCCGTCGGCGGGGGCCGCGTCCTGTGAGCCGCGTCCCGTGATCCACGTGCCGTGAGTCGCGTTGCGTGAGCCGCGCGCCGTGAGCCGCGTC
>NZ_PSWM01000028.1:0-52571 GCF_002932795.1 Rathayibacter sp. AY1B5
GGACGGCACTGTGACGGGGAGCCCGCACGGCGGCGCCGGTCCTGTCCCTGGGCACGCCACCACTCTCCCTGCGGCGGCGGTCTCGGAGGGGGTCGGGGCGGCGGAGTCCATGGTCGCGAATCTAGTCCGGACGGCCGACACGGAGGGGCCCGCCGCACCGCGCGCCGGGGCGGGTCGACCCCGCCGGCAGCGCCCGTGTAACGATCTGGTGAACCGTGCGCGACACGGCGGAGTGGCGGCTCGAGCGCTCGGATACTCTCTCCCCTGGCGGGACCCGAGCCGCCGCAGGGAGAGTGGTGGCGTGCCCAGGGACAGGACCGGCGCCGCCGTGCGGGCTCCCCGTCACAGTGCCGTCCCGCTCCCGGCCGCGGCCTCCCGCGGAGCCTCCTCGAGCGGCGTCCTCGCCGAGACCGGCCCGGTCGAGCCGACCGCCGTCGCACCCGCGCACCGCCGGCCGCTGGGCGACTCCGGTCACGACCTCTTCCCCTTCGTGCTCGACGCGGCGGCACTCGGTCGCGACGACGGTGCCGCGCTCCTCGAGCGCTACGCGGCGTGGGGCGGCAACGGCGTCGTCGTCACCGACTCGCGCCTCGCGGACGGCGTCGGCGGCTGGCCCGCCGGACACCGCGACCGGGACCGCTTCCTCCTGATCGGCCGCTTCGCCGCACCGGCCGGGGCCCCCGCGACGCCGCGCGCGCTGGTGGACCGTGTCGAGGGGGTGCTGCGCCGCCTCCGCACCGACCGCCTCGACGTGCTGGCGGTCCGACCCGACGGGGCCGGGCGCCTCGACGAGCTCCTCAGTGCGGTCGACGTGCTGCTGACACGCGGTCTGGTGCGCTCGGTCGTCGCCTCCGGCTTCTCCCCGGAGGAGCTCTTCGAGGCGCGCGTCCTGGCCGCACACGGGCTGCCCCGCCTCGCCGGCGCAGAGGTCCGCTGGAACCTGCTCGAGCGGCCCGGCTCGGAGGGCGATCTCGGCCTCGTCGCCGCCGGCCAGGGACTCGCCCTGCTCGCGACCGTCCCCCTCGCCCACGGGTTCCTCCGCGGCGCCGAGCGCACCCGCCGCGAGCTCGGCCGCCTGCCCGACGGAGCCCTCGCCGCCGCCCACCTCGGGCGCCGCGGACGCCGGGTCCTCGCCGTCCTCGACGCGATCGGCGCCGAGCTCTCGGCCGCTCCCGCCGCCGTCGCCCTGGCCTGGCTGCTCGGCCGGCCGCGCCTGACCGCTGCGACCGTCGCCCCGCGCTCGCCCGCCGACGTGGACGCGCTCGTCCGCGCGGTCTCGCTCGACCTCGACGCGGGACACCTGGCCGCGCTCGAGCGCGCGCGCCGCTGACCGCGCCCGACCGCGACCAGCCGGGCACCTCTCCCGCCACGGCGCGACAGCCCGGCCGGGCCGCCGTCGCCGGTGGCCTAGGGTGGGCACGATGAACCACGGAGTCGCACTGCCCCTCGACCAGCCGGAGACGTCAGTCCGGGCCGCAGGCGGATCCACGGTCCGCCGCTCCGTCCTCCCGAGCGGTGTCCGCATCCTCAGCGAATCGGTGCCCGGCGCCCGCAGCGCCACGATCGGCTTCTGGGTCGCCGCGGGATCGCGCGACGAGCGGCCCGGCCGTCCCGCGACCGCGGGCGGGCCCGCCGTGCCCTCCAACGTCGGCTCGACGCACTTCCTCGAGCACCTGCTGTTCAAGGGCACGCAGAAGCGGTCCGCCCTCGACATCGCCGTGTCCTTCGACTCCGTCGGCGGGGAGCACAACGCTCTCACCGCCAAGGAGTACACCTGCTACTACGCCAAGATCCAGGACCGCGACCTCCCGATGGCGGTCGAGGTGATCGCCGACATGGTGACCTCCAGCCTGATCGACCCGGACGAGTTCGAGACCGAGCGCGGGGTCATCCTCGAGGAGCTCGCGATGGCGGACGACGATCCGGGCGACGTCGCGGGGGAGAAGCTGTTCGAGGCCGTCTTCGGCGACCACCCGCTGGGCCGCCCGATCGGGGGCACCGCGGCGACCATCGGCGAGGCCACCCGGGATGCGGTCTGGGCGCACTACCGCGCCGCCTACCGCCCGCGCGACGTGGTGATCACGGTCGCGGGCGCCGTCGACCACGAGGCGCTCGTCGCGCTGCTCCAGCGGGTGCTGGTCGCCGACGGCTGGGACCTCGGCACCGCGGCCTCGCCCGTCGAGCGGCGCGTCGGCGGCCGCGCCTCCTACACCCGCGGCAGCGCCCTGTCGGTCGTGCACCGCCCCACCGAGCAGGCGAACCTGCTGGTCGGCTTCCCCGGTCTCGCCGCGGGCGACGAGCGGCGGATGACGATGGGCGTCCTCAACTCGATCCTCGGCGGCGGCATGTCCTCGCGCCTGTTCCAGGAGGTGCGCGAGAAGCGCGGCCTGGCCTACTCCGTCTACTCCTTCGCCCCGTCCTACTCCGACGCGGGCCTCTTCGGACTGTACGCCGCCTGCACCCCGGCGAAGGCGGGGACGGTCGCCGAGCTCCTGCTCACCGAGTTCCACCGCCTCGCCGAGGACGGCGTCACCGATGACGAGCTCGCCCGCGCCCGCGGCCAGCTCTCGGGAGCGGCGGCGCTCGCGCTGGAGGACTCCGACACCCGGATGTCGCGCCTCGGCCGCGCCGAGCTGACCTTCGGCGAGTTCGTCGACCTCGACGAGAGCCTGCGCCGACTCGCCCTCGTCGGCGCGGAGGACGTCCAGGCACTCGCGGCAGACTTGGCGCGGGGGCCGTCGTCGATCTCGGCCGTCGGCGCGGTCGACGAGTCGGCCTTCGCCGGGATCGCCGGGGTCGAGAGCGCCTCCGCGATCTGATCCGATCGTCGAACGCCCGCTGATCGCGCACCGCCGCGCCGCACCAGGGAGGACCCCGTGTCCCACTACATCTACCTCGTCCGCCACGGCGAGCAGCAGGACGCCGAGCACGGCATGCCGGACGGCCCGCTCTCGGCCCGAGGCGAGCGCCAGGCGAGGCTCATCGCCGAACGGCTCGGCGGAGTCCCCTTCACCGGAGCGTGGCACTCGCCGCTGCGCCGGGCCGAGGAGACGGCAGCGCGCTTCCAGACGCTCCTGCCGAGCCTGCCGCTCCAGCCGTCCTCGCTGCTGTTCGACTGCATCCCCTCGGGGCCGACCCCGGACATGCCCAAGGCGTTCGAGCCCTTCTTCGGCAGCGTGACCGCGGCCGAGATCGAGGCGGGGCACGCGCAGATGCAGGACGCGGTGGCCGAGTTCCTGGCGCCGTCGCGCGAGGACCGCCACGACCTCCTCATCACCCACAACTTCGTGATCGGCTGGTTCGTCCGCCACGTGTTCGACGCTCCCGACTGGCGGTGGCTGGGCCTCAACCAGGCGAACTGCGGGCTGACGATCATCCGCGTCCGCTCCCGCAAGCCGCCGGTGCTCGTCGTGCACAACGACCTCTCGCACCTGCCCGTGGAGCTGCGCACCGGCCTGCCCGAGGCCCAGCCGTACTGAGCCGCGGGCTACGCTGAGTCGGTGACTACCTCCGTCGCCGTGGTCGGCGCGTCCGGCCGACTCGGCTCGTTCACCTGCTCGCTCATCGAGGCGTCGAGCGAGTTCTCGCTCGTCGCGCGGCTCGGCTCGCGGAGCGATCCCGCCGAGATGCTCGAGGCCGACGTCGTCGTCGACATGACCGTGCCGGCCGTCAGCCAGCAGATCGTCGACTTCGCCGTGGCGAACGGGAGGAAGGTGCTCGTCGGCACCTCCGGCTGGACCGGCGACCGCATCGCGGCCCTCCGGCGCAGCGTCGCCGAGCAGCCCGAGGCCGGCGTCGTGATCATCCCGAACTTCTCGCTGGGCTCGGTGCTCGCGACCGCTCTGGCCACCGTGGCTGCGCGCTTCTTCGACGCGGCCGAGATCGTCGAGACCCACGGCGCCCGCAAGGTCGACTCACCCTCGGGGACCGCGGTCCGCACGGCCGAGCTCCTGCTGCGCGCCCGGGCCGAGCTCGGTCCGGTGCAGGCTCCGCACACCGATCAGCGGGCCCGCGGCCAGCAGGTCGCGAGCGTCCCGGTCCACAGCCTCCGCCTGCCCGGAGTGGAGGCGCGCCAGGAGGTCGTCTTCGGCGGCACCGGCGAGACGGTCACCATCCGCCACGACACCACGTCGCAGGCGTCCTACGAGCAGGGCGTCCTGCGCGCTCTCGACGCGGTCCGCACGACGACGGGCGTGGTGGTGGGCCTCGACGCCCTCCTCGACCTGCGCGCCGCCTTCGACGCCGCGCCCCTGGCCGAGCGGCCGGTCGACGAGCAGCCCGTCGTCGACCGGGCACCGTCCGGCCAGGCCGCCGCAGCGACGAGCATCCCGTGAGGACCCGCGTCGGCGTCGTCCTGATGGCGGTCCTGCTCGCCCTCTACCTGTTCGTCTGCCTGCAGTACTCCGTCGTCGCCTTCGCCGCGGCGACGGTGCCGGGCATCGTGATGGGCGTCGGCCTGCTGATCCTCGGCGCGGTGGGAGTCTGGGGGCTCGTGCGCGAGCTGCTGTTCGGGCTCCGCGCGGAGAAGCTGGCCCGTCGGCTGGAGGGCGAGAACGCGCTCCCGCAGGAGGTCCTCGACTCGCGGGCCAGTGGGCGGCCGCTCCGGGAGGAGGCGGACGCGCTGTTCCCGCAGTACGCGGAGGAGGTCGACGCGCAGCCCGGGAGCTGGCGCGCCTGGTACCGTCTCGGCCTCGCCTACGACGCGAGCGGCGACCGCAAGCGCGCCCGGGGCGCGATCCGCCGGGCCATCGCGCTGGAGCACGAGGCTCCGGCCTGACCGTCCGGCCGCGACCGGGCGGCCCGGGCGCTCAGGCGGCCCGGATCAGGCGAGCACCCACGCCAGCGCCTCGCCGACCGTACGGTGGCGGAACTCGAAGCCGTCGTCGAGGAGCCGCTGGGGGACCAGGCGCTGGCTCGAGAGCAGCAGCTCGTGCCCGGCGTCGCGCAGCGCGAGCTCGATGATCTTCTCGGGGACGGCCAGCTTGAACGGGCGGTGCAGCTGCTCGGCGAGCGTGCGCATCACGTCGTTCGCGGTCGCCGGCACCGGTCCGGCGAGGTTCACCGGGCCCGAGAGCGAGGACGTGAGCAGGTGGCGGATCGCCGCGGCCTCGTCGTAGAGGCTGATCCAGGGCCAGGCCTGGTTGCCGCTGCCGAGCGGCCCGCTGAGGCCGAGCCTGGTCAGGGGCAGGAGCGGCTTGAGCGCGCCGCCGTCGCCGAGGACGAGCCCGGTGCGAGCGGTGACCACCCTCGTGGCCTCGGGGGCGAGGTGGGCGGCCTTCTCCCAGCGGTCGACGACGTCGGCGAGGAACCCGTCGCCGCGGGAGGACTGCTCGGTGAGCTCCTCGCCCGGGCGGTCTCCGTAGTAGCCGACCGCGGAGGCGTTGATCAGCGTCGTCGGCGGGGTCGAGGACATCCGCATCGCGTCGGTGAGGGTCTGCGTGGACTGGATCCGCGAGTCGAGGATCTCCCGCTTGTAGGACGCGGTCCACGGCAGGCGGCTGATCGAGGCGCCGGAGAGGTTGATCACGGCGTCGACGCGGTCGAGCACGCTGAAGTCGAGCATGTGCGAGGTGGGCGCCCAGTGGAACTCGTCCGGGCTCGACGGCGCGTGGCGCACCAGGCGCAGGATCTCGTGCCCCTCGGCGCGCAGCTGGCGGGCCAGCTCCGAGCCGATCATCCCGCTGGCGCCGGAGATCAGGACGCGGAGCCGGGGAGCGGAGGCGTCCGGCCGCGCAGAGGGCTGCTCGGACGGCGTCGACACGTGCTCGCCCGGCGTGCGCGAGGCGCGTCGCGGCGAGCCGGAGCCCGTGGCCCCGTCGTGGTCGGAGTGCCGTGCGGATGAGTCGCTCATGGTGCCTCCCGGAGCCGGTCGCGGGCCGCCCGCGAAGCGGACCCAGCCTAGAGCCTCACGCCCGGGAGCCCGCCGAGCGCTCGACCAGGCCGGCCCGCGCGAGCACGAGGTAGAGCTCGCAGCCCAGGCAGAGGCCGAACACGGCGTTGAGGAAGGCGGCGAGGAAGGCGACGGCCGCGGCGACCGGAACCGATCCCGGGACACCGGCGACGTGCAGGAGGACGCCGGCGCCGGTCACCACCAGGCCGATCAGCTGGGCGAAGCGCGGCGGGCGGGCGTCCTCCCACTCGCGCGGCGGTGTCAGGTGCGGCCGGACCACCTGGCGGAACAGCACCGCCCAGGGGCCGGACCCGACGCCGCGCGCGGCCGACCAGGCGAAGAGGGCGGCGAGCGCGAGCAGCAGGAGGAATCCGGGCTGGGAGAGCCGGCCGTCGAGGTCGGCCCGGGCCGGGGCCGCGAGCCCGAGGCCCACGGCCGTGAGGAGGAGTGCGGCGGTGATTCCGGCGGCGACCCTCGGGCCGCGGGGATCGACGGTGCCGGACGGGGGAGTGGCGCCGGTGGTTGAGGGGGAGCGGGTGCTCATCATGTCTCCTGGAGTCGGTCGAGCTCGATGGTCAGAGCGGCGCGGGTCGGAGCGCCGCCGATGCGGCTCCGCGGCACTCCGTCTCGATCGAGCAGGAGGAGCGTGGGCGTCTGCCGGACGCGGAAGCGCGCCGCGAGGTCGGGGCGGTGCGTCAGATCGACGTCGAGGTGCGCCAGCCCGGGCCGTTGCTGGGCGAGCTCCCCGAGCATCCGTCGCACCGCTGGGCACCGCGTGCAGACGTCGGTCGAGAACTGCACGACTGTGGCTCGGGTCCCGAGCACTGCGCCGGGGACGAGCTCTCCGGGGTCGATCGCGGGGTCCTCGCCCGAGGGGACGCTCGCGACGCGCCCGGAGCGGGTCCGGTGGACAGCCCCGAGGACGACGCCCAGCACGACGAGGCCGAGCAGTGCGGCGAGGATCGTCACGGGCTCCATCCGGGAAGCGTAGGTCGGCGCGGACGCTGCGCGGACGACTGTGTCGGGATGTGACGACGGTCTCGGTCGGAGCGTGGTCTAGGTTCGATCCGTGACCGAACAGAGCAGCCCCAGCGCAGACCCGAGCAGTCCCGTCTTCCGCAGCGATGTCGTCGTCGAGCTCGTCCGCGCGAGCGCCCACGACTCCGACGTGCTGTTCGCGGCCCGCGTCTCGACCCAGGGCGAGAAGACGCTCGCCGAGGCGCTCGACGGCGAGGAGTCCGACGCCGAGCTGCAGCGCAAGCGCGACCGCGGCCTGATCAACTACCTGATGCGCGACCGCCACGGCTCGCCGTTCGAGCACAACTCGATGACCTTCTACGTGCAGGCGCCGATCTTCGTCTTCCGCGAGTTCATGCGCCACCGCATCGCCTCCTACAACGAGGAGTCGGGCCGCTACCGCGAGCTCCGACCGGTCTTCTACGTGCCCGGCCCCCGGCGCAACCTCGTGCAGGTCGGCAAGCCCGGCGCCTACTCCTTCGAGCCGGGCACCCCGGAGCAGGCCGACCTCGTCGCCGAGGAGACGCGCCGCGTCAGCACGCAGGCCTACGAGTCGTACCAGCGGATGCTCGGCGAGGGCGTCGCCCGCGAGGTCGCCCGGATCGTCCTCCCGCTGAACATCTACTCCTCGATGTACGTCACGCTCAACGCCCGCTCGCTGATGAACTTCCTCTCCCTGCGCACCAAGCGCGAGGACTCGACGTTCCCCTCCTTCCCGCAGCGCGAGATCGAGATGGCCGCCGAGCAGATGGAGACCCACTTCCAGGAGCTGATGCCCCTCACGGCCGCCGCCTTCACGGCGAACGGCCGCGTCGCCCCGTAGGGAGCCGCCGGGCGCGTGGGCGTGCCGGGGCCCGAGGCGTGCCCTCCGCAGGCTGCACCGCCGTCTGCAGGAGGGTGTGCCGTCTGCAGGCGAGTGTCGCCGCCGGCGGTCGAGTGTGCCGCCGGCACGCTCCGTGCGGTCCGCAGGGGGGTGTGCCGTCTGCAGGCTCCAGTGCGGTCCGCAGGGGGGTGTGCCGTCTGCAGGCTCCAGTGCGGTCCGCAGGGGGGTGTGCCGTCTGCAGGCTCCAGTTCCGTCCGCAGGGGATTGCGCCGTTTGCAGGGGATGGTCGGAGGGGAGCGCTCTCCTCCGCCTGGACAGCGGGTCGACGCCCGGATCTCCTGCAGATCGCACCGGCCAGGCCTGCAGATCGCACCGCCGCAGCCTGCAGATCGCACCGGCGAAGCCTGCAGATCGCACGGGTCACCCGCGCCGGCGGGGCGGCGGAGCGTCCTCCCCAGGCGCCGGTCGGAAGAGCTCTCCCCAGTTCCGGCGGTCGCATCGTCGACGGCGGTCCCGGTCGGGCCAGCCTCGACGGATGCGAGCGTCCTCCACCACCCTCCTCCGCGCCGGCGGCGTCGTGAAGACGGAGCAGTTCCTCCGGGAGGGGACGACCCGGCGGGAGCTGTCGCGCGCCGTCGTGTCGGGGTCGCTCGTCCGCGTCCGGAAGGGCTGGTACGCACTGCCCGGCCTCGCTCCCGCGGTCGAGCAGGCCTTCCGCGTCGGAGGGGTCCTCGCCTGCGCGGATGCAGCACGCGTCCACGGGCTCTGGGTCCCGGCTTTCCGCGGTCTCCACGTCGGAGTGCCGGAGCAGGCCTCGCGTCTGCGCGACCGCGAGCGGTACCACCTGCGGCTCGGCACCTCCGACGACGTCGTCGTGCACTGGTCAGCCGCTGCTGCGCCGCCCTGCACCCTCGTGCAGAGCATGGAGGACTGCATCGTCATCGCCTCCCTCTGTCAGGGCGCCGAGTTCGGATTCGTCCTCCTCGAGTCGGCGCTCCGGCAGGGGCTCCTCGGCACGGCGGCCAAGAACCGCCTGCTCGCCCGTCTGCCCACCCGGCTCGCGGTGCAGCTGAGCTGGGCGGGAAAGGTGTCGGAGAGCGGGCTCGAGTCGATGGTCGCGTTCCGCCTGCGCAGGATCGGAGTCCGCTTCCGCCAGCAGGTGCGCATCGGCGCTCGCCGGGTCGACTTCCTCATCGGCGAGGTCCTCATCCTGGAGGTGGACGGTGCGGAGTTCCACGAGGCCGACAGGGACAACCGTCGCGACATCGAGCTCGGCCGCCTGGGCTATCGGATCCACCACTTCCGGACCGCGACAGTCGACACGCACTGGGAAGCGGCGGAGGCGGACGTCCTCGCCGCCGTCTCCCGCGGCGATCATCTCCGCTCGTAGGGGATCGGGTCATCGGGGCTGCCCCCGGACCGCAGCGCGACCCGCAGCGGTGCCGTCTGCAGGGAGGTGTGCCGGCAGGGAGGTGTGCCGTCTGCAGGGAGGTGTGCCGTCTGCAGGGAGGTGTGCCGTCTGCAGGGAGGTGTGCCGTCTGCAGGGAGGTGTGCCGTGTGCAGGGAGGTGTGCCGTGTGCAGGTGCGATCTGCAGGGGATCCTCCGCGCGGCCGAGGCGTTGGGCGGAAGAACGCCCTTAATCGCGGAGAGCTCCTGCAGATCGCACTGCCTCCTGCAGATCGCGCTGCCTCCTGCAGATCGCACTGCCTCCTGCAGATCGCGCTGCCTCCTGCAGATCGCACCGCCCCCTGCAGACGGCACCGCCCAGACGGCACACCCGAACCCACCGGAGCGGCGCGGCGGCGACCCGCTACCCTGGCAGCGTGTCAACTCCGGAGAATCCCTTCGGCCAGGTCCTGGTCGCCCTGGTCACCCCGTTCACCGCCGACGGCGAGGTCGACTGGCCCGGTGTCGAGAAGCACATCGACGACTGCATCGCAGCGGGCGCGGACGGCATCGTGGTCACCGGGACCACGGGCGAGACCAGCACCCTGACCGACCCGGAGAAGATCCGCCTGGTGGAGGTCGGCCGCTCGGTCGCCGGGGGCCGCGCGAAGATCATCACGGGAGGCGGCTCCAACGAGACCGCCCACGCCATGCAGCTCGCCCGTCAGAGCGAGAAGGCCGGCGCCGACGGCAACATGATCGTCACCCCGTACTACAACAAGCCGACGCAGGCGGGCGTGCTCACGCACTTCCGGATGATCGCGGACGCGACGGACCTGCCGGTCATCCTCTACGACATCCCCGGCCGCACCGGCGTGCCGATCCGCTACGAGACCATCCTGCGGGCGGCCAAGCACCCGAACATCCTGGCCGTGAAGGACGCGAAGGGCGATCTCTCCGAGGTCAGCCGCGTGCTCAACCAGACCGACCTGATGTACTTCTGCGGCGACGACGCGAACGTGCTCCCCGAGCTCGCCATCGGCGCCACGGGGCTCATCGGCGTCACGGCGAACATCGCCGCCGCGCCGTACCGCACCATCGTCGACGCCGTGAACGCGGGCGACCTCCGCGCGGCCACCCGCGCGCACCAGCAGCTCGAGCCGCTCGTGCGCGCCGTGATGACGCACGTCCCCGGGACCGTCGCCGCGAAGTACATCCTGCACGGCCTCGGCCGCATCTCCTCTCCGCGCGTGCGGCTGCCCCTGGTCGGCCCGGAGGAGTCGGAGGCGGCGCTCATCGAGGACGAGCTCGGCCTGGTCCGCGACATCCCGGGCGTCGACTTCCGCAACTTCCGGCCCGACCGCAACGCCGCGGCCGGCGGCGCCCTCCCGAAGGTCGCCGGCACCACCCGCTGAGCCCGAGCGGCACGTCCCGAGAAAGCACCGCTGGAGAAGGAGGGCGCATGCCCGGTCCCGTGATCATCCCCGCCCCGCTCGCGCCGGGAACGCTGCGGATCATCCCTCTCGGCGGTCTCGGCGAGATCGGCCGCAACATGACCGTCTTCGAGATCGACGGCAGGCTCCTGATCGTCGACTGCGGCGTGCTCTTCCCGGAGGAGGACCAGCCGGGCGTCGACCTGATCCTCCCGGACTTCACGCCCATCCGGGACCGGCTCGACGACATCGTCGGAGTGGTGCTCACCCACGGCCACGAGGACCACATCGGCGCCGTCCCCTACCTGCTCCGGCTGAAGCGGGACATCCCGCTGATCGGCTCCACCCTCACGCTCGCCCTCGTCGAGGCGAAGCTCAAGGAGCACCGGATCACGCCCTACACGCTCACGGTGAAGGAGGGGGACGTCGAGAACCTCGGGCCCTTCGAGCTCGAGTTCGTCGCCGTGAACCACTCGATCCCGGACGCGCTGGCCGTGTCGATCGTCACCGACGCGGGCTCGGTGCTGCACACCGGCGACTTCAAGATGGACCAGCTGCCGCTCGACGGCCGGATCACCGACCTGCGCGCCTTCGCCCGCCTCGGCGAGGAGGGCGTCGACCTGTTCATGGTCGACTCCACCAACGCCGACGTCCCCGGCTTCACGCCGAGCGAGCGCGACATCGGCCCGGTCATCGAGAGCGTCATGGCCAGGGCGACCCGCCGCGTCATCGTCGCGAGCTTCTCGAGCCACGTCCACCGGGTGCAGCAGGTGCTCGACGCGGCCCACGCCACCGGCCGCCGCGTGGCGCTGCTCGGCCGCTCCATGGTCCGCAACATGCGCATCGCGGCGGACCTCGGCTACCTCCACGTCCGCCCGGGCGTCCTGGTCGACATGAAGAAGTCGAGCGACGTCCCCGAGGACAGGATCGTCTACATGTCCACGGGGTCGCAGGGCGAGCCGATGGCCGTCCTCAGCCGGATGGCCAACCTCGACCACCAGATCGAGCCGGGCGAGGGCGACACCGTCATCCTCGCGTCCAGCCTCATCCCCGGCAACGAGAACGCGGTGTACCGGGTCATCAACGGGCTCACCCGGCTCGGAGCGACCGTCGTGCACAAGGGCAACGCGAAGGTGCACGTGTCCGGGCACGCCGCGGCCGGCGAGCTCCTCTACTGCTACAACATCCTCAAGCCGCTGAACGTGATGCCGGTGCACGGCGAGTACCGGCACCTGGTCGCGAACGCGCAGCTCGCGCGCGAGACCGGGATCGCGGAGGAGAACACGATCATCGCCGAGGACGGCACCGTGATCGACCTGCTCGACGGGCGGGCGACCGTCGTCGGACGGCTCGACCTGGGGTTCGTCTACGTCGACGGATCGTCGGTGGGCGAGATCACCGACGCCGACCTCAAGGACCGGCGGATCCTCGGCGAGGAGGGCTTCATCTCGATCATCGTGGTGGTCGAGGCGGGCACGGGGCGGATCGTCGTCGGCCCCGAGATCCACGCGAAGGGCTTCGCGGAGGACGACAGCGTCTTCGACGAGGTCAAGCCGCGGATCGCCGCCGCGCTCGAGGAGGCGGTGCGCAACGGGGCGAGCGATCAGCACGCGCTCTCGCAGGCCGTCCGTCGCGTCGTCGGCCGCTGGGTCAACACCTCCTACCGCCGCCGGCCCATGATCGTGCCGCTCGTCATCGAGGCCTGAGCCTCCCGGGCCGGCTGCTGATCGGCGTCGGCCGTCCCGGCGCGGGTCACCGGCCCTGACGGGGGCGGCGGGTACGGTGGCCTCATGGCGACCAGTACCAAGACGACCTCGCGCGGGCGCGGCAGCGCGACTCCGCGCTCCGGCGCGCCGCGATCCGGCCGGGGCTCGGGCAAGGCGGCCGCCGAGACGAAGACGGTGGCCTTCGAGTCCGCCCCGCGCACCAACCCCGCCGTGCGGCTCTGGATGGCGCTGGCCCACCTCGCAGGCGGCGCGGCGCGCGCCCTCGGTCCCGAGCGCCTGGCGAAGGAGGAGCGCCGCGACGGCGTCCCCTTCCTCCTGCTGCTGCTGGCCGTCGCGGGTGCGGTCGTCGAGTGGTTCCTCGCGACCGACCCGGTCGCTCTGGTTCTGGACGCGTGGAGCTTCGGCGGCTTCTTCGGCCGGGTCGCCTACGTGCTGCCGGTCGTCCTGCTCCTCTTCTCCCTCTGGCTCTTCCGGCACCCCCGGTCCGTCGACGACAACGGGCGGATCGGCGTGGGCGTCATCACGCTGCTCGTCGCCTCCGCCGGCATCTGCCACGCGCACCTCGGCCTGCCGCAGCCGGGGCAGGGCATCGAGACCATGGCGGCAGCGGGAGGCGTCCTCGGCTGGCTCGTGGGCGCCCCGCTCGCGGCGATCGCCACCGTCCCGGGCGCGACCGTGCTGCTGTCGCTCGTGATCCTGCTGTCGCTGTTCATCATCACCAAGACCCCGCCGAACCGCATCGGCGCGCGCTCGCGGGAGCTCTACGGCTACCTCTTCGGCGCCCCCGTGCTCGACGACGAGGAGCGCGCCCGCCTGAAGGCCGAGCGGGCCGCCGCCAAGGCCGCGGCGAAAGCGGAGGCCGAGCAGGAGGAGGACGCGCAGCAGGACGGCGGAGAGCTGCCCTGGTGGCGGCGCACCGAGTCCGGGCGCGAGGACGAGCCGACCGTGCAGACCGAGCTCCCGATCGACTCCTTCACCGAGGTCATCGAGGGCACCGCGCCCGCCCGAGGCCGCGCGAAGGGCTTCGACTCCGCGCTCGAGGAGCGCGACGACGAGGCCCACCCGCCGACCCGCTCCTACGCCACCGAGGTGCTGGCCGAGGCCGAGACCGCCGAGGCGGCGCTCGCCCGCTTCGAGCAGACGGGCGCGTCCCGCGGCGCGACCGGAGTGGTCGACGACGACGCGACCGAGGTCATCCGTCTCGACCGCCTCGACGTGGCGCCCGCCGTCCCGATCCCGCCCGTCATCGAGACCGGCCCGATCGCTCCTCTCGCCGAGGAGGACCCGACCGCCGGCTTCGACTCCTCGTTCGAGGACGACGCGCCGTACCGCCTCCCCTCGGCGGCCGCCCTCTCGACGGGCACGCCCTCCAAGGCGCGCTCGGCGGCCAACGACGAGATGGTCCGCGCCATCACCGAGGTGCTGCAGCAGTTCAACGTGGACGCGACCGTCACCGGCTTCTCCCGCGGCCCGACCGTCACCCGCTACGAGATCGAGCTCGGCCCGGGAGTCAAGGTCGAGCGCGTCACCGCGCTCAGCAAGAACCTCTCCTACGCGGTCGCCAGCAACGAGGTCCGGATCCTCTCCCCGATCCCGGGCAAGAGCGCGATCGGCGTCGAGATCCCCAACACCGACCGCGAGATCGTCTCGCTGGGCGACGTCCTCCGCTCGCCGGCGTCGACGACGTCCACGCACCCGATGACCATCGGCGTCGGCAAGGACGTCGAGGGCGGCTACGTCGTGGCGAACCTCGCCAAGATGCCGCACCTCCTGGTCGCCGGCTCCACCGGCTCCGGCAAGTCCAGCTTCGTCAACTCGATGATCACGAGCCTGCTCATGCGCGCGCGCCCGCAGGACGTGCGGATGGTCCTGATCGACCCCAAGCG
The DNA here is from genome assembly GCF_002932795.1 of Rathayibacter sp. AY1B5. Taxonomy (NCBI): domain Bacteria; kingdom Bacillati; phylum Actinomycetota; class Actinomycetes; order Micrococcales; family Microbacteriaceae; genus Rathayibacter; species Rathayibacter sp. AY1B5. The sequence continues at coordinate 14,164 of NZ_PSWM01000028.1, forward strand.
CGTGGAGCTCACCATCTACGGCGGAGTGCCGCACCTGATCACTCCGATCATCACGAACCCCAAGAAGGCCGCCGAGGCGCTGCAGTGGGTCGTGAAGGAGATGGACATGCGCTACGACGACCTCGCGTCGTTCGGGTTCCGCCACATCGACGACTTCAACGCGGCCGTCCGCGCCGACGAGATCAAGCTCCCCGCCGGCAGCAGCCGCGTCCTCAAGCCGTACCCCTACCTCCTCGTGGTGGTCGACGAGCTCGCCGACCTCATGATGGTCGCCCCGCGCGACGTCGAGGACTCGATCGTGCGGATCACGCAGCTCGCGCGCGCCTCGGGCATCCACCTCGTGCTCGCCACGCAGCGGCCGAGCGTCGACGTGGTGACCGGCCTCATCAAGGCGAACGTGCCCAGCCGCCTCGCCTTCGCGGTGACCAGCGTGACCGACTCGCGGGTCATCCTCGACCAGCCGGGAGCCGACAAGCTCATCGGACAGGGCGACGGCCTCTTCCTCCCCATGGGCACCAACAAGCCGATGCGCGTCCAGGGCGCCTGGGTCCGCGAGGACGAGATCGCGAAGGTCGTCGAGCACGTCACCCGCCAGGCGCAGCCCGAGTACCGCCAGGACATCACCGTCCAGGCGCAGCGCAAGGAGATCGACTCCGACATCGGGGACGACCTCGAGCTGCTGGTCGCTGCGGCGGAGCTCGTCGTCAGCACGCAGTTCGGCTCGACCTCGATGCTGCAGCGCAAGCTCCGCGTCGGCTTCGCCAAGGCGGGCCGCCTGATGGACCTGCTCGAGTCGCGCGAGGTCGTCGGTCCCTCCGAGGGGTCGAAGGCCCGCGACGTGCTGGTCACCGCCGAGCAGCTGCCGGGCGTCCTCGCGCGGATGCGCGGCGAGGACCCGGGCGACGGGCCTGCAGCGCCGTCCTCGGTCGCCCCGGACCCCTACGCGGATCCGCTGGCCGAGCCGACGGGGCCCGCCGCCACGGACTACCACGACGACGACGAGGGGTCCGGCGAGGACGCCTGGACTCTGACGGGACGCGAGTGACCGTCCCGGTCGCCCGCACTGCGACGAACGGCGGAGCACGATGACCGACCCCACCGCACCGGCTCCGGCCGCGCCGGGCAACTGGAACCTGCCGAACGCGATCACGGTCGTCCGGATCCTGCTGGCGCCCGTCTTCTTCTGGCTCCTGCTGGCCGACGGGGGGCAGGACGGCGGGATCCGGATCGCGGCGGCGCTGCTGTTCATCGTCGCCATCGCCACGGACGGGATCGACGGGCACATCGCCCGCAGCCGGGGCCTCGTGACCGATCTCGGCAAGCTCCTCGACCCGATCGCCGACAAGGTGCTCACCGGGGCGGCGCTGGTCGGGCTCTCGATCCTCGCGGAACTGCCGTGGTGGGTGACGATCGTCATCCTGGTGCGCGAGATCGGCATCACGGTGTTCCGGATGGCCGTGCTCTCGGACCGGGTGATCCCGGCGTCGCGGGGCGGCAAGCTCAAGACGATCGTGCAGTCGATCGCGATCTCCCTCGCTCTGCTGCCGCTCTGGGCCGTCCTCGGCGAGTGGGTCCACTGGCTCAACGGCATCACGATGACCGCGGCCGTGGTCCTCACCGTCGCCACCGGGATCGACTACCTCGCCGACGCCGCCCGCCAGAGCCGGGCCGCCCGGTCGACGCGGTGACGGCTGCGCATCTGATCGCCGAGCTCCGGCGGCGGGGCGTCGACCTCGCCGTCGCGGAGTCCCTCACCGGCGGTGCGCTCAGCTCGGCCCTGGTGGAGGTGCCCGGCGCCTCCGCCGTGTACCGCGGGGGAGTGGTGAGCTACGCCACCGACCTCAAGGACCGGCTCCTCGGGGTCGACGCGCGGGTCCTCGACGAGCGGGGGCCCGTCGATCCCGGAGTCGCCGTGCAGATGGCGCGCGGAGCGTCCTCGCGGCTCGCAGCCGACGGGCGGCCGACGCTCGGCCTGGCGACCACGGGAGTCGCCGGTCCGGATCCGCAGGGTGATGCCGCTGTCGGCACCGTCTTCGTGGCGGCCGTCCTCGGCGAGGACGAGCTCGTCCGCGAGCACCGGTTCGACGGCGACCGCGCCGCGATCCGCGCCGCCTCGGTCGACGCGGCCCTCGCCCTCGGCGCGGAGCTGCTCGCCCGCGGGGCATGAGGCGGATACCCAGCCGGAGCCTTCCGGGAATCGGAATGCGCCGCATTGCGGCCCGGTTACATCTGGTGTCGCTCACACGCAAAGTCCAGTCATCCGGTATTAGAGTCGACTCCATACGAACCGGGTAGTGAACAGCTATCCGGTTCTCTCGTCCCAGCCCCCCGATCACCCGCTCCGGAGTACTCCGGCGCCCGTGCTCGCGGTGCAGGTGCACGACATGCGGTTGACGTGGAGAAGGAGGGTCCAGTGGTTCTAGTTCGTCAGGAGATCGGCGATGTCCTCAGGGACTTTCGCCTGCAGAAAGGTCGTACGCTCCGTCAGGTGGCGAGCAAGGCGAGCGTTGCGCTCGGCTACCTGAGCGAGGTCGAACGCGGTCAGAAGGAGGCCTCCTCGGAGATCCTCGCCTCTGTCGCCGACGCCCTCGACACCCCCATCTCGGTGATCATGCGCGAGGTCGGCGATCGTCTCGCCGTCATCGAGGGCATCGACACCATCCCCGACACCATCCCGGCCGACATGGTCGCCGGCTTCGACGCGGACCTCGTCACGCAGTAGTCGGCTCCCGTCCTCCTCCACTCACCGCACCCCGTTCCACGCGAAGGGCGCCCAGGCTCCGGCCGGGCGCCCTTCGGCGTTCCCGGGGGAGTGCCGCTCCCGGGCAGCGGCTACCGTGGACGCATGCGCTTGAGCGAGTTCCGGCAGCTGGTCGACGACGAGTTCGGCGGCGCCTACGCCCGTGTCCTGGTCTCCGACCTCGTGCTGACCGAGCTCGGTGGCCGTACCGCCGAGCGCGCCCTCGCGGACGGAGCGGAGCCGCGCGAGGTCTGGCTCGCACTCTGCCGCGCCAACGACGTCCCCGAGGCGCGGTGGCACGGCGTGGATCCGCGGAGACGCCACCGCTGACGTGCCCGCCGCCGAAGCCGTGTTCGACACGCCGACGGCTCGTGCTCGAATCCGTGTTCGAACGGGTCTAGGCTCCTCCACAGAAGCAGGAACGGCCCCGTCTCCACGGAGTCGCTCTCGCTCGGCCCCGATGTCGGTGGTCGGGCGTACCGTCGGAGACACCTGAACGGACCTGCTTCACCGCCTTGTCGCAGCCGGCCGGCACTGTCACTCCGACAGCCACCGGCATGTCGCGACAGCCTGTAGGCGACACCACCACGAACACGAGAGCGAGACGGCCATGCCCAGTTCCTCCGACCGCGAGAAGTCCCTCGAGACCGCACTCGCCCAGATCGACCGCCAGTTCGGCAAGGGCGCCGTCATGCGCCTCGGCAGCGACGACCGCGCCCCCGTCGAGGTGATCCAGACCGGTTCGATCGCGCTCGACGTCGCGCTCGGGATCGGCGGGCTTCCCCGCGGCCGCATCGTCGAGATCTACGGCCCCGAGTCCTCCGGAAAGACGACTCTCACGCTGCACGCGATCGCGAACGCCCAGCGGAACGGCGGCATCGCCGCGTTCATCGACGCGGAGCACGCGCTCGACCCCGAGTACGCCAAGAAGCTCGGCGTCGACATCGACTCCCTCCTCGTGTCGCAGCCCGACACCGGAGAGCAGGCGCTCGAGATCGCCGACATGCTCGTGCGATCGGGCTCGATCGACCTCATCGTGATCGACTCCGTCGCGGCCCTCGTGCCGCGAGCCGAGATCGAGGGCGAGATGGGCGACTCCCACGTCGGCCTGCAGGCCCGCCTCATGTCCCAGGCGCTGCGCAAGCTGACCGGCGGACTGAACACCACCAACACCACGATGATCTTCATCAACCAGCTGCGCGAGAAGATCGGCGTCTTCTTCGGAAGCCCCGAGACCACGGCGGGCGGCAAGGCGCTCAAGTTCTACGCGTCGGTCCGCCTCGACATCCGCCGCATCGAGACGCTGAAGGACGGCACCGACGCGGTCGGCAACCGCACCCGCGTCAAGGTCGTGAAGAACAAGATGGCCCCGCCCTTCAAGCAGGCCGAGTTCGACATCCTCTACGGAGTCGGGATCTCCCGCGAGGGCAGCCTGATCGACTTCGGCGTCGAGCACGAGATCGTCCGCAAGTCGGGCGCCTGGTACACCTACGACGGCGACCAGCTCGGCCAGGGCAAGGAGAAGGCGCGCCAGTTCCTCATCGACAACCCCGATGTGGCCGCCGAGATCGAGAAGCGCATCCTGGTCAAGCTCGGCGTGATCGTCGACCCGAACGCGGCCGTCGAGGCCGCTCCGGTCGCGATCGAGACCAAGCAGCCCGTGCGCAAGGGCGCCTAGCCCGTGGCGGAGAAGGCCGCGGAGGGGGCGAAGGGCCGCCCCGTGGCCTTCCTGCCCTGGGTCGACCGGGGTGAGGCGGGCGACGAGGGCTGGGCTCCGGCTGCTCCGGACTCAGATGGTCCCGAGTCCGCGGGGCGACCGCCCGAGGCCTCGTCGCAGGTCGCCGAGGCCCCGAGGCCTGCCGGCCGGAAGGCCGCGGTCGCCGGGTCGGAATCCACTGCTCCTGACGAACGTGCGTCGCACTCCTCCGAGCGGATCGCCGAGCTGTCGGCCCACGTCGCCCGACGTGCACCAGCATTCGTCGAGGACGCGGACGACACGGAGGACGGCGAGCCGATCGAGGTCCCCGAGGAGATCGACCCTGAGCAGGTCGCGGATCGGATCGTGCGCGGACTCTCGCGCAAGAGCCTGTCCGTCGCCGAGGTCGAGGCGCGCCTCTACACGGAGGGCGTGGCCGAGAAGGACGCGCTCGAGATCCTCGAGCGCTTCACGCGCTTCGGCTACCTCGACGACCTGCGCATGGCGGAGCAGCTGGTCGTCTCGCTGCGCGACCGCAAGAAGCTCGGCCGCTCCTCGATCCAGCAGGAGCTGCGCGCGCGGAAGATCGACCCCGAGGCGATCGCGTCCGCGCTCGACGAGCTGGACGGCGACGACGAGTACCGCACGGCTCTCGAGCTCGCGCGCAAGCGGCTGCCGAGCCTGCGCTCGCTGTCCGACGAGGTCGCCGAGCGCCGCCTCACGGGGTTCCTCGCGCGGCGCGGCTACGCCGGCGGGCTCGTGCAGCGCGTCGTCCGCGAGACGATCCGCAAGCCGGGGTCCAGCGTCCGCTTCCGCTGACGCGGCGGGCCGGGAGCGGTCCGACCGGAGCGTAGAATCCCACACCATGAGCACGCTCGGTACCGCCCCGTCGCCCGTCGTCGAGACCCGGCCGAGGACCTACGAGGTCCGCACGTTCGGGTGCCAGATGAACGTGCACGACTCGGAGCGGTTGAGCGGCTCGCTCGAGGCGGCGGGCTACGTGTCCGCCGACGGAGCCGAGGCCGACGTCGTCGTGATCAACACCTGCGCGGTGCGCGAGAACGCCGACAACAAGCTCTACGGCAACCTCGGCCACCTCGCGTCGGTGAAGCGCCGTCACGAGGGGATGCAGATCGCGGTCGGCGGCTGCCTCGCGCAGAAGGACAAGAACGTCATCCTCGACCGCGCCCCGTGGGTCGACGTCGTCTTCGGCACGCACAACATGGGCGCACTCCCGAGCCTGCTCGAGCGGGCCCGCCACAACGACGAGGCGCAGCTCGAGATACTCGAGTCGCTCGACGTCTTCCCCTCCACGCTCCCCACCAAGAGGGACTCGACCTACAGCGGCTGGGTCTCGATCTCGGTCGGCTGCAACAACACCTGCACCTTCTGCATCGTGCCCTCGCTGCGGGGCAAGGAGAAGGACCGGCGTCCCGGCGACGTGCTCGCCGAGATCCAGGCACTCGTCGACGACGGCGCCATCGAGGTCACGCTGCTCGGTCAGAACGTGAACTCCTACGGCGTCGAGTTCGGCGACCGTCAGGCGTTCTCGAAGCTGCTCCGCGCCGCGGGCACCATCGGAGGACTCGAGCGGATCCGCTTCACGAGCCCCCATCCCGCCGCGTTCACCGACGACGTGATCGACGCCATGGCCGAGACCCCGGCGGTGATGCCGCAGCTGCACATGCCGCTCCAGTCCGGCTCCGACCGCATCCTCAAAGCGATGCGCCGCTCGTACCGCTCCGAGAGGTTCCTCGGCATCCTCGACCGGGTGCGCGACCGCATCCCGCACGCGGCCATCAGCACCGACATCATCGTGGGCTTCCCCGGCGAGACCGAGGCCGACTTCCAGGAGACCCTGCGGGTGGTCGAGGCGGCCCGCTTCGCCTCCGCCTTCACCTTCCAGTACTCCATCCGGCCCGGCACGCCGGCCGCGACGCTGGCCGACCAGATCCCCAAGGCGATCGTCCAGGAGCGCTACGAGCGGCTCGTCGCCCTGCAGGACGCGATCAGCGAGCAGGAGAACCGCACGGTCGTCGGCCGCGAGGTCGAGGTCCTGGTCGCGACCGGCGAGGGGCGCCGCGACTCGGAGACCCACCGCCTGAGCGGACGCGCCGAGGACAGCCGCCTGGTGCACTTCGACGTGCCCGAGGGCTCCGAGCAGCCGCGTCCCGGAGACGTGGTCTCGGTCCGGGTCACCCGCGCCGCGCCCTTCTACCTCCTGGCGGACTCCTCCGACGGCGCGCCGCTCCGCATCCGCCGCACCCGCGCGGGCGACGCCTGGGACCGGGCGCAGACCGAGTCCTGCGGGGTTCCGGCCGCCCCGGGTGCGAGCGGTGCGCCCCGGGTCTCCCTGGGGCTGCCGTCTCTGCGCGTGCGCGACGCCGGCACGCTGACGACGCCGATCTACGACGCCCTCGATGGCGAGCGCTGAGGCCGGAGCCCCCGATCCTGCGCCGGAGCTGATCGCGGTCGTCGGCGCGACCGGCACGGGCAAGTCCGACCTCTCGCTCGATCTCGCCGGGGCGATCCGGCAGGACGGCGGCGCCGCCGAGATCGTGAACGCCGACGCGATGCAGCTCTACCGCGGGATGGACATCGGCACCGCGAAGCTCCCCGTCGATGAGCGGCGGGGCGTCCCGCACCATCTGCTCGACGTCCTCGACGTGACGGAGGAGGCGTCGGTCGCCCGATACCAGAGCGAGGCGCGGCGGGTGATCGAGAGCGTGCTGGCGCGCGGAGCGACGCCGATCCTGGTCGGGGGCTCCGGCCTGTACGTCTCCAGCGTCGTCTTCGAGTTCTCCTTCGCGGGAACGGACCCGGAGGTTCGGCGCCGCCTCGAGGAGACCGCCGAGCGCGAGGGCCTGGGCGTCCTCGTCGAGCGGCTGCGCCGGATCGACGCCGGAGTGGCCGCGCGCATCGGTCCGCACAACGCCCGGCGCATCGTCCGCGCGCTCGAGATCGCGGAGCTGACCGGCGGGAGCACGCACAGCGCGCTGATGTCCGACGAGCCGGTTCCGTGGCGTCCCGCCTCGATCCTGTTCCTCGAGGCTCCGCGGGAGGAGCTGGTGCAGCGCCTCGACCGACGGGTGGAGAGGATGTGGGCGGCCGGCATGCTCGACGAGGTCGAGCGGCTCGTCCCTCTCGGCCTGGAGCGCGGCGTCACCGCCGGCCGCGCCATCGGGTACGCCCAGGCGCTCGCCCAGCGTGCCGGCGTCCTCCGCGAGGAGGAGGCGATCGCGGCCACGCAGGCCCTCACGCGCCGCTACGCCCGCCGGCAGAACAGCTGGTTCCGGCGCTACGCCGGCGCCCACCGGCTCCCGTACGACGCGCCGGACCTGGCGTCGCGGGCGCACGCCGTCGCCCAGGCCGCCGCACCCGCTCCTCGCTAGGCTGTGCGCCATGACGATCGAGCTGCACTTCACCAAGGGCCAGGGCACCGGCAACGACTTCGTGCTCTTCAGCGACCCGGACGGTGAGGTCGACCTCTCGCCCGCGCAGATCGCGATGATCTGCGACCGCCACTTCGGCGTCGGCGCCGACGGCGTGATCCGAGCCGTCCGCTCCCGGGCGATCCCGGAGGGGTCGGCGGCCCTGGCCGAGGAGAGCGAGGCGGAATGGTTCATGGACTACCGCAACGCCGACGGCTCCCTCGCCGAGATGTGCGGCAACGGCATCCGCGTCTACGCCGCGTTCCTGCTCGCGGGCGGCCTGGCGACGCTCGAGCCCGGCGACACCCTGCCGATCGGCACCCGCGCCGGCGTCCGCGACGTGACCCGCAGCGGAGCCGGATTCCAGGTCGACCTCGGCCGCTGGGAGCTGGCGGGCGGCGAGCCCCTGGTGCGGGCGAAGGAGCTGAAGGTCGCGCGCCCCGGCATCGGGATCGACCTCGGCAATCCGCACGTGGTCGTCGCCCTCAGCAACGACGAGGAGCTCGACTCCGCCGACCTCTCCTACATCCCGCAGCTCGACCCGGAGCCCGAGGACGGCGCGAACGTCGAGTTCGTCGTCCCCGGCGAGCCCCTGGTCCACGACGGTATCGGGCGGATCCGGATGCGGGTGCACGAGCGCGGCAGCGGCGAGACCCTGAGCTGCGGCACGGGTGCCGCGGCGGCGGCGCTTGCCGTGCGCTACTGGGCGGGAGCCCGCGCTCCGCAGGCCTGGCGCGTCGAGGTCCCGGGCGGCACGCTCGGCGTGACGATGTTCGCGGCGGAGGAGGGCGAGCACGTCGGGCTCTCCGGTCCGGCCGACCTCGTCTTCACGGGGACGATCCGGATCGACTGAGGGCCGGGTCAGCCCAGACGGGTCGTCCGCAGCACGCGGAAGCCCTTCGCCGAGGAGACGCGCTGCACGTCGAGCCGTCCGGCGAACGCGGTGGCGAGCCAGGACTGCAGCGAGTCGGAGCCGAGGTTGCGCTGCACGACGAGCCAGGCGTCCGCGCCCTCCTCGAGGCGTGGCAGCCAGCGCTCGAGCAGGAGGTGCAGCTCCTCCTTTCCGATGCGGATCGGCGGGTTCGACCACACGGTGCGGAAGCGCACGTCGTCGGGAACATCCTCGGGCAGCACGGCGTTGACATTGAGGACGCCGAGTTCCTCGCAGTTGCGACGGACCAGCTCGAGCGCCCGCTGGTTGACGTCGACCGCCCACACCCGGGCGTCGGGGGAGGCGAGGGCGAGCGCGAGGGCGATCGGACCCCAGCCGCAGCCGAGGTCCAGCAGGTCCCCGTCAGCGGGGGCGTCGGGCACTGCGTCCAGCAGGACGCGCGTGCCGAGATCGACGTGACCGGGGCTGAACACCCCTCCTGCCGTCGTGACCTCGAGGTCGCGGCCGGCCAGGCGGACCGGGATCCTGCGGGGCCGGAGGTCGCCGTCGGGAGTACTCGAGAAGTAGTGCTCGGCGGCCATGAGAAGTGAACCTATCAACACCTGAGGAGTTAGTGTTATCCGGATGACGGAAGACCTGAACGAGACCGACACGACCGAGGCCGTGGACGTCGTCTCGAGGGTCCTGGCGAACGCGCAGTCGCGCTCGGCAGGGTACTCGCGCTTCGTCGCGGGTGGAGCCCAGGCGCTGCAGAGCGCCGGCCACGAGGGCGAGAACAGCGACGGCGAGCAGTTCGACCGCGACGACCGGCAGGCGCTGCGACGCGTCGCCGGCCTCTCGACCGAGCTCGAGGACGTCACGGAGGTCGAGTACCGCCAGTTGCGCCTGGAGAACGTCGTGCTCATCGGCGTGTACTCGCAGAACTCGCTGGAGGACGCGGAGAACTCGCTGCACGAGCTCGCCGCGCTCGCAGAGACGGCGGGAGCGACGGTCCTCGACGGCCTGCTCCAGCGCCGCCCGCATCCCGACCCGAGCACCTATCTCGGCAAGGGCAAGGCCCAGGAGCTCGCGGGGCTCGTCGCGGCCCTCGGCGCCGACACGGTCGTCGCCGACACCGAGCTCGCTCCGAGCCAGCGCCGCTCGCTGGAGGACGTGGTGAAGGTCAAGGTGATCGACCGCACCGCGGTGATCCTCGACATCTTCAGCCAGCACGCGAAGAGCCGCGAGGGCAAGGCGCAGGTCGAGCTCGCGCAGCTCGAGTACCTGCTCCCGCGACTGCGCGGCTGGGGCGAGTCGATGTCCCGCCAGGCCGGAGGCCAGGTGGGCGCGGGGGCCGGAATGGGCTCGCGCGGTCCGGGTGAGACGAAGATCGAGCTCGACCGCCGCCGCATCCACACCCGCATGGCACGCCTGCGGAAGCAGATCACGGCGATGAAGCCCGCTCGCGAGGCCAAGCGCGCGAACCGCAAGCGCAACTCCGTTCCCTCGGTGGCGATCGCGGGCTACACGAACGCCGGCAAGTCGAGCCTGCTGAACCGGATGACCCACGCGGGCGTCCTCGTCGAGAACTCGCTCTTCGCGACCCTCGACGCCACTGTCCGCAAGGCCCAGACGAAGGACGGGCGCCTCTACACGCTCGCCGACACCGTCGGCTTCGTGCGAGCGCTTCCGCACCAGCTCGTCGAGGCCTTCCGGTCGACGCTCGAGGAGGTGGCGGACTCCGACGTGATCGTCCACGTCGTGGACGCCTCCCACCCCGATCCCGCCGGGCAGATCGCCACCGTGCGCGACGTGATCGGCGAGGTGGGCGCCCGGAGCATCCCCGAGATCATCGCCTTCAACAAGGCCGATCTCGTGGACGAGGGCACGCGGCTGGTGCTGCGCGGTCTCGCTCCGGACGCGGTCTTCGTGTCGGCGCGCAGCGGCGAGGGCATCGACGAGCTGGAGGCGCGGATCGCCGAGATCCTGCCCGAGCCCGACGTCGAGATCGACCTGCTCGTGCCGTACGACCGCGGCGACGTCATCTCTCACCTGCACCGCAGCGGCCGGATCCTGTCGACCCAGTACGTCGAGGGCGGCACCCACGTGGTCGCCCTCGTGCACGCCGATCTGGCGGGCTCGCTCACCGAGTTCGCAGTTCCACGGGCGGCCGTCCAGGCCTGATCGCCACCACCCGAGCGCCCGTCTCCCCGTCAGGGAGGCGGGCGCTCCGTGCGTCCGAGGGGAGGTGCGGCGTCCCGCGCCATCGACCCGCGGCGGCGGTCCGAGGACACGCAGACGGAACGGCGGCGGACCTCCACAGCCTTCCCGCGACCGCGACGGCGGGCACGCGGCCCGATCAGCCGGTGCCAGCCGAACGCAGGAGGGGCCCGACCGGTATGCAGCCGGTCGGGCCCCTCCTGGCTGCGCGGGGTCAGACCGAGCGGAGGACCGCCACGATCTTCCCGAGCACCTCGGCCTCGTCGCCGAGGATCGGCTCGAAGTTGGAGTTGCGGGGGAGCAGCCAGGTGTGGCCGTCGCGCTGGCGCAGCACCTTGACGGTGGCCTCGCCGTCGAGCATGGCCGCCACGATCTCGCCGTTCTCGGCGGTGCGCTGCGAGCGGACCACGACCCAGTCCCCGTCGCAGATCGCGGCGTCGATCATCGACTCGCCGACGACCTTGAGCATGAAGAGCTCGCCCTTGCCGACGAGCTGGCGGGGAAGCGGGAACACCTCGTCGATCTGCTGGTCGGCCATGATCGGCACGCCCGCCGCGATCCGGCCGACGAGGGGGACCATCGCCGCGTCGCCGACCGTCGCGGTCGACTCGAACGACCCGTCGTCCTCCGTCGAGCTGGGGACGTCGATGAGGATCTCGAGGGCGCGGGGCCGGTTGGGGTCGCGGCGCAGGTAGCCGCTGAGCTCGAGCTGGTTGAGCTGGTGGGTGACGCTCGACAGCGAGGCGAGGCCGACCGCGTCGCCGATCTCGCGCATGCTCGGCGGGTAGCCGCGGCTCGACACCGAGCGCTGGATCGCGTCGAGGATCGCGAGCTGCTTGGCGCTCAGGCTCTTCCGGCGCCGTCCGGCGGCCGCCTTCGTCTTGGCGGCCGGCGTCCCGGCCGTCTGCGCGTCGCTCACGATGCTCCCTCTTCCCGGTGCGCACGCCGCGTGCGCGCCCGCCCGGTCGCGACCCGACAAGGAATGTCGGTGGTCGCTGCTGTACTACGACCAGGCTCTCGAAACTGTATCCGCCGGAACTCCCGACTCGGAACATTCGTTCGAGTGTGTCGCGCGCGAGTCCGCGCGCGGATCGGCCGGGTGGGTCTCTTGACCGTCCCGTCGTTCGAAGATATGTTCGGTACAGGCGTTCGGGGTGGCCCTCCCGGCCGAGGGCCTCCCCGAATCCCTGTCGAAAGGAGCGATCTCATGACCGCACAGCTCACCTCCCGCCCGCTGCAGCACTCGTCCGCGGCTCGGCCCGTCGAGGCCCTGCCGTCCGCTCCCGAGCCGATGAACGCGTCCTCCGGACCGCGGGTCGTCCGCACCCGCCTGCGCCTCACCCGCCGCGGCCGCGTCGTGGTCGCCGCACTGGGTGCCCTGCCGATCGTGGCGGGCGCCTTCGCCTTCGGGCTCAACGGCGGCGGCGCGGTCGCGTCGAGCGATGCCGCGGCTGTCGAGTTCCAGTACGTCACCGTCCACGCGGGCGAGTCGCTCTGGTCGCTCGCCGAGGAGCTCGCCCCGCAGGCGGACCCGCGCGACGTGGTCGATGACATCCTTTCCCTCAACCAGCTCTCGAGCGCGGGCGTCGAGCCCGGGCAGCGCCTCGCCGTCCCGGCCGAGTACGACACCGCTCGCTGAGCCGGGCGGCCCGGTCGGGCGCTTCGCTACCATTCCCTGGTGACGACTCTCGACGATCTGCCCCTCCGCGACGACCTCCGGGGCAAGCACCCGTACGGCGCGCCCCAGGCGATCGTGCCTGTGGCCCTCAACGTCAACGAGAACACCCATCCCGTTCCGGACGACGTGATCGCCGACATCGTCGAGCGGGTGTCCGAGGCGCTCCGGACCGTCAACCGGTACCCCGACCGCGAGTTCCGGGAGCTGCGTGACTCCCTCGCGGGCTACCTCGGTCACGGGCTCACCGCGGACGGAGTGTGGGCTGCGAACGGATCGAACGAGGTGCTCCAGCACGTCCTGCAGGCGTTCGGCGGTCCCGGGCGCTCGCTTCTGGGCTTCGCGCCCACCTACTCGATGTACTCGATCCTCGCGTCGGGGAGCGGAACGGAGTGGATCCCCGCTCCGCGCGAGGCGGAGTTCGAGGTCGGAGCCGAGTACGCCGCCGAGCAGGTGCGCCGGGCCCGGCCCGACATCGTCTTCCTCTGCGCTCCGAACAACCCGACCGGGACGCCGCTCGACCTCGCCGTGATCGAGGCGGTCTACGACGCGACCGACGGCGTCGTCGTGGTCGACGAGGCGTACGCCGAGTTCGCCGGCAGGGGCGCACCGACCGCGCTGAGCCTCCTCCCCGGCCGACCGCGCCTGCTCGTGTCCCGCACCATGAGCAAGGCCTTCGCCTTCGCCGGCGTCCGTCTGGGCTACCTCGCCGCCGACCCCGCGGTGATCGACGCGCTCCGCCTCGTCCGCCTCCCGTACCACCTGTCGGCCCTCACCCAGGCCGCCGCGACCGCCGCTCTCGCTCACGCCGACGAGATGCTCGCGATGGTCGGCGAGATCATCGTGCAGCGCGACCGGATGATCGACGGCCTGCGCGCCCTCGGCTACCGTCCGTACGCGACCGGCAGCAACTTCGTCCTCTTCGGCGGCGTCGCGGATCCGGCCGCCGTGTTCGAGGGCCTGCTCGCCCGCGGGGTCCTCATCCGCGACGTCGGCATCCCGAACCACCTCCGCGTCAGCGCCGGCACGGAGGAGGAGACGACCGCGTTCCTCGAGGCGCTCGCCTCCCTCCCCGCCCCGTCAGCCGACCCCGCGGTGGCGCTCTCGCGCGAGTGAGCTCCGCCCGGGGGCGGTGACGCGGCGCGAATAGACTGGGAGGCATGACCTCCCCGAGCGCCGCACCCGGGCGCACCGCCTCCCTCAGCCGTGCCACCAGCGAGTCGAGCATCGAGCTCTCCCTCGACCTCGACGGCACGGGCGTCGCCGACCTCGAGACCGGCGTGCCCTTCTTCGACCACCTGCTGACGGCGTTCGCGAAGCACTCGCTCACGGACCTGCGCGTCCGTGCCCGCGGCGACATCGAGATCGACATCCACCACACGGCGGAGGACATCGGCATCGTGCTCGGCACGGCCATCCGGCAGGCGCTCGGCGACAAGGCCGGGATCTCCCGCTTCGGCGACGCTCTCGTGCCCCTCGACGAGGCGCTCGTGCAGGCGGTCGTCGACATCTCGGGGCGCCCCTACCTCGTGCACACCGGCGAGCCGGAGGGCTTCGCGCTGCACCTGATCGGCGGCCACTTCACCGGATCGATGGTGCGCCACGTCTTCGAGGCGATCGCCTTCAACGCCGGCCTCACCGTGCACATCACGGTGCTCGGCGGCAGGGACCCGCACCACATCGCCGAGGCGGAGTTCAAGGCGTTCGCGCGCGCCTTCCGCAAGGCGAAGGCCCTCGACCCGCTGGTCTCCGGCGTGCCGTCGACGAAAGGCGCGCTGTGAGCTCGGCACGTGCCTCCGTCGTGGTCTACGACTACGGCTCGGGGAACGTGCACTCCGCCGTCAAGGCGCTCGAGCTCGCCGGTGCCGACGTCGAGCTGACGGGGGACCGGCAGCGGGCTCTGGAGGCGGACGGCCTCCTCGTCCCCGGCGTCGGCGCGTTCGACGCCGTGATGTCGGCGCTGACCCGCGCCCGCGGCGGCGAGATCATCGAGAAGCGCCTCGCCGGCGGGCGCCCCGTCCTGGGCATCTGCGTCGGGATGCAGGTGCTCTTCGAACGCGGCGTCGAGCGCGGGGTCGAGAGCGAGGGCCTCGGGGAGTGGCCCGGGACGGTCGACCTCCTCCCGGCCGACGTCGTCCCGCACATGGGCTGGAACACCGTCTCCGCCCCCGACGGCTCGGTGCTGTTCGACGGCATCGCCGAGGAGCGCTTCTACTTCGTGCACTCCTACGGCGCCCGCGAGTGGTCGCTCGACGTGATGCCGCCGTTCCCGCGTCCCGCCGTCACCTGGGCCGACCACGGCGGCCCCTTCATCGCCGCGGTCGAGAACGGGCCGCTCTCGGCCACCCAGTTCCACCCCGAGAAGTCGGGCGCCGCCGGGCTCCGGCTCCTCGCCAATTGGCTGGGCACCCTCCGCACGAACTAGGATCGGCCGGTGGTCGGCGCCTCCAGGGGCCGGCACCGGCTCCGAGACTGAGGATGACGATGAGCGAGTTCACCAAGGCCCCGGGCCTGGTCCTCCTGCCCGCGATCGACGTGGCGGGCGGCAAGGCCGTGCGGCTCACGCAGGGCGAGGCCGGGACCGAGACCAACTACGGCGACCCCATCGACGCCGCGGGCGACTGGGCCGACCAGGGCGCGGAGTGGATCCATCTCGTCGACCTCGACGCCGCCTTCGGCCGCGGCGACAACCACGGCATCATGAAGAAGGTCATCCGCCAGGTGAAGGGCGTCAACGTCGAGCTCTCCGGCGGGATCCGCGACGACCGGAGCCTCGAGTCGGCCCTGAGCGCCGGCGCGAAGCGCATCAATCTCGGAACCGCGGCGCTCGAGAACCCCGAGTGGGCCGCGAGCGTCATCGCGCAGTACGGCGACCAGATCGCCGTCGGGCTCGACGTCCGGGGCACCACGCTCGCCGCGCGCGGCTGGACCAAGGAGGGCGGTGACCTCTGGCAGGTCCTCGACCGCCTGGAGGAGGCCGGCTGCACCCGCTACGTCGTCACCGACGTCACCAAGGACGGCACGCTCAAGGGCCCGAACCTCGAGCTCCTCGAGCAGGTCATGGCCCGCACCCACCGGCCCGTGATCGCCTCGGGCGGCATCTCGAACCTCGACGACATCGCCGCTCTGCGCGACCTCGTGCCGCAGGGCCTCGAGGGCGCGATCGTCGGCAAGGCGCTGTACGCGGGCGCGTTCACGCTCGCGGAGGCCCTGGATGTCGCATCCGAGTGAGCCCCGCCCGCTCCCGGCGCATCTGACCGACTCGGCCGGCACCCCCTGGGCGGGTCGGCACTTCGAGCCGAGCGCCGCGCCCGAGGACGACGGGAGCGCTCCGGAGGCGCTGGTCGCCGCGCTCGCGTCCTTCGCCCGTGCTGCGCGCGGCCCGGAGGCCGTGGTCGACGCGCTCCGCACGTCCCGCCTGCTCATCCCCCTGGTCGCCCGCCTCGGCGAGGAGGCCGAGGGCGTCGGGGGACTCCGGGCGGACAAGACGCAGGAGCTCGCGATCGTGACGGTCGCCGGACCCGACGGCCGCACGGTGCTCCCCGTCTTCAGCGGCGTCGAGAGCATGCGCCGGTGGGACCCCGCGGCCCGTCCCGTCCCGGTCGACGGGCGCCGCGCGGCCCTGGCGGCCGTCGCGGAGGGCACCGAGGTGATGGTCCTCGACCCCGCGTCCGAGCGGGAGTTCGCGGTCCGGCGCCCGGCCCTCTGGGCGATCGCGGAGGGCGGCGACTGGCGGCCCGCTCACGCCGATGCGGTGGTGCTCCGGGCTCTGCGCGCAGCTGCGGAGGGGGAGCGGGCGGTCGCCTCGCTCGAGGTGCGCGCAGGGGACCCGGAGCAGCGCCTCGCGGGACCCGAGCTCGTGGTGGTGCTGAGCCTGCGCCCGGGGCTCGATCAGGACGCGCTCGGAGCCCTGGTCGCGCGACTGGGGGCACGGTGGGCGGCCGACGAGACCGTCGCGCAGCGTGTCGACTCGATGACGCTGCAGCTCGCCGCCGCCCGCTGACTCCCGGTCAGGTGACCGGGCCGGTCCACTTCTCGCCCGGGCCCTTGCCGATCGGGTCGGCGATGGGGGAGGCCTCGCGGAACGCGAGCTGGAGGGTGCGGAGGCCGTCGCGCAGGCTCCGGGCGTGCATGTCGCTGATGTCGGGCGCGCCGGCCGTGACCAGGCCCGCGAGCGCGTTGATGAGCTTGCGGGCCTCGTCGAGGTCGACCTGCGCTCCGGGCTCGTCGGCGAGCCCGCACTTGACGGCGGCCGCGCTCATCAGGTGCACGGCCGCGGTGGTGATGATCTCCACCGCCGGGACCTCCGCGATGTCGCGGGCCGCCTCCACGTCGGAGGCTCCGCCGTCCTCGCCGAATCGTCGCGTGTAGTCGTCGTCGTACTGGGCCATGGGTCCTTCGTTCGTCGTCCGTGGTGGAGGGGCGCGGCCGCCGGAGCGGCGGATCGAGGGGCGGCCGGATCCGCTCTGTCGGGCGGGCCGCCGGTCTGCTATGGTTGTCCGGGCTCCGAGGCATGTCCTCGGTTCGAAAGTGGAGATTCTCCCACCCGCGCTTGACCGCTTCACAAGGTTACCGGGTCAGAAGCACTCCGCCCCCGAGGGTCGTCAGACCACCGGAGGCAGGGCTGCGGCTCTCGAGGTCCGCCTCGGGAACCGCGTCACAGGGTGCGAGCGCCGTGCTGCAGGCACGACGTGGACGGGACGATCACCTCTCTCGGGTGCGCTGGAGAAGACTCCGGCAGCGCAGCTGCACTCACCGAGATCAGAGGAGAAACGCAATCAGCGATCCCCGTACCAACGACCGTATCCGCGTCCCCGAGGTCCGCCTCGTGGGTCCCGCAGGAGAACAGGTCGGCGTCGTCAAGATCGAGGTCGCCCTGCGACTCGCGCAGGACGCAGACCTGGACCTGGTCGAGGTCGCCCCCAACTCCAAGCCGCCCGTGGCCAAGATCATGGACTACGGGAAGTTCAAGTACGAGCAGGCTCAGAAGCTCAAGGAAGCCCGTCGCAACCAGGCGAACACGATCCTCAAGGAGGTCCGTTTCCGCCTGAAGATCGACAAGCACGACTACGAGACCAAGCGCAAGCGCGCCGAGGGCTTCCTGAAGGCCGGCGACAAGGTCAAGGCGATGATCCTCTTCCGCGGTCGCGAGCAGTCGCGCCCCGAGATGGGCGTCCGTCTGCTCCAGCGCTTCGCGGAGGACGTCGCCGAGTTCGGCCAGGTCGAGTCCACCCCGACCATCGACGGTCGCAACATGGTGATGGTCATCGGCCCGCTGAAGAACAAGTCCGAGGCGAAGGCCGAGGCCAATGCGGTCCGCGCCGCTCGTCGCGAGGCCAACACCCCCGAGGACACGGCCGAGGCCGAGTCCGTCTAGTACTTCGCCGCCCCTGCCTCGGGGCCGGTGGACGCCCCGCTCGCGGGGCACCGGTTTCGCCCCGCCGAGTGCGGAGTGACGTTCACAAGGAGAGAACATGCCCAAGATGAAGACCCACTCGGGTGCCAAGAAGCGCTTCAAGGTGACCGGCTCCGGCAAGCTCATGAAGCAGCAGGCCGGTATGCGTCACAACCTGGAGTCCAAGTCCAGCGTGCGCACGCGCCGCCTCAACCAGGACCAGGTCCTCGCCCCGCAGGACGCCAAGGTCGCCAAGAAGCTTCTCGGTCTGTAGCCCACCGCCGGCGCAGCCCGCTGCGCCGCGTGGTCGCTACTCAGCCGACACGGATCGATAGGAAGAAACAGCAATGGCAAGAGTGAAGAGGGCCGTCAACGCCCACAAGAAGCGTCGGGTCATCCTCGAGCGCGCCTCGGGCTACCGCGGCCAGCGGTCGCGCCTCTACCGCAAGGCGAAGGAGCAGGTCACCCACTCCCTCGTCTACTCGTACCGCGACCGCCGCGCCAAGAAGGGCGAGTTCCGTCGTCTCTGGATCCAGCGCATCAACGCCGCGTCCCGCGCGAACGGCCTGACCTACAACCGCTTCATCCAGGGCCTCGCCCTGGCCGGCGTCCAGGTCGACCGCCGCATCCTCGCGGACCTCGCGATCACCGAGCCGGCCACGTTCGCCTCGCTCGTCGCGACCGCGAAGAGCGCGCTGCCCGCCGACACCTCGGCGCCCAAGGCCGCAGCGTAGTCAGCACGGCTTCCCGGAGGGGGTCGCGACCGAGAGGTCGCGGCCCCCTCCGTCGTTCGCGGGGCCGTCCCGCGCCGTGTCTGCGGGGGCGGCGATCACCGCGCCGATAGGCTCGCCGCATGCTCGACAACCCCCGCTCTCCCCGTGTCCGCTCCGTGGCGAAGCTCACCCGCCGCCCGGCCCGGCTCGAGACGGGGCTCTTCCTCCTCGAGGGCCCGCAGGCCCTGTCCGAGGCGCTGCAGTACCGCCCGGAGCTGATCGTCGAGTCGTTCGCGACTCCGACCGCTCTGGAGCGGCACCCCGAGATCGTCGCCGCCGCCGCCGAGGCGGAGGTCGAGATCGAGTACGTGACCGAGGACGTCCTCGACGCGATGGCCGACACCGTCACCCCGCAGGGCTTCGTCGCGGTCTGCCGCCAGTTCCCCACCTCGCTCAAGGACGTCGTCGCCTCCGAGCCGCGCCTCGTGGCAGTGCTCGAGGAGGTCCGCGATCCGGGCAACCTCGGCACGATCATCCGTGCCGCCGACGCCGCCGGTGCCGACGCGGTCGTGCTCTCCGGCCGCTCGGTCGACCTCTACAACCCCAAGGTCGTGCGCTCCACGACCGGCTCGCTCTTCCACCTCCCGGTCGCGGTCGGCGCCGACCTCGCGGACGTGCTGGGCCGGCTCCGCGGGGTGGGCCTGCGCTCCGTCGCGGCCGACGTGAAGGGGGAGGATCTGCTCGAGGTCCGCGCACGCGGGGACCTCGCCCAGCCGACCGTCTGGGTCTTCGGGAACGAGGCGCGCGGCCTCGAGGACGAGTCGCTCGCCCTCGTCGACGGCGTGGTCGCGGTGCCCATCTACGGGGCGGCGGAGTCGCTCAACCTCGCGACCGCGGCGTCCGTCTGCCTCTACGAGAGCGCGTTCGCGCTGCGTTCCTGAGAGGAATCGGCGCGGGGGAGCCGCCAAGCTGGAGAACAGGGCGCGTTGTTACCCTTCGGTTAAGAATTCCCTCATGATTTGACCGGCCCATCCCCGTGTGATTCTCTGACGGCATGGTCACAGCCCCGCAAGACGAGCGCGCCGCCGCTCCCGCCGGTGAACCCCTCGTCGTCCTCTCCGGAGTGCAGAAGCACTACGGCGACTTCCAGGCACTGAAGGACATCGATCTGACGGTGCACCGGGGTGAGGTCGTCGTGGTTCTCGGCCCTTCCGGATCCGGCAAGTCGACGCTCTGCCGCACCGTCAACCGCCTCGAGACGATCTCGGGCGGCACCATCACCATCGACGGGCAGAAGCTCCCGGAGGAGGGCACGGGCCTCGCCGCGCTCCGCGCCGACGTCGGGATGGTCTTCCAGTCGTTCAACCTCTTCGCGCACAAGACGATCCTCGAGAACGTCACCCTCGGCCCGATCAAGGTCCGCGGGGTCTCCCGCAAGGACGCGGAGGCCCAGGCCACGGCGCTGCTCGACCGGGTCGGCGTCGGCCACCAGGCCGCCAAGACCCCGGCCCAGCTCTCGGGCGGGCAGCAGCAGCGCGTCGCGATCGCGCGGGCGCTGGCGATGAAGCCCAAGGTGATGCTCTTCGACGAGCCCACCTCGGCGCTGGACCCCGAGATGATCAACGAGGTCCTCGACGTGATGGTCGGGCTCGCCAAGGAGGGGATGACGATGATCGTCGTCACCCATGAGATGGGCTTCGCGCGGAAGGCCGCCGATCGCGTCGTGTTCATGGCCGACGGCGAGATCCTCGAGGACACCGACCCGGAGTCGTTCTTCACCGCGCCCCGCACCGACCGGGCCAAGGACTTCCTCTCCAAGCTGATCACGCACTAGAAGCGCGATCAGCAGCCACCAGGCAGGTCGGGCCCGTGATCCGGGATCCGACCCGACATCGCCCGCTCCGGCGGGCCGAACCCCAGGAAGGACGATCATGCGCACCAGGCTCATGTTCATGACCGCGGGACTCGCAGCAGCGACCCTCGCCCTCGCCGGCTGCTCCGGCGACTCCGGAACCGCCGGCGGCGGCGCCGGAGGAGGCTCCGAGGGAGGGACCTCCGCGTACGAGGTCGCCTCCGACGTCACCCTCGAGGGCAGCCCGACCTTCGACGCGATGACCGCGGACGGCAAGGTCGTCATCGGCGTCAAGGAGGACCAGCCCGGGCTGGGCTACCTCGACGCGGCGACCGGCGAGCGCTCCGGATTCGACATCGAGATCGCGAAGTGGACCGCCGCCTCACTCGGCTTCGCGGCAGACGCCATCGAGTTCCAGGCGATCCCCTCGGCCAACCGCGAGGCGTCGATCGTGAACGGCGACATCGACTACTACGTCGGCACCTACTCGATCACGGACAAGCGCAAGGAGCAGGTCGGCTTCGCCGGACCCTACTTCGAGACCGGCCAGCAGCTGCTCGTCGCCGCCGACAACGACACGATCACCGGACCGGACGACCTCACCGCCGACACCACCGTGTGCTCGGCCACCGGCTCCACCCCGATCCAGAACATCCGCACCAACTACCCCGAGGTGAAGACCGAGGAGTTCGACACGTACTCGCAGTGCGTGGACGCCCTCTCCGACGGCACCGTCGACGCCGTCACCACCGACGGCGCGATCCTGATCGGCTACGCCGCGCAGAAGCCCGACGAGCTCAAGGTCGTCGGCGAGCCCTTCAGCACCGAGCTGTACGGCATCGGCCTGCCCAAGGACGACGACGCCCTGCGCCACTTCGTCAACGGCATGCTGACCGACGGCGGCGAGACCTGGAGCGCCATCTACGACGAGACGCTCGGCCAGTCCGGCACGACCGTCACCCAGCCGGCGGTGAACGACTACTAGGAGGCGCCCCGGGCGGCCTCAGCGCCGCCCGGGGGTCACCCCCTCCTCGACCACCTCCACCGCTCCGACAGAAGGGCCAGCCGCATGGATGTCCTGTTGAACAACCTCGACGTCTACGTCCCGGCCTTCGGCAACACCCTGATCCTCTTCAGCGTCTCGCTCGTGTTCGCCCTGCTGATCGGAACGGTCGTCGGCGCGATGCGCGTCTCGCCCGTCCCGATCGCCCGCGCGGTCGGCACGGTGTACGTGAACACCATCCGGAACACCCCGCTCACGCTGGTGATGTTCTTCTTCGCCTTCGGCTACCCCAAGCTCGATCTGCCGCAGGTGGACTACACGAACCTCGCGATCTGCGCCCTCAGCCTCTACACCGCGACCTACGTCGCGGAGGTGCTGCGCTCGGGCATCAACACCGTGCCGATCGGCCAGGCCGAGGCGGCCCGCGCGATCGGCCTGGACTTCGGCCTGACCATGACGCAGGTCGTCCTGCCCCAGGCCTTCCGCTCCGTGATCCCGCCGCTCATGAGCGTCCTGATCGCGCTGCTCAAGAACACCACCGTCGCCGCCGGCTTCTCGGTCGCCGAGGCGGGCACCATCGTCCGCGTGCTCAACGAGCGCGGCGAGAACAGCCTCATCGTCGTCCTCTGGGTGGCCCTGGTCTTCGTGGTCCTGGTCACCCTGCTCTCGCTCGTCCAACGTCAGCTCGAGAAGAAGTGGAGGGTCGCCCGATGAGCTCCGTCCTCTTCGACAACCCCGGCCCCCGGGCCATCGTGCGCAACCGCGTCATCGGCGTCGTCGTCGTCCTGCTGATCGCGGTGTTCCTCGGCTTCGTGGTCTGGCGCTTCGCGGAATCGGGCCAGTTCGACGCCTCCAAGTGGCGCGCGTTCGGCTACCCGCTGGTCTGGCAGAGCATCGGCGCCGCCCTCGGCCGCACGCTCGCGGCCTTCGCCACGGCGGGCGTCGCCAGCCTCGTCCTCGGCCTCCTCCTGGCCATCGGCCGGCTCTCGGACCGCCGCTGGATCACCGTCCCCGTCACGCTCTTCATCGAGCTGTTCCGGGCGATCCCCGTCCTGATCCTGATGATGCTGATGTACTACGGCCTGCCGTTCGCGGGCCTCAAGCTCAGCCCCTACCTCGCCGTGGTCATCGCCCTGACCCTCTACAACGGCTCCGTCTTCTCCGAGATCTTCCGCGCCGGCATCGAGGCCCTCCCGCGAGGACAGAAGGAGGCGGGCTACGCGATCGGCCTGCGCAAGTCCGGCGTCATGCGGCTCATCCTGTTCCCCCAGGCGATCCGCTCGATGCTGCCCGTGATCATCGCCCAGCTCGTCGTCGCCCTCAAGGACACGGCGCTCGGCTCGATCATCACCTACAACGAGCTGCTGTACTACGCGCGCTACCTGGGCAACCAGTCGAGCCTGGACAGCCCGATCATCCCGGCCGCGATCGTCATCGGGGCGATCTACATCGGCATCTGCCTCCTCCTCTCGGGGCTGGCGAAGTGGATCGAGATCCGCACGAAGAGCGGCGGGCGCGGAGGCCGCACCATCGGCGGCCACCCCGCGGCCCGCGCGCAGACGGACACGCAGCTGATCGCTGTGCAGGATTGAACGGTGAGGATCGCCCGAGGGCGATCCTCACCGCGGTCGGCTTCCCGACGGGATCGGGTTCCGGAGAGCGTCCTGCGCCCGGCTACGGAGAATCGCTGACACGCGGTTCTCCTGTTCGCCTCGGGGTTCCTGCGATCGCTCAGCGCATGTGGCGGAGGTGCTCCGCTTTGGTCTCGTCGAGGCGGAGGCGTGGAGCGATGACGGCACTCGCGATCGATCCGTTCCGGGGGCGCGGCGGTCGCCCCTCCTCATGCTGGTGGAGCAGCCGCCGGCGGCGGCGCATCGAGACCCCCGCCCCTGCTGATCGAGCAGCGCCGAGCGGCGGGGCCTCGAGAGCCGTCGGCGCAGACGGGAGCCCGGCCGTGAGCGAGCGCGACGAGCACGCGCGCGGCCGGCGGGAGGGGGCGGAGGCCCTCGCCTACACTGGGGGATCGTGTCAGACAGCAACCCGATCACCGATGAGGCCGTCTCCGCGGCGGTCGCCGACGCCCTCGCCGCCATCGGCGCGGCGGGCGACTCCGCCGCTCTGAAGTCCGCCCGAGCCGCCCACCTCGGCGAGGGGTCCGCCCTCGCCCGCCTCAACGCGCAGATGCGCTCCGTCCCGCCCGAGCACAAGGCGGCGTCCGGCAAGCTCGTCGGCGGTGCCCGCAAGCAGGTGGGCGACGCCTACGCCGCCCGCGAGGCCGAGCTCGTCGAGGCCGAGGACGCGGCCGCGCTCGAGGCCGAGCGCGTGGACGTCACCGCTGGCGCCAGCTTCGTGCGCCGCGGCGCCCGTCACCCTCTCTCGCTGCTCCAGGAGTCGATCGCCGACGTGTTCGTCGGGATGGGGTGGGAGATCGCGGAGGGGCCGGAGCTCGAGAACGAGTGGTTCAACTTCGACGCCCTGAACTTCGACGAGGACCACCCGGCCCGCGCCATGCAGGACACCTTCTTCGTCGATCCCGTCGACTCGCATCTGGTGCTGCGCACGCACACCTCGCCGGTGCAGATCCGCTCGATGCTCGAGCGCCCGCTGCCGCTCTACGTGATCGCTCCGGGCCGGGTGTACCGCACCGACGAGCTCGACGCGACGCACACGCCCGTGTTCACGCAGTTCGAGGGCCTCGCCGTCGACCGCGGCTTGACCATGGCGCACCTGCGGGGCACCCTCGAGCACGTCGCGCGGATCCTGTTCGGCGACGACGCGCGCATCCGCCTGCGCCCGAACTACTTCCCCTTCACCGAGCCCAGCGCCGAACTGGACGTCTGGCACCCGACCTTCGTCGGCGGTGCCCGCTGGATCGAGTGGGGCGGCTGCGGCATGGTCAATCCGAACGTGCTGCGCGCGGCCGGCATCGACCCGGAGGAGTACTCCGGGTTCGCCTTCGGCATGGGGATCGAGCGGACCCTGATGTTCCGCAACGACGTGAAGGACATGCGAGACATGGTCGAGGGCGACGTCCGCTTCAGCGAGCAGTACGGGATGGTGATCTGATGCGCATCCCGCTGAGCTGGCTGGGGGAGTACGTCGACCTCGAGCAGGACGTCACGACGGAGTCCGTGCACGCGGCCCTGGTGTCGGTCGGCCTGGAAGAGGAGGACGTCCACCGCTTCGAGGTGACCGGTCCCGTCGTCGTCGGCGAGGTGCTCGACCTCGCTCCGGAGCCGCAGAAGAACGGCAAGACCATCAACTGGTGCCACGTCCGCGTGGCCCCGGAGGGCGGGCGGGCCGCCGACGGCGGAGAGGACGTCCGCGGCATCGTCTGCGGAGCCCACAACTTCGCGGCCGGCGACAAGGTCGTCGTGTCCCTGCCGGGCGCGGTCCTGCCCGGGCCGTTCCCGATCTCCGCGCGGAAGACCTACGGGCACGTGTCCGACGGGATGATCGCCTCGAGCCGCGAGCTCGGCCTCGGGGACGACCACGACGGCATCCTCCGGCTCGCCTCGCTCGGGCTCGACCCGGAGCCGGGCACGGACGCCGTCGCGCTCCTCGGTCTCGACGACGCCGCGGTCGAGGTCAACGTGACGCCCGACCGCGGCTACGCGTTCTCGATCCGCGGCATCGCCCGCGAGTACGCCCACGCCACCGGAGCCGCCTTCCGCGACCCCGCTCAGGCGCTCCCTCCGCACGAGCGCACGGAGACGGCGCCCGTCTTCCCCGTGTCCGTGGCCGACGAGGCGCCGATCCGCGGCCGTGTCGGCGCCTCCGTGTTCGTCACGCGCGTCGTCCGGGGCGTCGACGTCTCGCGCCCGACGCCGCCGTGGATGCTCGCGCGACTGCGCCTGGCCGGTGTCCGCTCGATCTCGCTCGTCGTGGACATCACCAACTACGTGATGTTCGAGCTCGGCCAGCCGCTGCACGGCTACGACCTGGCGACCCTGCAGGGCGGCATCGTGGTGCGCCGCGCCGCACCGGGGGAGACGCTCGAGACGCTCGACGGCCAGACCCGGCGCCTCCACGCGGAGGACCTCGTCATCGCCGACGACGGCGGGGCGATCGGCCTCGCCGGAGTGATGGGGGGCGCGCGCACCGAGATCTCGGACGCCACCTCCGACGTCCTGCTCGAGGCGGCCAACTTCGACCCGGTCTCGATCGCCCGGACGGCCCGCCGGCACAAGCTGCCGAGCGAGGCGTCGCGGCGGTTCGAGCGCGGCGTCGACCCCGAGGTGGCCTCGGTCGCCGCGGCCCGCGCGGTGCAGCTGCTGGTGGAGCTCGCCGGCGGGACGGCGGACGAGCTCGGCTCGGTCCTCGCCGACCCGCGCACGGCGGAGCCGGTCGAGCTGCCGGACGGCTACGTCGCAGGCCTCATCGGCGTGGAGTACACCCCGGAGGAGATCCGGGGCGCGCTCGTCGAGATCGGAGCCTCCGTCGAGGCCGGCGGAGCGGGCCTGCTGGTGACTCCGCCGAGCTGGCGGCCCGACCTCGTCGACCGCGCCTCGCTCGCGGAGGAGGTCGCCCGCATCACCGGGTACGACCGCATCCCGGCGATCCTGCCCGTCGCACCTCCCGGCCGCGGGCTGACCCCGGGCCAGAGGATGCGCCGCACCCTGGCCCAGGCGCTCGCCGCCGCGGGTCTGACCGAGGTGCTCTCGTACCCGTTCCTCTCCCGCTCGATCAACGACCGGCTCGGCTCGGTCGACGGGACGCCGCAGGAGCAGATCACGCTCGCGAACCCGCTCGACGCGACCGCGGGCCAGCTGCGGATCTCGCTGCTGCCGGGTCTCGTGCAGGTCGCGGCCCGCAACCGCTCGCGCGGGCTGACGGATCTCGCGGTCTACGAGCTCGGCTCCGTCTTCCTCCCGGCCGCCGGCCGCCCGTTCGGCTCGGGGGCGCTCCCCGCGGGCGGGGCGCGTCCGTCCACGGAGGTGGAGGCCGAGCTGAACGCCGGCATCCCGCCGCAGCCCCGGCACCTCGCGGCGCTGCTCGCGGGTGCCGCCGTCGTGCGCCAGCCCGGTGTCGCCGGGCGCGACGTCGACTGGCGCGACGCCCTCGACGTGGTCCGCGAGGTCTCCGCGGCGACCGGCACCGAGCTGGTGCTGCGCCAGGGGGCTCACGCCGCGCTGCACCCGGGCCGCACTGCCGAGGTGGTGCTCGACGGCGCGGTCATCGGCCACGCGGGGGAGCTGCTCCCGGCGCTCGCCGAGGAGCTCGACCTCCCGCGCCGCGTCGCCGTGGTCGAGCTCGACCTCGAACCGCTGATCGCGCGGGCAGGGAGGGTCGTCGTGGCCCGCCCGGTGGGCGCGCTGCCCGCCGCGACCCAGGACCTCTCGCTGGTCGTGCCGGTCGGCACTGCGGCCGCCGACGTGCGCGCCGCCGTCGCCGAGGGGGCGGGTGAGCTGCTCGAGGCGATCCGCCTGGTCGACGACTACCGCGGTACCGGCCTCGCGGAGGGGACGAAGTCGCTGACGTTCGCGCTGCGCTTCCGCGCGCCGGACCGCACGCTCACCGCGGCCGAGGCGACGGCGGCGAAGGAGAGCGGCGTGGCCGTGGCGGCGGAGCGCTTCGGCGCCCGTCTCCGCGAGTGAGCTCGGGGTCCCGACCGGTTCGGCCGGGCGGGGCCCCGCACCCGCACCGGCTAGGCTCTCGGGCATGACTTTCTCCGTGGCGGTGGCCGGTGCGAGCGGCTACGCGGGCGGCGAGCTGCTGCGACTGCTCGCCGACCACCCCGAGTTCGAGGTGCGCACGGTCACGGCGCACGCGAACGCCGGACAGCCTCTCATCGCCGTGCACCCGCACCTGCGCTCGCTCCGCGACCTCGTCCTCGTCGATACGACGACCGGGAACCTCGCCGGGCACGACGTCGTCTTCCTCGCCCTCCCGCACGGGAAGTCGGGCGAGATCACGGCGACCCTCCCCGAGGACGTGCTCGTCGTCGACTGCGGCGCCGACCACCGCTTGACCGACCCGCAGGACTGGGCCGACTACTACGGGGGCGACTTCGCCGGGGCCTGGCCCTACGGGCTCCCGGAGCTGCTGATCGGCGGCGGGGGACGCAAGCAGCGCGAGGCGCTCGCCGGAGTGCGGCGCATCGCCGTCCCCGGCTGCAACGTCACGGCGATCACGCTCGGCCTGGCCCCCGGCCTGCATGCCGGAGTGATCGAACCGTCGGACCTCGTCTCGGTCCTCGCCGTCGGCCCCTCGGGTGCGGGCAAGAGCCTGCGGACCGATCTGCTCGCCAGCGAGCTCCTCGGCTCCGCGCACGCCTACGGCCTCGGCGGAGCGCACCGCCACAATCCCGAGATCCGCCAGAACCTCCTGCTCGCCGGAGCCGGACCCGTCTCGATCTCGTTCACCCCCGTCCTCGTGCCGATGTCCCGGGGCATCCTGGCGACCTCGACCGCGCGCCTCGCCCCCGGCGTCTCCGCGCAGGACGTGCGCGCCGCCTGGGAGACCGCCTACGGCGACGAGACCTTCGTGCAGCTGCTCCCGGAGGGATCCTTCCCCCGCACCGCGGACGTGGTGGGGGCGAACACCGCACTGATCGGCCTCGCCGTGGACGAGCGCGCCCGCCGCGTCGTGGTCGTCTCGGCCATCGACAACCTGGTCAAGGGCACCGCGGGCGCGGCCCTCCAGTCCACCAACATCGCCCTGGGGCTCCCGGAGTCCCTCGGCCTGAGCGTGAACGGAGTCGCGCCGTGAGCGTCACCGCAGCAGCAGGGTTCCGGGCGGCAGGAGTCGTCGCCGGGCTGAAGTCGACCGGAGCGCGCGACGTCGCGCTCGTGCAGAACCTCGGCCCCCTGCAGAGCGCCGCCGCCGTCTTCACGAGCAACCGCTGCAAGGCGAATCCCGTCCTCTGGAGCGAGCAGGTCATGCGCGACGGCGTCGTCTCGGCGATCGTCCTCAACTCCGGCGGTGCCAACTGCTACACCGGCGCTCAGGGCTTCCAGGTCACCCACCGCACCGCGGAGCTCGTGGGCGAGAGCCTCGAGGTGTCCGCCGGAGACGTGCTGGTGTGCTCCACCGGGCTGATCGGCGACCAGCTCGACCTCGCGAAGCTCGCCACCGGCGTGACCGGCGCCTCCGCCGAGCTGGCCGACGGACCCGAGGCGGGCGAGTCGGCCGCCCGCGCGATCATGACCACCGACACGGTCCCGAAGCAGGCGGTCGTGCGCTCCGAGCAGGGCTGGAGCATCGGCGGCATGGCCAAGGGCGCCGGGATGCTCGCACCGGGCCTGGCGACGATGCTGGTCGTGATCACGACCGACGCGGCCCTCGACTCCGCCGCTCTCGACACCGCCCTGCGCGCTGCGACCCGGGTCACCTTCGACCGCCTCGACTCGGACGGCTGCATGTCGACGAACGACACCGTGGCGCTGCTCGCGAGCGGCGCCAGCGGCGTCGAGGCCGACGCCGACGAGTTCGCCCGGGCCCTGACGGCGGTCTGCCGCGACCTCACCCTGCAGCTGCAGGCCGACGCGGAGGGTGCCGCCCACGACGTCGCGATCCGCGTGCTGAACGCTGCGACCGAGGACGAGGCCGTCGTCGTCGCCCGCGCCGTGTCGCGGAGCAACCTCTTCAAGGCCGCGATCTTCGGCAACGACCCGAACTGGGGCCGCGTCCTCGCCGCCGTGGGCACCACCGACGCGCAGTTCGACCCGTACGGCATCGACGTCGCGATGAACGGGGTGCAGGTCTGCCTCGCGGGCGAGCCGCACGCGAGCCGCGACCTCGTCGACCTCGCCCCTCGCGATGTCGCGGTCGACATCGATCTGCACGCCGGCGACGCGACGGCCACGATCTGGACCAACGACCTCACGCACGACTACGTGCACGAGAACTCCGCGTACTCGAGCTGAGGCGGCCATGAGCGACGACACCACCCTCTCGGCCGAGAGCCGCGCCGAGCGCGACGCCGCGCCCGGGAAGGCCGCGACGCTCATCGAGTCGCTGCCCTGGCTGCAGAGCTTCCACGGGCGCACGATGGTGATCAAGTTCGGCGGCAACGCCATGGTGTCGGAGGAGCTGCAGCGCTCCTTCGCCCAGGACATGGTCTACCTGCGCTACGCCGGGATCCGCCCCGTGGTCGTCCACGGCGGCGGGCCCCAGATCTCGCGGATGCTCGACCGGCTCGGGATCGAGAGCGAGTTCCGGGGCGGCTACCGGGTCACGAGCCCCGAGGCGATGGAGGTCGTGCGGATGGTGCTCACCGGCAGCATCAGCCGCGACATCGTCCGCCGGATCAACGAGCACGGCCCCCTCGCCGCCGGGATCTCCGGTGAGGACGCGGGCCTCTTCGTCGGCCGCCGCCGCGGCGTCGTGATCGACGGCGAGGAGCACGATCTCGGACTCGTCGGAGACGTGATCGCCGTGGACCCCGCCGCCGTCCTCGCCCAGCTCGAGGCCGGCCGGATCCCGGTCGTGTCCTCGATCGCTCCCGACTCCGACGACCCCACGCAGTCGCTGAACGTCAACGCCGACGCCGCCGCCGCCGCGCTGGCCGTCGCGCTCGGCGCCGAGAAGCTCGTCATCCTCACCGACGTGGCCGGCCTCTACTCCGACTGGCCCGACCGCGAGTCGCTCGTGTCGCACATCCGCTCGGACGAACTGGCGGCTCTGCTGCCCTCGCTCGAATCGGGCATGATCCCCAAGATGACCGCCTGCCTCGACGCCGTGCGCGGGGGAGTGCCCAAGGCCGCCATCATCGACGGCCGCATCCCGCACTCGATCCTGCTCGAGGTGTTCACCTCGGAGGGCATCGGCACCGAGGTCGTCGCCTCGCTCGACCCCCGCGACCGGGAGCGAATGTCGGGCCGCTGATCCTCAGCGGCCCCGGCTCCGAGCGCCCGTCCCGTCCGGGACGCGCGCACCGTCGGCCCTCGTGGCCGGACCGCTCCGATCGAAAGGCCACCATGTCCACCCCCACGACCGCGTCCCGCACCGGCTCGGCGCGCGACCGCTACTCCGCCGCGATGATGCAGACCTTCGCGCCGCCGCTCGCCGTGCTCGAGCGCGGCGAGGGCTGCCGGGTCTGGGACGTCGACGGGCGGGAGTACCTCGACTTCCTCGGCGGCATCGCGGTCAACTCCCTCGGCCATGCGCATCCTGTGTTCGTCGAGGCCGTGACGCGCCAGGCCGGTGCGCTCGCCCACGTCTCCAACTACTTCGCGACCGCCCCGCAGATCGAGCTGGCCGAGACCCTGCGCCGCCTCACCGGGGCCGGGGACACGGGCCGCGTCTACTTCGCCAACTCGGGCACCGAGGCCAACGAGGCGGCCTTCAAGCTGGCACGGCTGAACGCGGCCGGCGGGCGGCACCGCATCCTGGCGCTGCAGAACGCGTTCCACGGGCGGACGATGGGCGCGCTCGCGCTGACCGGCAAGGCCGCGATGCGCGCGCCGTTCGAGCCGATGCCGGGAGGGGTCGAGCACCTCGAGGCGAGCATCGAGGCCCTCGAGGCGGCTCTCGACGAGTCCGTCGCCGCGGTCGTCGTCGAGCCCATCCAGGGGGAGGCGGGCGTCATCCCGCTGCCCGCCGGCTACCTCGAGCGCGCGCGGGAGCTCACCCGCGAGCACGGCGCGCTGCTCATCGTCGACGAGATCCAGACCGGGGTGGGGCGGACCGGACGCTGGTTCGCGTACCAGGAGGCGGGGATCCTGCCCGATGCCGTCACCCTGGCCAAGGGGCTCGGCGGAGGCTTCCCCGTCGGAGCGCTGGTGACCTTCGGCGAGGCGTCCGACCTCCTGCAGAAGGGCCACCACGGCAGCACCTTCGGCGGCAATCCGCTCGCGACCGCCGTGGCCGGAGCCGTGCTCGCCGAGATCGAGCGCGCCGACCTTCTCGGCAACGCGCGAGAGCGCGGGGCGCAGATCGTCGACGCGCTGACCGCTCTCGACTCGCCCCTGATCGGAGGGCTCCGCGGCGCGGGCCTCCTCCTGGGCGTCGCCCTGACCAGGCCGGTCGCCGCCGAGCTCGCCGCCGCCTGCCTCGACGCCGGCCTGATCGTGAACGCGGCGAACGACTCGAGCATCCGGCTCGCGCCTCCGCTCGTGGTGACCTCCGCCGACGTCGCCGAGTTCGCCGAGCGCTTCGGCCGCGCACTGCAGACCCTCTGACCCCGTACCTCCACCGAAAGCGACCAGCACCGTGACCCGCCACTTCCTCCGCGACGACGACATCACTCCCGCCGAGCAGGCCGAGATCCTCGACCTCGCCCTCGAGCTCAAGCGCGACCGCTTCTCCCGGAAGCCCCTCGCCGGGCCGCAGACCGTCGCCGTGATCTTCGACAAGTCCTCCACGCGCACCCGCGTCTCCTTCGCGGTCGGCATCGCCGATCTCGGCGGCAGCCCCCTGATCATCTCCACCGCGAGCAGCCAGCTCGGCGGCAAGGAGACCGCCTCCGACACGGCACGGGTCCTCGAGCGCCAGGTCGCCGCGATCGTGTGGCGCACCTACGCGCAGTCCGGCCTGGAGGAGATGGCGCGCGGCACGCGCGTGCCGGTCGTCAACGCGCTCTCGGACGAGTTCCACCCGTGCCAGCTCCTCGCCGACCTGCTGACCATCCGCGAGCACCGCGGCCACCTGGCCGGCCTCACGCTCACGTTCTTCGGCGACGGAGCGAGCAACATGGCGCACTCGTACCTCCTGGCGGGAGCCACGGCCGGCATGCACGTCCGCATCGTCTCCCCGGAGTCGTACTCGCCGGACGCGACGGTCCTGGCCGATGCGCAGCGCATCGCCGCGACCACCGGCGGATCGGCGATCACCACGACCGACCCCGACGAGGGCGCGGCCGGCTCCGACATCGTGATCACGGACACGTGGGTGTCGATGGGCAAGGAGGACGAGAAGGCGGCGCGCGTCGCGACCTTCGGCGCCTACCGGGTCGACGCGGCCACGATGGCCGCCGCCGCTCCCGACGCGCTGTTCCTGCACTGCCTGCCCGCGGACCGCGGCTACGAGGTGACCGCCGACGTGATCGACGGCCCGCAGAGCGTGATCTGGGACGAGGCGGAGAACCGCCTCCACGCGCAGAAGGCCCTGCTCGTGTGGCTCCTCGAGCGCGCCGGCACCGCCGACGCCGCTCAGTAGACTCGACAGCCGAACCCGAGGAGAACCATGACGGAACGACCCTCCGCCCGCGCGGGCGAGGCCGGAGCCCTGTGGGGCGGCCGCTTCGCCGGCGGTCCCTCGCCCGAGCTCGCCGCGCTCTCGAAGTCGACCCACTTCGACTGGCAGCTCGCCCCCTACGACCTCGCCGGCTCCCGCGCGCACGCTCGGGCGCTCGCGGGAGCGGGCTACCTCGACGACGCCGAGCTCACCGCGATGCTCGCGGCCCTCGACCGGCTCGAGGCGGCCGTCGCCGACGGGAGCTTCGCCGCCGACGAGTCCGACGAGGACGTGCACGGCGCCCTCGAGCGCGGCCTGATGCTCGAGGCCGGTCCCGAGCTCGGCGGCAAGCTCCGGGCAGGGCGCTCGCGCAACGACCAGATCGCGACCTTCGTCCGGATGTACCTCCGCGACCACGCGGCGCTCGTCTCGGAGCTGGTGGTGCAGCTCATCGACGCCCTCGCCGCGCAGGCGTCGGCGCACCCGTCGGCGATCATGCCCGGGCGCACTCATCTCCAGCACGCTCAGCCCGTGCTCCTCGCGCACCACCTGCTCGCCCACGGCTGGGCGCTGCTGCGCGATCTGGAGCGCCTGCGGGACTGGGCCGTCCGGGCGGACGTCTCGCCCTACGGCTCGGGCGCCCTCGCCGGCTCGACCCTCGGCCTGGACGCCGAGGCGGTCGCCCGCGATCTCGGCTTCGCATCGAGCGTGCCGAACTCGATCGACGGGACGGCCAGCCGCGACCTCGTCGCCGAGTTCGCCTTCGTCAGCGCCATGATCGGGATCGACGTCTCGCGCATCGCGGAGGAGGTCGTCCTCTGGAACACGCGGGAGTTCGCCTTCGTCACGCTCGACGACGGCTACTCGACCGGGTCCTCGATCATGCCGCAGAAGAAGAACCCGGACATCGCCGAGCTCGCCCGGGGGAAGTCCGGCCGGCTGATCGGCAACCTCACCGGGCTGCTCGCGACCCTCAAGGCGCTCCCGCTGGCCTACAACCGCGACCTGCAGGAGGACAAGGAGCCGGTCTTCGACTCGGTGACGACCCTCGAGGTCCTGCTGCCCGCGTTCAGCGGCATGATCGCGACCCTCACCTTCCACACCGACCGGATGGCGGAGCTCGCGCCCCAGGGCTTCTCGCTCGCGACCGACGTGGCCGAGTGGCTCGTGAAGAAGCACGTGCCCTTCCGCGACGCCCACGAGATCACCGGCGAGCTGGTCAAGTTGGCGGAGTCGCAGGGGAGGGGGCTCGAGGATCTCGACGACGCCGCGCTCGCCTCGGTGTCGCCGCTCCTCACGCCCGACGTCCGCTCGGTCCTCAGCATCGAGGGATCGGTGGCGAGCCGAGACGGCGTCGGCGGCACTGCTCCCGACCGCGTCGCGGAGCAGCTCGCCCGGCTGACCGAGCGCGTCCGGGTCGTGCGCGGCTCCCTCCGGGGGGAGCGCCCGTGACCCTTCGAGGAGACCCGGGCGACGACGGCCGTCCGCCGCTGCGCCCCTGGCAGCAGCGGACGCTCGTGATCGTCGCCGCAGTCGTCATCGTCGCGGTGATCGTGATCACCCTCGTGTCGGGCCAGAGCTTCTTCTGAGCGCGGACCTCCCCGATCTCTCGCGCTCGGCCCTCGAGGTGGCACCGGAGCTGCTCGGCCGCGTCCTCCTGCACCGCACGGCGGAGGGAGTGGTCGGCGTCCGGCTGACCGAGGTCGAGGCGTACCTCGGCATGGGTGAGGATCCGGGCTCGCACGCGCACCGCGGACCGACGCCCCGGACGGCTCCCATGTTCGGACCGCCCGGGTCCGTGTACGCGTACTTCACGTACGGGATGCACACCTGCGTGAACATCGTCTGCTCGCCGGCGGGCACGGCGTCCGCCGTGCTGCTGCGCGCCGGCGAGGTCGTCGTGGGGGAGGAGCTCGCGATGCTCCGGCGCGGACCCGTGCGCCACCGGGACCTGGCCCGCGGACCCGCGCGGCTGGCCAAGGCCCTCGGGGTCCGTCTCACCGAGTCGGGCGACCCGCTCGAGGAGTCGTTCGAGCTGCTGCCGGGGGAGCGGCCGTCCTCCGTGGCGGTGGGCCCGCGGACCGGCGTCTCGGGCCCGGGTGGCGGGGACGATTTCCCGTGGCGCTTCAGCATCCCGGGCGACCCCACCGTCTCGCCCTACCGGAGAGCCGTGCCCCGGCGGCGGCCCGGAGCTCAGCCCGCGAGGTAGAGCCGGGCGAGCACGCCGAGAGCCGCCGACCAGGCGAGGCTCGCCAGCGTTCCGATGATGAACCGCTCGCGCGCCTCCGGGGAGGCGAGCTCGCTGAAGCGGCCGACGCCCTTGATCGCTACGACGACCGCGATCCCCTCGGGGAGACCGCTCATCAGTGCGCCGACCGTCGCGATCCGCTCGAGGACCCCGATCGTCGTCCCGCCGCGCAGCACCTCGATCGGCTGGCCGATCGCCGAGGGCGCTCCTCCGGTGGCGGGGCGGGAGGTGCCGGCGACCATGATGCCGCCGTGGCTGCCGCTGCGGGAGTCGGCCGTCGCGAGCCGGAGGGTGAGCAGCACGACCGGCCCGCCGCCCGCGACCGCCAGCGCGAAGGCCAGCACGGCCACCAGGACGGAGTGGATGGGGGGCGCGGACGGTCCGGCGACCGCCGTGAGGAGGAAGGCGGCGGCGGTCGCCGCCAGGGAGATCCAGGCGAGCTGCGGACGGTGCAGGCGCACGGCGAGCACCGCACCGGCGAGGCCGGCGAGCAGCACGAGCACCACGGCCGTCCACGAGGCGGACTGCAGCGCGGAGGCGAGGAGCAGGGTGGGGGATCCGGGGGGTGCCGTCATCGGGGTGTCCTCTCGTCGGTGGGGTCGAGCGTACGGTCGACCACTGTCAGCAGGCGCGCGAGCGCGTCGCGGGCGGGAGCGTCGACTCGGGCGCTCGCCGCGCGGACCCGGAGGCTGACCGCCTGAGGGCTGACGGCGAGGCGCTCGGCCGCGTCCTTCTGGGAGAGGCCGCTCTCGAGCAGGTCGACGATCTGCCAGCCGGCTTCGGAGCGCGCGTCGCGCACCAGGAGGAGCGGATCGATCAGCGCCTGGACGTCCGCCGGTGCAGGGGCCGCCGATCCCGGTGCGTCCGGATCGACACAGAAGCGCGTCGGCCGGCCCTTCGCCGCCTCGACCGCCCGGCGCGCCGCGAAGTACGCCTCCCCGGTAGCCGCTCTCGTGGTCGCGGGGAGCGGCCGGTCGACGGGGCCGATCCCGAGACCGATGCTCCAGTGGCCGGTCCGGTGCAGCTCGAGTACGAGCGCGACGACGGCGTCGGCCCGGTCCAGCACGCACTGGAACTCGTCGCCGGCCGTCCGCTCCGGGGGCAGGACGAACGTCGTCCGACCGTCGTCGACCAGGCTCGCGATCGTCTGGTCCACGCGGTCGTGGTCGTGCCTGCTGTCGCGCTGATCCGCGGTGATGACGAACATTCGACCTCCTCGATCAAGTATCGGCACTTGATAGCCCAGGATCAAGCCTGCATGCTTGACTGGTGAAGACCGGCCGGTCGGCACCGCGGTAGCCTGGTCGGGTGATCGACCAGCACCTCCCCGGGTCCGCGACGAGCCCGCGGCTCGACCCCGCCTTCGACTCCGTGTGGGACGAGCTGGTCTGGCGAGGCTCGGTGCACGTGTCGACCGACGCGGGAGCGCTGCGAGAGCTGCTGTCGGGGGAGCCGATCACCTACTACTGCGGCTTCGACCCGACCGCGCCCAGCCTCCACCTCGGGAACCTGGTGCAGCTGATCGTCATGCGCCGGCTCCAGCTGGCCGGGCACCGGCCGCTCGGGCTCGTCGGCGGCTCGACCGGGCTGATCGGCGATCCGCGTCCGACGGCCGAACGGACGCTGAACTCGCGCGAGACGGTGACCGCGTGGGTCGAGCGCCTCCAGGCGCAGGTGTCCCGGTTCGTCACCGCGGGCGGCGACAACGGGCTGCGCCTGGTCAACAACCTCGACTGGACCGCTCCCCTGTCGGCGATCGACTTCCTGCGAGAGATCGGGAAGCACTTCCGCGTGGGGACGATGCTCAAGAAGGACGCGGTCAGCGCCCGCCTCAACTCCGACGCGGGGATCAGCTACACCGAGTTCAGCTACCAGATCCTGCAGGGACTCGACTACCTGGAGCTCTACCGGCAGTACGGGTGCGTCCTGCAGACCGGCGGCAGCGACCAGTGGGGCAATCTGACGAGCGGAACCGACCTGATCCACCGCACGGAGGGAGTGTCGGTCCACGCGATCGGCACGCCCCTGGTGATGAACTCCGACGGCACCAAGTTCGGCAAGAGCGAGGGCAACGCCGTCTGGCTCGACCCCGAGCTCACCAGCCCTTACGCGTTCTACCAGTTCTGGGTCAACACGGACGACCGCGACGTCGCCGACCGCCTGCGGATCTTCACCTTCCTGCCGCGCACGGAGATCGAGCGGCTCGAGAAGGCCGCCGCCGACGAGCCGTTCCGCCGGGAGGCGCAGCGCGCGCTCGCCTGGGAGGTCACGTCGCTGGTGCATGGAGCGGAGGCGACGCGCTCGGTGATCGACGCGTCCGCCGCGCTCTTCGGCAAGGGCTCGCTCGAGGGGATCGACCCGGTCATCCTCCGCGGCGCGCTGGAGGCGGTGCCCTCGATGGAGGCGACCCGGGAGACGCCGGCGCTGCAGGCGTTCGTCGAGACCGGACTCGTCGCCGGCACGGGGGAGGCGCGGCGAGCGCTCGCCCAGGGCGGGCTCTCGGTGAACAACACCATCCTCCCGTCCGAGACCGTCACCCTCGGCGAGCTCCCCTTGATCGACGGGATCGCCGTGCTCCGCCGCGGCAAGAAGAGCTTCGCCGGGGCCTTCGTCCGCTGATCGCGCGCCCGCTCTAGCCGGGCGGAGCCGGGCGGCGACGGTGCGGGCGGTGGCAGGCGCTCGGTACTCAGTGTCCGGTAGCCGGTAGCCGGTAGCCGGTAGCCGGTAGCCGGTAGCCGGTAGCCGGTAGCCGGTAGCCGGTAGCCGGTAGCCGGTAGCCGGTAGCCGGTAGCCGGTACCCGGTGGCCGGTGGCCGGTGGCCGGTGTCCGGTGTCCGGTGTCCGGTGTCCGGTACCCGGCGTCCGGTGCCCCCCGCCGCGGGGACCTCGGATCGCGACACGCCCGGGACGCAGGCGATTTGCCGCTCGGCCGAGGCCCGACGTAATGTAACTCCTCGTCACCCCAAAGGAGCGGCAAGCGGGAGTCAGGCGCAGAGCGTCGAGACCAGCTGGCCCACCTCAAGCGGGGACCATCCCCTCGCTCCCAGGCCCGTTAGAGATTCGTCTCTTGAAGACTGCGGGATCGCGAGCGTAAGATGCAAAGCCTCCACGGGACACGGTCCCGGCTTCGTCGCAAGGCCTCACGGCCGAGTCGGTGCAGCGGTTCGATCCTCGATCACGCCGCGAACACCACGAAGAAGCCGGACTTGACACGGCCTGCGGATGTGCTAAGTTAGTCGAGTTGCCACGGAGGCGATCAGGACTTCGGTTCTGACAAGCCTAACCGGTCTCGGCAAGCAAGACAAATCGAGTGGCTCTGGCCCTCGCACAGCAAACTTCGATCACTTTCGTTGTGAAGCACCGTTCTGGTGTGGAGGCGGGATGTGTCCGATTCTTGAGAACTCAACAGCGTGCACTATGTTCAATGCCAATTTTATACCCCGGCCT